>DATNAC010000053.1:0-41934 GCA_035573035.1 Terriglobales bacterium
CCCCCGGCAAGCAATGCAGGCGCGGTCCCCGCGAGCGCAGCACCGGCATGGGGCTCCGGGGTCCCCATGCCGGTGCGAGCAGAAGCGGGGCGCGCGGCGCAGCCGCGCTGGGGCCCGCGCCCATCAACGCCGGGCAACGTCACGGATGTCCCACATTCAGCCCGGTCGCCACCACCGCGTCGCTGTTCTGGCTCCCGCGGCTCACCGCCAGGCGGCCATCCCGGGCGTAGGCGAAGTTGGCCAAGAGTAAATCGGTGAAGTGCGTGATCGGAAACACCGGGCCCCCGTCCAGCGGCGAGCCCCACAGGTTGCCGATATTGCCCTCGGTCACCACCGAAACCAGGGCCTTGCCGTCGGGCGTCATCGCGTGCGGCTGACCGTACCGGCCGCGGTACCCGCGGGGTTTCACCACCACCTGCGAGCCATCCGGTCCAAGCTCGACCACGGTGCCCTCATTGCCCTGGGTGCTCAGCGCCATCACGCGCGTCTGGCCGGGCAGCCCCAGAACGAAGTTGGTATAGAGCTCGGTGGCCGCAACCTCATGCGGCGTTCCCCCGCTGAGCGGCACCGTCCAGAGTCTCTGGTGAGCTTGCTGGCCGGACATATCTCGGTCAGCGCGCTGCCATCACCGTTGACGCGCCACACCGTGGAATCGGTGCCGTTCGAGCCGAACACGATCTGCCCGTTCGACGCCATGCGCGGATCGTAGGGGCCGTCCGGCATGGGCGAGACCGGGACCTTGCGCGCCCCGCTGCCGTCGCGGTTCTCGATCCACAACTGCCACTGTCCGCCCAGGTTGCGGAAGCTGACCAAGCCGCCGTCCGGCGTCCACGACACCCCGGCAATGCCGTCCTGATCGGCGCCGCCGCCCGGGATTTGTTGAAACTCGCCGCCGGCTTTGGTCTGCGCCCAGAGCGACGCCTGCGGCGCGGCGTGGATCAGCGCCAGTTGCCCCGTGCCGGCCAGGCTCGCCTGGCTGTACCCTTGCAAGTCGTTGGTCAGCTGCGTGAGGCGGCCGCTGGGATAGGCCACCTCCCAAACCTGCGAGGCGGCCGTGCCGGGGATCGCGGCCGCGAACACCAACCCGCTCCCGTCCGGTAGCCAGTTCACATCGGAAGTTGTATCGGTGAGCGCCGGTCCCAACGTGTGCGAACCGCCGTCCGCCACGCTGACCAGGTCCAAACTGCCGTCGCCGTTGGCGGGCGAGGACGACGCCGCGATCCACCGCCCGTCCGGCGACCAGGCCGGGGAGTGAGTCGGCTGGCCGATGATGCTGATCCAGCACTGCGAAAAGTAGCCCCGGCCGGCCGGCAACTGGTGCAGCACCCGCGCCTGCGAGCCGTCGGCCCGCGCCACCTCCAGGCGCTGGATCGGGGCGTACGCGTTCAAGTAGGCGATCTGGCTGCCGTCCGGCGAGAAGCCGGCGCCGCTACAGGCGTGGTTCACGATGACCCGCACCGCGCCGCCGAGCACCGGGATCGCCTTGATCTGCTGATTCTCCAGGAAGTAGACCTGGCTCCCGTCGCGTGAGAACGACGGCGCCTGGCAGCAACCGGGCGCCGGCGGGCGGATCTCGACGTCGCTGCCGCTGGCGATCGACAGCAGATGCAGCGAGGTCCCCTGCGGACCGTTCTCGATATGGGCCAGGAACTTGCCGTCGGGGGAAATGACCGCATCCTGCACCTGCCCGCTGAAGGTGATCTGCTGCATCTGGAGATGCACCGGCGCGACGGGTGCCACCGGCCGCAGCCGCCACCAGCCCACACCGGCGGCGGCGATTGCGATCATCGCCGCCGCCGGCCACAACCACGCCGGGCGTTTGCCAGGCGCGGGTAGCGCGGCTACACCGACGGCCGAGCCCGACGCGGTCGAGCTTTCCCGCTTGAGCCGCTTGAGCTCGCCGCGCAGGTCGGCGGCCGACTGGTAGCGCAGGTCGGGGTCTTTCTCCAGGCACCGCTCCGCCACCTCGCCGATCATTGGCGGGAGTTCCGGACGCACCTCGCTCAGCTTGGGCGGGTGGCCGCGCAGCACCGCCGCTACCGAGTCGGCGGCGGTCTTCGCCGGGAACGCCGGCTTGCCGCTCGCCATCTCGTAAAACACCGAGCCGAAGCTAAACAGGTCGCTGCGCGCGTCCAACGCTTCCCCCCGCGCCTGCTCGGGCGACATATATGGCACCGTGCCCATGGCTACGCCCGGCGAGGTCAGCATGGTGGCTTCGCCCCCGGACACCTCGGTCTCCAGCCGGGCCAGACCGAAGTCCAGCACTTTGATGTGTCCTCCCGGCGCCACCCAAATGTTTTCCGGCTTCAAATCGCGGTGCAGCACGCCGCGGCGGTGGGCGGCATCGAGCGCGTCGGTGATCTGCACCGACCAATCGAGCAACTGTTCGGGATCGAGCGCGCCCCGCGCCATCCGCGCCTTGAGCGTCTCCCCCTCGAGCAGTTCCATCACCAGGTAGGGCTGGCCCTCGTGCTCGCCGGCTTCGTATAAGGTGCAAATGTGCGGGTGGTTGAGCGCGGCGATGGCCAGCGCCTCCCGCTGAAACCGCTCCCGCGCCGCATCGTTCGCGGTCTCCGGCAGGAACTTCAGTGCCACGAACCGGTTCAGCTTGCGGTCCCGCGCCTTGTAGACCACACCCATGCCGCCCGCGCCCAGGCGTTCCAGCACTTCGAACGAGCCGACTGCAGGGGGGGTGGGCATGAAGGTTCCGCAATTCTACAGCTTGCCCCCGATGGCAACAAGCGAACCGCCTACATGCCATAATTTTTGCAGGGAGATTCCACCCATGGTGCGCGATCAATGGATTGCCGAGCGGTCCGCCCGCCAGGCGGCCGCCGGAACCGACGTGATGACCCAGCTCCACTTTGCCCGCAAGGGCGAGGTGACGCAGGAAATGCAGTTCGTGGCCGAGCGCGAGGGTGTCGAGGCGGAGCAGATCCGCGCCGAGCTGGCCGTCGGGCGGCTGATCATTCCGGCCAATATCCGGCATCCCGAACTCGAGCCCATGGCCATTGGCGTGGCCACGCGCTGCAAGATCAACGCCAACATCGGCAACTCGGCGCTGACCAGCAACCACGACGCCGAGCTGGAGAAGCTTCACGTGGCCGTGCACTATGGCGCCGACACGGTGATGGACCTTTCGACCGGCGGCGACATCCCCAGCATCCGTGAAGGCATTCTGCGCCATTCCCCGGTGCCGATCGGCACGGTGCCCTTGTACGAGGCGCTCAGCAAGGTCAAGCGCATCCGCGACCTGAACCGCGGCGTGCTGCTCGAAACCATCGAGGCGCAGGCGGAGCAGGGAGTGGATTACATGACGATCCACGCCGGCATCCTGCGCGAGTACCTGCCGCTGACCAAGGACCGGATCACCGGCATCGTCAGCCGCGGCGGGGCCATCCTGGCCGAGTGGATGGTGGAGAACAACGCCGAGAACCCGCTATTCGACTGCTTCGACGACATCTGCAAGATCTTCCGCAAGTACGACGTCTCGTTCTCGCTGGGCGACAGCCTGCGCCCGGGCTCGCTGCACGACGCCAGCGACGCCGCCCAGTTCGCCGAGCTGAAGACGCTGGGCGAGCTCACCCAGCGGGCCTGGGAGCACGAAGTGCAGGTCATGATCGAGGGTCCCGGCCACGTGCCCATGGACCAGATCCAACTCCAGGTGGAGAAGGAAGTCGAGCTCTGCCACGCCGCCCCCTTCTACACGCTGGGGCCGCTGGTGACCGACTTCGCCCCCGGCTACGACCACATTACCAGCGCGATTGGCGCCGCCATGATTGGATGGCACGGCGCTTCCATGCTCTGCTACGTCACCCCCAAGGAGCACCTGGGGCTGCCCAACGCCGAGGACGTGAAACAGGGCCTGATCGCCTACCGCATTGCGGCGCACGCCGCCGACATCGCGCGCCACCGTCCCGGGGCGCGCGACCGGGACGACGCGCTCTCGCGGGCGCGCAAAAACTTCGACTGGAAGCAGCAGTTCGCCCTGGCGCTCGATCCGGCGACCGCGCAGGCGCTGCACGACGAGTCCCTGCCCGAGGCCGGCTACAAGGATGCGCGCTTCTGCTCCATGTGCGGTCCCAAGTTCTGCTCCATGAACCACACCAGCGTGGACGAGTTCGTGGCGGCGCTGCCATAACCGCGGTCATGAGCGAGCTGACTCCATCCAACCAGAAGCTGCGCGAGGAGTTCAACCAGTGGGCGGCGCGCGGCAAGGGCGACTCGATGGAACGCCACCACCTGCCCATCGCCGGGAAGGCGCTGGAGCGCATGGCGCACCCGCCCGGCGGCGGCGCCGGCATCGAGCCCGGGGACCGCATCCTCGATCTGGGCTGTGGTTCCGGATGGGCGGCGCGTCTGCTGGCGGCACGCGTGGGCCCGCGCGGCCTGGTGGTCGGCGTGGACGTCTCCGACGCCATGATCCGGCAGGCCCAGGAGCACCCGGACGCCCCGCGCAACGTGCGCTACGTGGCTGCGCCGGCGGAGCGCATCCCCTGGACCAACGACTTCTTCACCCACGTGCTCAGCATCGAGAGCTTCTACTACTACACCGACCAGCGCGTGGTGCTCGACGAGCTGCGCCGGGTGATGGCCCCCGGCGGACGGCTGTACTTGTTGCTGTGCCTGTTCCCGGGAAACCCCAACGCCCAGGAATGGGTGGAGAAGCTGGCGGTGCCGGTGCACTTCCGCAGCGCCGAGGAGTACCTCACCCTGCTCGGCGACGCCGGCTGGCAGAACGCCACGGCGGAGACGTTCTTGCCCGATCCCGCCGATCCGCATCCCGACGAGCACGCCTACGCCCTGCTCCTGACCGCGCAAAAGCCCTGAGCCGGTTTGCCAATCCCGGGCCGGCCTTGGTATTGTAGAAGGGCAGGCCGCGCGTGGCGCCATCGTCTAGCGGTTAGGACGTCGCCCTCTCAAGGCGAAGATCGTGGGTTCAAATCCCACTGGCGCTACCAACTTGCCACCCCACCCCCTCGGCTGCTTCACCCCTAGCTTCCGGCTATAATCCCTCCAGGCATGGGACGGGCCATGGCCGGGAGGCAATCTAGATGCGATCCTCGCTGCGTATTCTCATTCTTGCGGTTGCCGTTGGCTTGGTGGCGGGCGCGCTGTACGCCCGGCAATCGAGCGACGGTCCTTATAAAGTTCTCAAGACCGCCCGGGTGGGCGGCGAAGGCGGATGGGACTACATCTACGCCGACGTGGCCGGGCGGCGGATCTATATTCCGCGCAACGGGTCGCGCGCCGTGCCCGCCACCGATACCATGCCCGCCCGGGCCGCGGTTCCCGGCCGCATCTCGGTCTACAACCTGGATACGCTGGCGCTGATCGGCGAAATTCCCGACACTGGCGGCCAGGGCGTGGCGGTGGACACCAAGTCCGGCCACGGGTTCTCCAGCAGCAATCCCATCACCATGTTCGATACCAAGACCCTGAAGGTCATCAAGAAGATCGACCCGGGGACGGCCCGTCCCGACGGCATCTATGGGGACAGCTCCGACGGCCGCATCTACATCTTCAGTCACCCGACCAAAAACGCCACGGTGATTGACGCCGGCACCGGCAACGTGGTGGGCACGATCGACCTGGGCGGTACGCCGGAAGAGGCCGTGGGCGACGGCAAGGGGACGCTCTATGTGGTCATGCAGGATCGGCCCGGCGGCGTCGCGGTGGTGGACGAGAAGGCGATGAAAACCGTCGCCCACTATCCCTTTGGCGACAACGGCGGCTGTAACGGTCTGGCCCTCGACGTGAAGAATCACGTGCTCTTCGCCGCCTGCAGCGCGGTCGGTCCCGCGCCGGCCCGAGGCGCGGGCGGGCCGCCCCCGGCCAGCCAGCCGCAGATGGTCATCCTGAGCGCCACCGACGGCAAGATTCTTACCAAGCTGCCGCTCGCCGGCGGATCGGATGGCGCCGTGTTCAACCCCGCCACCATGGAGGCGTTCAGCACCCACGGCAACGGGACCCTGACCATCGTTAAAGAATCGAGCCCCACCAGCTTCGCCGTCGAAGAGAACCTCAATACGATGAATGGCGCGCGCACCATTACCCTCGACCGCAAGAGCGGTCACATCTACACCATGTCGCAGGAGTTCGGTCCGGCGATGGCGCCAGCCATGCCCGGCGGCCGCGGCCGACGCGGTCCGGCGGTGCCCGGTTCCTTCACCATCCTGGAGATTGGCAAGTAGGCATCAGGCCGCGCGCCAGGACTCGATCAGATCCTCGATGCGTTCGGTGGGGGTGGCGAAGAGCGACCAGGGCGAGGGCTGACGCACGAGGCGGAGCTTGCCCTGGATCACGTCGGCTTCGTACTCGCTGGCGCCGGTTGCGGTGCGGCGGAACTTGAGGTTCACCACGGCATCGCCGACACGCAGGCGATCGAGTTCGAAGCTGGGGAGCCACGCGGGCAACCGCGGGTCAAGAAACAACGTGTGCAGCGGGGCATAGGGGTAGAGGCCGAGCAGCATCTGGAGCAGGATGACGGGTGCGCCGGCCGACCAGGCCTGGGGCGAACAGGCCTTGGGATATACCGGCGGGAACGGCTGCGCGTCCGATTTGCCGTGGCCGCAGATGACCTCGGGCAGGCGCACGAACTGGAAGCGTTCGGCGATCGCCAGCTGGGCGGCGGTGAGCTGGGCGAGGCGGTCGGTGAAGCCGTAGCGGCGCAGACCGACGCCGATGGCGGCATTCTCGGCGGGCCAGACCGAGCCGCGGTGGTAGCTGTAGGGGTTGTAGGACGGGTGGCGGGAGGAGAGGGTGCGCACGCCCCAGCCTGAGTACAGCTCGGGAGAGAAGAGGCGCTCGACCACCGCCGGGGCCAGCTCGCGCGCGATCAGGCCGGTGGCCAGCACGTCGCCGGGGTCGGAGCCGATGGAGCGGACTTGCCTTCCCTTGGGATCGAGCGCCATGGCGAAGTAATTCTCCTCCGGCATCCAGAAGGTGTCATTGAAACGCTTTTTGAGTTCATGCGCCTGGTGCAGCACGCGGGCGGCGTGGGCGCGCTCGCCCGCCACCCAGAGCAACTCCCCCATGCGCAGCTTGGCTTCGTAGGCGAAGCCCTGGATGGGAGCGCCGGCAATCGGGTCGGGGACAATTTTGCCGTCGGGGTAAATGAGGGCGTCGCCGGAGTCCTTCCAGCCCTGGTTCTTCACGCCCTGCGAGGAGCGCGTCCGGAAAGCGTAAAAATGCCGGTGGCCGGGGTGGCCGTACCGGTCCATCCAGTCGAGCGCGGCGCGCGCGGCGGGCAGGAAGCGCAGCATCGCCGCCTTGTCGCCGGTCCAGTGGTAGAACTCGCTGAGGACGATGATGTAAAACGGCGAGGTGTTGAACGACCCGTAGTAGCGGCCCTGGGGCCTGTAGTCGAGCACGGCGAGCGGGCCGGTATGGGCCTCGTGCAGCATCTTGCCGGGCTCCTCGTCGCGCCAGGGGTCGTCATGATCGCCCTGCATCTCGCGCAGAACCTGGAGGGCGCCGCGCAGAATCTCGGGGCCCAGCAGGGCGGATTGCCAGGCCGCGGTCAGCACGTCGCGCCCGAAGGTGGCGACGTAGTTGGGGATGCCGGCGGCGGGTATCCATCCCGGCCGGCCCGCGGCGTCGGGGCGATCCAGATCGTTCATGCGCAGGTCCACCAGGTCGCAGCGGGCTCGTTCGAGCGCGCGCTCCAGCGTGGTCTGGGGCTGGGGGCGGGGCGCGAAGGCGGTGGTGCTGTCGAGGTACTCGGCTGCGCGGGGATCAACGGCCTCGAGCCGGTAGCAGCCCCGGTCCGGATGCAACTGGTGCTCTTCGACCCGGGGCGAGGCTTCGATGCACAGATGCGCCGTGGCGCCAGGCGGCAGGCGCAGCTTGTACCGCACGCCGTGGCGCGACCACTTGGCCTCCGCGGGCAGTCCGCGGAAGGCGAGGCGAAGGGCCCGGTCCAGCCGGCATCGGCGGTGATGGGCGCGGTAGCTCCAGGAGAGGATGGCGGCACCGTCTTCCTGTTCCAGAACGCGTTCGAGGCGCCCTTTTTGGACGCGGCGGCCACGCAACACTTCGTCCAGACCGGCAAAGTCGGCCTCCAGCGTGATCTCGACCTCGACCGGCTGTTCCTGGATGGTGTAGTTGGTGATGTCGGCGTCCTGGTGAAATCCATCGGAGAGCACCGTGGCCAGCCTCAGCTCGATCGTCTCCTCGGTGGCATCGCGCGCCGCGCCGCTGCCGGGTTCGCCGCTATAGCCGCGAACCAGCCGGCGGGGCCGCGCGATGGCAAAGGTCAGCAGCGAGTTCTGGCGCACGGCGCTGGCTTCGACCGTGAATGGGCACTCGCCGTTGATACGCCAGCTCAAGTGCGACAGCATACGGGTCTCATGCACAAACAGACCGTCGTGGGGCTGGCAGACCATGCCGTTGCGGTCGCAGACCAGCACGGTGCGGGAGTGCGAGGCGATGAGCTCGTGCGGGCGAGTTTCCAGCCGGATGAGGTCGGAGCGCGGCTCGACGGTGGTGGCAGCCATATCCCATATAGATGCAAGCCCAAGGGCCACAGAGGGATGGCCGGAATCTGTCTCAAAAGGGTGAGGGAAGGCGTTTCTGCTATGTCAGGACCCGGGCGCGGCGGTCTTATACTGGAAACAACCTCATGACGGCGCAACGCCACAACGGCCCCTCTCCCTTAAGTGGGTACCGCGTCTTCTACTCGCAGTTCCGGAAGCACTTTCACCACACCGGCGCGGTGGCGCCGAGCAGCGCACGGCTGGCACGGGCGATCACGGCGCCGCTGGCCCGAACCGGACGTCGCCCGGTGCGGGTCCTGGAGGTGGGGGCGGGGACGGGGGTCTTTACCCGCGCCATCCTGGAGAACCTGGCGGCCGGGGATGCGCTGGATGTCTACGAGATCAACCCCGCCTTCGAACCCTACCTGCGGTCCGTGCTGGCGGGGGGGGAAGCCCGGGGGGTTCGGTGCCGGCTGCATCTGGACGACATCACCCGGGCGATGTCGGCGGAGCCGTTCCACTACATTATTTCCGGCCTGCCGCTGAACAATTTCCCAGCTCCCGAGGTCGAGGCGATCCTGGCGCTTTATATGAGCCTGCTGGTGCCGGGGGGGACGCTATCGTACTTTGAGTACCTCTATATCCGGAACCTGAAGCGGGCATTGGTCCAGAACCCCGGGGAGCGGGCCCGGCTGAATGCCGTGGGGGACGTGGTCACGGCATTTCTTGAGCGGTACCCGAACCACAGTGCCGCCGTGCGGCTCAACCTGCCCCCGGCGGTGGCGCGGCACGTGGTGGCCCCTGCCCCGGGCGCCGACCATTGACTTTAGCGGCCGCTTCCACTAGTATTTGAGCTTGTCCCGCCGCTAGTACCTCCTCCTTTCTTTTCAAGCTGGGAGAAGCACGGAACCGGTCTGCCGAGGCAGGCCGTGCTGCGGGGCGGTTCAGCGTTTTCGAGTTTGGGGAGTTTTTTGTCCATGAGCACGTATTTTCCCAGCAGCAAAACGGTCGAGGCCAAGTGGTACTTGGTGGACGCGAGCGACGAGGTTCTGGGCCGGCTGGCGTCGCGGGTGGCGAGCCTGTTGCGCGGCAAAGAGCACGCCCATTTCACCCCGTTCATGGACACCGGCGAGCACGTGGTGGTGATCAACGCCGCCAAGGTGAAGTTCACCGGCCAGAAGTTTGAACAGAAGGAGTACCACCACTTCACCGGCTTTCCCGGCGGGCTCAAGTCGAGCACGCTGCGCGAGAAGCTGGAGAAGCATCCCGAAGACGTGATTCGGGCGGCGGTGGAGGGCATGCTGCCCAAGTCGCGGCTGGGCAAGCATCTGTGCGCGAAGCTGAAGGTTTACCGCGATGCGGCGCATCCGCACGAAGCGCAGCGGCCGGTGGCGATAAAGCTGACCAAGACGCGGACGGCGGGCAAGTAGAGGAGCGGCGAGAGACACCATGGCGGAAACGGTTCAGTATCAGGCGACGGGACGGCGGAAGAGCTCGGTGGCGCGCGTAATCCTGCGCCCCGGCAAGGGCGAGCGCAAGATCAACGGCAAGGGCTTCCGGGAGTACTTCGGAACGCAGACGCGCCTATTGCTGGCGCACCGGCCGTTGGCCGCGGTGGAGATGGCCGAACAGTTCGACGTGGTGGCCAACGTGCACGGCGGCGGGGTGGCGAGCCAGAGCGGCGCGGTGTCGCTCGGCATCGCGCGCGCGCTGTTGCAGCTCAACCCGGAGCTGCGCGCCAAGCTGCGCGCCGCCGGGCTGCTGACCCGCGACTCGCGCATGAAGGAACGCAAGAAGTACGGCCAGAAGGGCGCGCGCAAGCGCTTCCAATTCTCCAAGCGCTAAGCGAGGAGAGAAAACCCCGCCGCCGGCAAAGGCGGGGTTGCAAACTTCGGAGGAGGTTCATTGGCGACTATCAGCATGAAAGAGCTGCTCGAAGCGGGCGTCCACTTCGGGCATCAAACCAAACGGTGGAATCCGAAGATGAAGGAATACATCTTCGGCGAGCGCAACGGGATCTACATCGTAGACCTGCAGAAGACGCTCAAGATGTTCAAGGACGCTTCGCGGTTCGTCCAGGACCAGTGCGCCCAGGGCAAGGTGGTGCTGTTTGTCGGAACCAAGCGCCAAGCCCAGGACGCCATCGCCGAGGAAGCCACGCGCGCCGGCATGTTCTACGTGAACCAGCGCTGGCTGGGCGGCCTGCTGACCAACTGGGTGACCATTCAGAAGTCCATCAAGCGGCTGAAGGAGCTGGACGAGATGGCGACCGACGGCCGCTATGAGCTCCTGCCCAAGAAGGAAGTCATCAAGCTGGAGCGCGAGCGCAAGCACTTGCACACCAACCTGGCGGGCATCAAGGACATGCCCGGGCTGCCGGACGTGATCTTCGTCATCGACTCCAACAAGGAGCAGATCGCGGTGTCGGAAGCGCGCAAGCTGGGGATCCCGGTGGTCGCGGTGGTGGATACCAACTGCGACCCGAGCGAAGTGGATCACGTGATTCCGGGCAACGACGACGCGCTGCGCGCCATTCGCTTGTTCACCTCGCGCATCGCGGATGCCTGCGCCGAAGGCCGGCATCTGCAGGCCTCGGGCGGTCAGGCGCGCGATGGCGGCGCCGCGGACGGCGACAGCGGCGAAAGCGTGGAGTTTTCGGCGGACGTGTTGGGCGCGGACGCAGCGCCGGCCGGCGCCGCGAGCGAGGCGGCGCCCCACAAGGGCCCCGGGGCCGAAGGTTCCAGCCAGGAGCCGCCGCAGGAAGCCGCACCGGCCCTGTAAGGTCGATGGAGTCGAGTGGCGCCGCTCTTGGCGGCGCCGCCTTTCGTAGTACCACCGGATTGCCATGGAAATCACCGCTGCAGACGTAAAGACCCTGCGGGAGCGCACCGGCGCCCCGATGATGGATTGCAAACGCGCGCTCACCACCGCCCAAGGCGACCTGGCGGAAGCCGAGTTGGTGCTGCGCCGCCAGGGCATCGCTTCGGCCGCCAAGAAAGCCAGCCGCACCGCGAGCGAAGGCTCGATCGGAGCCTACATCCACGCCGGCGGGAAGCTGGGCGTGCTGGTGGAGGTGGCGTGCGAGTCCGACTTCGTGGCGCGCACCGACGAGTTCCAGCAACTGGTGCACGACGTGGCGATGCACATTGCCGCCGCCGGGCCGCGCTTTCTGTCGCGCGAGCAGGTGAGCGAGGCGGTGCTGGCCTCGGAGCGGGAAATTTACCGGCAGCAGGTGCAGTCGCAGTTCGCCAACAACCCCAAGCCCGCCGCCGTGGTGGACAAGATCGTCGAGGGGAAGCTGGGGAAGTTCTTCGAGGAGAATTGCCTGCTGGATCAGCACTTTGTCAAGGACGACAAGATGACGATCCAGGAACTGGTGGCCTCGAAGATCGCCAAGTTCGGCGAGAATATCCAGATTCGGCGCTACACCCGGTACAAGGTCGGCGACGAGGCCTGAGACAATAGCCACATGCCAGCCTACAAGCGCGTCCTGTTAAAGCTTTCGGGCGAGGCGCTCGCGGGGAGCCAGCAGTTGGGGGTGGACCCGGAGCGCATGGGCGCATTGGCGGGCGAAATCGCCACCCTGGCGGCGAGCGGCTGCCAAGTGGGCATCGTGCTGGGCGGCGGCAATTTCTTTCGCGGGGTGGCGCTGCAAGCCAAGCGCATGGACCGGGTGGCGGCGGACCAGATGGGCATGCTGGCCACGGTCATCAACGGCATCGCCATGCAGGACGCGCTGGAGTCGCGCGGCGTGGACACGCGCGTGATGAGCGCGCTCTCCATGGACCAGGTAGCCGAACCCTTCATCCGCCGGCGCGCGCTGCGGCACCTGGAAAAGGGCCGGTGCGTGATCTTCGTGGGCGGCACCGGCAGCCCCTACTTCTCGACCGACACCGCGGCGGCGCTGCGCGCCATGGAGATCCGGGCGGAGGCGATCCTGAAGGGGACCAAGGTGGACGGCATCTACGACGCCGACCCCACCGTGGTCAAGGACGCCAAGCGCTTCGCGTCCATCGGCTACCAGGAGTTCATCCAGCGCAATTTGCGGGTGATGGACACCTCGGCCGTCTCGCTCTGCCGCGACAACAACATGCCGGTGGTGGTTTTCAGCCTGCTGACGCCGGGCAACATTGTACGCGTCGGCCAAGGCGAGCCCATCGGCTCAACCATTGAATCCCGTCTCGGAGCCGCCTCATGAACCTGCCTACGTCCGCCAACGTTCCCGCGCTGCGTCCCGTGTTTCAACAAATCCTGACCCGGATGGAGAAGACCGCCGGCGATTTCCAGGGCGCGCTGGGCTCGATCCGCACCGGGCGGGCCTCGGTGCATTTGTTGGACAGCATTCGGGTGGAGTACTACGGGACGGAGATGCCGCTCAACCAGTTGGCCACGGTGCATGTGCCCGATCCGCAGAGCATCACCGTGAGCCCGTTTGACGCCGGGGCGCTGGGGGCGATCGAGAAGGCCATCCGGGGCGCCGATCTGGGGTTGAACCCGGGCAATGACGGCAAGCTGATCCGCATTCCGATCCCGCCGCTGACCGCCGAGCGGCGCCAGGACTTCGTGAAGGTGTTGCACCGGGTGCTGGAGGAGCACCGCACCGGTCTGCGCAACATCCGGCGCGACGGCAACGACGCGGTCAAGAAGCTGAAGGCGGACAAGGCGGTGGGCGAGGACGAAGAGCGGCGCGCCCACGAGGACATCCAGAAGCTGACCGACGCCGAGCTGAAGAAGCTGGAAGACCTGGCGGCGGCGAAAGAGAAGGAAATTACGTCATTGTAGGCCTCCGGCCGCGGCTGGAGTATCATGCTTCCTCGGACTCTCGGACGAGAGACCGAGGGAGGCGTGTGTGGCTGGAAACTGGCGAGTGATTGCGGCGGCGGTGGGTATGGCGGCGGGGCTGATGGCGCAGCAGGCGGCGCCGGGAATGACCGTTGCGCCCGAGACGGTGAAACCGAACTACGCCCTGGCGGCGCGCTTCATGCCGCAGCCGGTGGGCGAGATGATCTTCGACACTTCGGTCACGCCGCACTGGTTCGCCCACTCCGACAAATTCTGGTACAGCTACCGCACCACCGCGGGCACCGATTACTACCTGGTCGATCCGGCGCGCAAGACGCGCACGCCGCTGTGGGATAACGCCAAGCTGGCCGAGCAGCTCTCGATGCTGACGAATCTGCCCTACGACGCCCAGCACCTGGGCATCGAGCAGCTCGAGCTGATCGACAACGACACCGCCATGAGCTTCCTGCTGGCGGTGCGGCAGGACGCCAAGCTGCCGGGCGAGCCCACCCCTCCGCCGATCGCCAACCGCCGCGCGCAGGGGCAGCAGGGCGGGGCGAATGGGGCCACTGGCGTTGGCGGCGCCGGCGGCAACGGCGGCGAACCGGCGACGCGGGACGTGTACTTCCGCTACGACATCGCCACCGCCCAGGTGCGGCGTCTGGACGCCTTTACCCCCGAGGTGCGGCCGATGTGGGCGCAGGTGTCGCCCGACGGACAGACGGTGATCTTCGCCCGGGGCGAGAACCTATACGAGATGGACGCGGCCAATTTCGCCAAGGCGGAGAAGGACCCGGCGGACGCGGCCATCCAGGAGACGCAGCTCACCACCGACGGCGTGACGCGCTACAGCTATGCCAGCAGCCTGACGCCCGAGGTGGAGGACGCCCTGAAGAAGGAAGACAAGAAGGACGCCGACAACAAGCTGGGGATGCGGCGGCCGGCGATCGGCATTCACTGGTCGCAGGACGGGAAGAAGTTCGCGCTGGTGCGGCGCGATGAGCGCAAGGTGGCGGAGTTGTGGGTGATCCACTCCTTGGCGACGCCGCGGCCGGAGCTCGAGACCTACAGCTACGCCATGCCGGGCGACTCCAATGTCCCGATCTCGGAGCTGCAGATCTTCACGCTGGCCGACCGGCAGCGGGTGGTGGTCCCGGAGAAGAACTTCCCCCTGGCCGAGCCCATGATCTCGATCGCGGACGCGCCGGCAACCAGCGTGGAGCGGGAACGGGCGGCGGCGATGCGCAGCCTGCGCACCCACCTGCACCTGGAGGGGGGCGGCGGGGCCAGCGGGCGCTGGCTGGCGTCCGGTTCCGACCTGCTGTACTTCACCGCCACCGCACGGGACTTCCGCGACATTGACCTGGGCGTGATCAATACCTCCACCGGGTCGGTGAAGACGCTGATCCAGGAGAGCTCGAACGTGTGGCTCGACATCGGGCCGAACGACGCCAACAACGCCAGCACGCTGCGGCTGCTGGACCACGGGCAGCAGATCCTGTGGTGGTCGGAGCGCGATGGCTGGGCGCACTACTACCTGTACGACGCGAGCGGCAAACTGCTGCACCCGATCACGCACGGCACCTATATGGCGGGCGCGCTCGAGGGCGTGGACGAGACCGCCGGGGCGATGTACTTCCTGGCCTCCGGGCACGACCCCAAGATGGACCCCTACTACCAGCACCTGCTGAAGGTGGGACTGGACGGGAGCGCGCCCGTCGATTTGACGCCGGGCAATTTCGACCACGCGGTCCAAGCCTCCGACGACGCGCATTACTTTGTGAGCAACGCCTCGCGGGTGGATTCCCCGACGGTCTCGTCGGTCGAAGACGGCGCCGGGGTGGCGGCGTTGAAGCTCGAAACCGCGGACGTGAGCCGGCTGCTGGCGGCGGGGTACCAGTACCCGACAACGTTTCACGTGAAAGCCGCGGACGGGATCACCGACCTGTACGGGGTGATGTACAAGCCGTTCGACTTCGACCCGCACAAGAAGTACCCGATCATCGAGTACGTCTATCCGGGACCGCAGACGGAGTCGGTGACCAAGGGGTTCACGCCCAAGAGCGCCAGCGTGCCGCTGGCGCAGCTGGGCTTCATCGTGATCGAGGTGGGCAACCGGGGCGGCAGCCCGCAGCGGGACAAGTGGTACGACTCGTTCGGCTACGGCAACCTGCGCGATTACGGGTTGGCGGACAAGAAGGCGGCGGTGGAGGAGCTGGCGGCGGAGTACCCATATATTGACGCGGCCAGGGTCGGCATCTGGGGGCACTCGGGCGGCGGGTTCATGACCGCGGCGGCGCTGCTGCAGTACCCGACCTTCTTTACCGCGGGCTGGTCGGAATCGGGCAACCACGACAACAACGTCTACAACAAGACCTGGAGCGAGAAGTACGACGGGGTGCGGCGAGAGGCGGCCAAGGACGGCACGCTGCAGTTCGTCTACGACATCGAGAAGAACTCGGATCTGGCCAAGAACCTGCAAGGCCATCTCATGCTGACCACCGGGGACATGGACAACAACGTCTCGATGGTCAACACCATGCACCTGGCGAACGCGCTCATCCATGCCGACAAGCGCTTCGAGATGCTGGTGTTCCCGGGCATGCGGCATCCCTACACGCCGATCAACGACTACGTGCTGGTGCGGCGCATGGACTTCTTTGCGCACTGGCTGCTGGGCGCCTCGGAGACCGGCGCCAACATCCTCGAGCTGCAAAACCAGAAGCAGGCCACCCCAAGCAAGAAGTTTATTGAATAGGTCCTCGGGGCCGGCTTGACGCCTCGGAATCCTAGGTGTATATGTAGGATTCCGAGGTGTTGACCATGGCCGCCATCAAATCCGACATTCTCAAGGGAACGCTCGACCTGCTCATCCTCAAGGTGGTGGCGCTGGGCGAAGTGCACGGCTACGCCATTTCCCAGCGCATCCAGCAGATCTCGCGCAACGGCTTTCAGGTGCAGCAGGGCTCGCTGTACCCGGCGCTGCACCGGCTGGAGAAGCAGGGGTGGCTGAGCGCGGACTGGCGCGCCACCGAGACCGGGCGGGAGGCGAAGTATTACGCCCTCACCCGCAAGGGGCGCAAGCAGCTCGAAGCCGAGGTGGCCGATTGGGAGCGCATCGCCGGCGCGGTCGCGCTCATTTTGGATGCGGCCGAGCCGAGCTAGCCGCGGGCGCCACCGGAGGACCTATGCGCTGGATCAACCGCCTGTTTCAACAACCGCAGCATGAGGCGCAAGTGGATGCGGAGCTGCGCTTCCACCTGGAGCAACAGATCGCGGACTCCGTCGCCGCGGGCGTGGATCGCGACGAGGCCCGGCGCCGCGCCCTGGCGCAGTTCGGGGGCGTGGAGCGCGCCAAGGAGGCGTGCCGCGAAGTGCACGGGATGCCTTTCCTGGAAACGCTGGGGCAGGACGTGCGCTACGCGGTGCGCCTGCTGCGGAAGTCACCGGGTTTCGCCACGGTGGCGATCCTCACGCTCGCGCTCGGCATCGGCGCCAGCACCGCGGTGTTCAGCCTGGTGGACGCGGTGCTGCTCAAGCCGCTGCCGTTTCCGCACGCCGAGCAGATTGTGTTTCCGTGGCGCTTGCCGAAGCAGGGGATGAACCTGGGGTTTGACACGAATCCGTGGGGACGCGTCGAGTTTCTGTACTTGCAGCAGCACGCCCAGGCCTTTGGCGCGATGGGGGCGTTTCTCAGCGGCTCGTTCAACCTGACCGGGTCGGGCGATCCGGTGCGGCTGGACGGCCTGCGGGCTTCGGCCGGCTTCTTTCCCTCGCTCGGGGTGAGGCCCGCCCTGGGCCGTACCTTTACGGATGCGGAGGACCGCCCCGGCGGCGAGCACGAGGTCATCCTCGCCGACTCGCTCTGGCGCGCGCAGTTCGGCGCGGATCCGGGGGTCTTGGGCCGCAGCATCGAGCTCAACGGCGAGGCGTACACGGTGATCGGGGTGATGCCGCGCGGCTTCGCGTTTCCGCAGGCGAGCGAGATGCCCAAGGTATTCACGTTCGCGCCGCGGGTGCAGCTCTGGGTTCCGCTGGCGCTGAACCGCGGCTCCAGGATCCCGAACGAGTCGGACGAGCTGGCGATCATTGGGCGGATGAAGCCCGGGGTGACGCTGGCCCAGGCGCAAGCGGATATGGACGTGATGGGGAAGCGCCTGGAGAGCGCGCGGCCCAACGCCGCGGGGTGGTTCCGCTCGCGCGTGACCCCGCTGACGCGCCAGGCCGCGGGCGACACGCGCGAGCCGCTGTTGTTGCTGCTGGCGGCGGTGGGCCTGGTGCTGCTGATCGCCGCCTCCAACGTGGCGGGTTTGTTGCTGACGCGCTCGCTCGCGCGCACGCGCGAGCTTACGGTGCGGGCGGCGCTGGGGGCGGCGGGGGCGCGGCTGATGCGGCAGGTGCTGACCGAGAGCCTGGTGCTGGCGGCGGCCGGCGGGGCTGTGGGAGTCGGCTTGGCCGAGGGTGCGATCCGCGCGGTACAGGCGCTGGCGCCGGCGGGGATTCCCCGGTTGGGCGAGGCCGGACTCGATTTCCGGGTGCTCGCCTTTGCGTTGGCGGTGATGGTGGTGACCGGGCTGCTGTTCGGTCTGGCGCCGGCCTTGGGCGCGCGGCGCGACAACCTGGCCGGAGCGTTGCGCGACGGCGGTCGGCGGGCGGGCGTGGCGCCAAGCGTGCGGCGGATGAGGAACGCGCTGCTGGTGGCGCAGATCGCGCTGGCGCTGGTGGTGGTGATCTCGACCGGCCTGCTGGCGCGGACGCTGGTGCGGCTGCTGCAGGTGGATCCGGGATTCCAAGCCGCCCACGCGCTGACGTTTCAGCTGACGCTTCCGGGTGAACAGTATCCCGACCAGGCGCACATTGTGCGGGTGTACCAGAACGTGCTGGAGCGCTTGCGGGCGCTGCCGGGGGTGCGGGCGGCGGGCGTGACCGAGACGGTGCCGATGGACGGCGCCACGGAGTCGACCACGATCCGGATGAGCGACCATCCGGCAACGAGCAGCATGGATATCCCGGTGGCGAACTACACCATGGTGTCGCCGGGGTATTTTGCGGCGGTGGGGACGGCGATTGTGCGCGGGCGGGGGTTTCTCGACTCCGACAGCGCGAGTTCCCGGCCGGTGGCGGTGGTGAACGCCGCGCTGGCGCGGAAGTACTGGCCGGGGCAGGACGCGATCGGCAAGCGGATCGCGCCCCGGGGCGCGGCGTTCCCGGACGAGACCATTGTTGGGGTGGCGGCGGACGTGAAGCAGTTGTCGCTGCGCGAAGCGCCGCCGCCGGAGATGTATGTGCCTTACACGCAAAAGGTGTGGCCGCCGCTGCTGACCATGAACGTGGTGCTGCGCGGCAATGGAAGCGCCGACGGCTTGGCGGCGCGCGCCCGGGACGCGGTGCATGCCGTGGCGCCGGAGCTGCCGGTGGCGGGCGTCAGGACGCTGGACGGGATCGTGGACGATTCTCTGGCGCCGGCGCGCTTTGCCATTTTTCTGCTGAGCGCGTTTGCGGGCATTGCGCTGCTGCTGGCCGCGGTGGGCATGTACGGGGTGATCGCCTACAACGTGGCGCAGCGCACGCCGGAGTTGGGGGTGCGGATCGCGCTGGGGGCGCGCCCGGGGAGCCTGTTCCAGATGGTGCTGGCGCAAGGCGGGCGCATTGCGGGCTGGGGTGTGGGGCTGGGGCTGGTTGCGGCTTTGGGCGTCAGCCGGCTGTTGCGGGGATTCTTGTATGGCGTGCGGGAAACCGACCCGCTGACGTTCGCGGGGGTGGCGATCCTTTTGGCGCTGGTGGCGCTGGTGGCCTGTTACCTTCCGGCGCGGCGGGCGATGCGGGTGGACCCCATGGTGGCGTTGCGCGAGGAGTAGGCGCGTTCTAGCAGCCCGTGGTGCCAAGAACTTTGGCCTCCGGTCCTGCACACGAGACGCGCTGGGCCCGGGTCTCGCACGTGTCTTGGCGCCGGCGTGGCGTGCACGGGCGCCCGGCTTCGCCGCCCGCGCTCGCAGACATCGGAAGCGCTGCGCGGGGACCCCTGCGCCCCGCTCCGCTTTGGGCGTTAGCGGGCGGAGTGAGCGCTCGCCGAGAGGGCGTGGCGGAGGGCGGCGAGGCCGGCGGCGGGGCCGCCGGGGGCGGAGAACACCGAAGTGCCGGCGACGAAGACGTTGGCGCCGGCGTGGCGGGCGCGGGCGATGGTGGAGGCGTCGATGCCGCCGTCCACCTCGATGTCGCAGTCGAGCGAGGCGGCGTCGAGGCGGTGGCGCAGGCGCTGGATCTTGGCCAGCACGCTTTCGATAAACGCCTGGCCGCCGAAGCCGGGCTCGACCGTCATGGCCAGCACCATCGAGAGCTGATCGAGCACCTCCTCGATTAACGCCAGCGGGGAGGCGGGGTTGAGGGCCACGGCGGGACGGGCGCCGGAGGCGGCGATCTGGCCGAGCAGGCGGTGCAGGTGGACGGTGGCCTCGGCGTGGACGATGATCACGTCGGCGCCGGCGCGAGCGGCCGGCTCGACCCACAGTTCGGGGCGGGAGACCATGAGGTGGGCCTCCACCGGCAGGCTGGTGAGCGCGCGCACGGCGGCGACGAACATGGGGCCCATGGAGATGTTGGGCACGAAGTGGCCGTCCATGATGTCCACCTGGAAGCGGTCGGCGCCGGCTTCGACCGCGGCGGCGACGCCGCGGCCGAGGTGGGCGAAGTCGGCGGAGAGGATGGAAGGGACGAGATGCAGGGGACGGGTCATGCCGCGGATATCTCCAAGCGTGACATAATTTCGACGCCGCGCTCGAGCGCGGGCTGGTAGAGCAGGTCGGGGTGGTGGAGGGAGAACTCCTCGCACAGCGTATCCACCTCGCTGCGGGCGACGCCGTACTGCCCGCCGGACCAACGTCCGAGCGGGCCCCGCGGGCCGCGCACCTCGAGTTCAAAGCGGCTGCCGCTATGGTGGATGGCGAGTTGCAGGCCGGGGGCGGCCGCGGCGGGGTCCTGCGCGGTGACTTGGACCTGGCGCAGCAGGCCGTGCTTCTCGCGGCGGGGACAGGAGCGCAGGGCGAGCATGACCTCGGAGGCGCCGCCGCCGGCGCGCAGGCGGAGCAAGTCCGGTCCCACCCGGCCCTGCGGCGCCCAGTCGAGTTGGCGGGCCATCCAACCGGCGAGCAGGGTGGCGGCGAGGCTGGCGCCGGGCTGGGGCTCGTGGCCGGCGGTGATGCTGACGTGGGCGATATGGCGGAAGGCGCCGGGCGAAGTTTCCAGGCCCTGGCAGAGGAGCTGGCGCCAGGGGGTGAGGCGGGCCCAGGTGAGGTCGGAGAGGTGGGCGCGGCCGTGCACGGCGCGTCCCAGTTCCGCCAACTGCGCCGGGGTCATGCCCATGCGGTGCGCGTCCACCAGCAGGCGGTCGGCGAGCGTGGTCCAGGCGTCGAACTCGCGCTGGAGGGCGGCATCGGCGCCGGGGCGGCCGGCGCGCCAGAGCAGGATGATGGGAAGATCGGCGGCGAGATGGGGGGCGACCCAACTGGCGGCGCGCTCCGCGGGCAAGGTGAGCTCGGCCATTTCGGAGCCGCGGGGCTGGGCGGCGATGCGGAGGCGGGGGCCGCCGCCGGAGGCTTCACCGGGAACGAGCAGGAAGACGCGGGCGGGGTGCAGCGTGCCCAGCCGGCCGAGACCGGCGGCGATGACGGCGGCATCGGCGGCATCGGCGGCGCGGCAGATGAGGTTGAAGGCGAGGGCGCGGGCGTGGTCCTCGCCCTGGCGTTTGCGCAGCGCGGCCCAGGAAGTTTCGAGCGCGCCGTTCGGAGCCAACTCTTGCCAATCCAGTTGCATGGCGAACCTCAGGGCCGGCGCCACTCCCGGCCGTCCTTGCGGATAAAATCCTCGGCCGCTTCCGGGCCCCAGGAGCCGGCGGCGTAGTTGGGAAACTCGGGCGCGGGGGCCGCTTCCCAGGCCTGGAGCAGCGGGGTGGTGAGCGCCCAGGCCGACTCTACCATATCGTAGCGGGCAAAGAGCATGCCGTCGCCGAGCATGGCGTCGAGCAGCAGGGTCTCGTAGGCCTCGGGCTGGGGCTCGCCGAAGCTGGTGCCGTAGTGAAAATCCATCTTGACCGGGCGCAGGCGCATGTCGGTGCCGGGGACCTTGGCCTCGAAGCGGAGCGAGATGCCCTCGTCGGGCTGGATGCGGATGACCAGCACGTTGGCCTCGAAGGCCTCGGGCAGCACATCCTGAAACATCATGAAGGGAGGGTACTTGAACTGGATGGCGATCTCGCTGACCCGTTTGGGGAGGCGCTTGCCGGAGCGGAGATAGAAGGGGACGCCGGCCCAGCGCCAGTTCTCGATGGTGAGTTTGAGGGCGGCGAAGGTCTCGCGGTTGGAGGCGGGGGAGACATTGGCTTCCTGGCGGTAGCCCAGGGCGGACTGTCCGTCCACGAAGCCGCGGCCGTACTGGCCGCGCACCGCCACGTCGCCGGCCTCCACGCCGGGCGGGAGCAGCGGCAGAATCGAGCTCACCAGCTTGACCTTTTCGTCGCGCACCGAGCGGGCGTCGAAGCGCACGGGAGCCTCCATGGCGACGATGGAGAGCACCTGCATGAGGTGGTTCTGCACCATGTCGCGCAGCAGGCCGGCTTCCTCGTAGTAGCGCCCGCGCTGCTCGATGCCGATGGACTCGGCGACGGTGATCTGGACGTGGTCAATGTAGCGCCGGTTCCAGATGGGCTCGAAGATGCCGTTGGCGAAGCGGAAGACGATGATGTTGCGCACCGTCTCCTTGCCGAGGTAATGGTCGATGCGGAAGATCTGCTCTTCCTGGAAGACCTTGTGCAGGGCCTGGTTGAGGGCGCGGGCGCTGGCCAAGTCGCGGCCGAAGGGTTTCTCGACGATGATGCGGGTCCAGCCCTGGGGGCTGAACTGGTGCAGGCCGGCGCGGCCGAGCTGGTCGCCGATGACCTCGATCAGGCTGGGCGGGGTGGCGAGGTAGAACAGGACGTTGCCGCTGTTGCCGGGGACGGCGCGCAGGGCGTCGCCCAGCTTCTGGAAGAGGCCGGGATCGTCGAACTCGCCGGAGAGGTACTGCATGCGCCCGGCGAAGGCGTCCCAACTGGCGCTGTCGTCGGTGCCCATGCGGTCGTCGGGGGAGGCGAACTCGGTGGTTCCCTTGCGCATTTCGGCGCGGAACTGCTCGCTCGACCAGTCCGAGTTGGCCACGCCGATGACGTGGAAGGCGGGGGAGAGGCGCTGCATGCGGGCCAGGGCGTAAATGGCGGGCATGAGCTTACGGCGGGTGAGGTCGCCGGAGGCCCCGAAAATGACCAGGGTGCAGGGCGGGGCGGTGCGCTGCATGCGCAGGCCGGCGCGGAGGGGGTTGAGGGCGGCGGTGTCGGCGGGGATGGCGGCCATGCTTACCTCGGGGAGGAGAAGAACGCCTGCAACTGCTTGATGCCGTCCAGCGGGCGCGTGCCCACATCCACGCGGGCGAGGCGGCGCTGGTGCTGGAGGAGGGATTGATAGTCGCCCATCGCCTGGGCGGCGAGCAGGGCGGCGAAGTCGTATTTCTGACCGGGGATGGGGCAGTGCGCGGCGGGGGCGCCGGTGATCTGGAGGAAGACGCCGGAGTTGGCGCCGCCCTTGTGGAGCTGCCCGGTGGAGTGGAGGAAACGGGGGCCAAAGCCGAGGGTGGTGGCGACGCGCAGGCGGTCGCGGAGTTCGTTGCGCAGGGCTTCGAGCTCGACCTCGATCTCGGGCGAGCGCTCGAGGTAGGCCATGACGGCGACGTAATCACCGGGGCGGATCGCGGTGAGCCAGGCGCGGAGGTCGCCGGCGGGGGTGAAGACGCCCATGCCGTCGAGGTGAGCGTTGGGGGCGGTGGTGAAGCCGGCGGCGGCGGGGCCGCCCTTGAGGTACTCGCCCAGCACGCGCACCGTGTTGTCCTTGCTCTCCTGCACGTTGGGCTCGTCGAAGGGGTTGATCTGAAGGACCTGGCCGGCGACGGCGGTGGCGAACTCCCAGCGGAAGAACTCGCGGCCCAGGTCGTAGCGGTCGCGGAGCTGGATACGCACGACGGGTGCGGTGGCGGCGAGCGCGGTCATGGCGGACTCGAGCGCGGGGGTGGCGGGTCCGACGCCGATCTGGGCGAAGACGCGGTCGGCGCCGTAGACCGAGGGATCGCCCAGGGTTTCCCCGGCGACCGGGACAATGCCTTTGCCGTTTTTGCCGGTGCTTTCGGCGATCAACTGCTCGAGCCACCAACCGAGGCTCTGGATCTCGGGATGGGGCACGAAGGTGAGCTTGTCGCGGCCGGCGTTGGCCCAGGCGCCGAGAGCGGCGCCGAGGACGACACCGGGGTTCTGGTCGAGCGGGGTCGCGGGGGAGCAGGCGAGGGCCATCTCGGTGGCGCCGTCGAGCAGGCGGGCCACATCTACGCCCTGGAGGGCGGCGGGGACGAGGCCGAAGTAGCTGAGGGCGGAGTAACGGCCGCCGATGTCGCCGGGGTTGGTGAAGACGTGGCGGAATTTGTGGTCGCGGGCCAGCTTCTCGAGCGAGGTGCCGGCGTCGGTGATGGCGGCATAGTGGGCGCCGTCGCCGAGCTGCGACCAGAAGTAGGCGAAGAGGCTGTTGGGCTCGATGGTGCCGCCGCTTTTGCTGCTGACCAGGAAAAGGGTATGGGCCAGCTTGAGTTGCCGCTCAAGGTGGAGGATCTGGTCGGGATCGGTGGTATCGAGGACGTGGACGTTGAGGCCGGTCTCGTGGTCGAAGACCTCGGAGAAGACGTCGGGGGCGAGGCTGCTGCCGCCCATGCCGAGCACCACGGCGTCGGTATAGCCCGCATCCTGGCACCCGCGCCGGAAGGCCTCGAGTTGGGGAACGGCGGCGCGCATGGCGTCGAGCACGGTGAGCCAGCCCAGGCGGTCGGCGATCTTGGATTGCACGGCGGGCGCCGGGCTCCAGAGAGTGGCGGCTTGGGCGTGGGGAGCCCAGATCTGGGCGCCGAAGTTCGAGGACTTGAGGCCGGCGAGAGCGGCGGCGGCGGTATCCAGCAGCGGACGCGGGCCGGTCAGCTGTTGGCTGAGGCGGGCGACTTTGGCGCGCAGGCCGGCGATGAGCTCGTCGTAGGACTTCTGGAACGAATCCACCCCCTCGTTCTGGAGCTCGAGCGCGACCGCTTCCATATCCACGCCGGCTTGGGCGAGGGCGCGCAGCACCGTGTCCACCTCGGCGGCGTAGTTGGCCATGGCCTCGCCGAGGCGGTCGGCGGGGCGGCCGTGATCGCGGAAGGCGGCCACGGTCTGGTCGGGCATGGTATCGACGGTGTGGGCGCCGATGAGGGCGTCGGCGTAGAGGGTGTCGGGGTAGGCGGGGTTCTTGGTGGAGGTGGAGGCCCAGAGCAGGCGCTGGGGGCGGGCGCCAGCGGCGGCGAGCTTTTCCCAGCGGGGTCCGGAGAAGGACTGCTGGAAGTACTGGTACATGCGGCGGGCGTTGGCGATGCCGGCCTTGCCCTGGAGCTCGGGATGCGCCTGGAGGCGGGGATCGAGCTTGGTGTCCACGCGGCTGACGAAGAGGCTGGCGACGGAGGCGAGGCGGTCAATCGCGTGTCCGGCGGCGAGGCGCTTCTCAAGCGCGGCGAGGTAGGCCTCGACCACGGCGCGGTAGCTCTCGAAGCCGAACATCAGGGTGATGTTGATGTTGATGCCGGCCTCGAGCGCGCTGGCGATGGCGGCGATGCACTCCGGGGTGGAGGGGATCTTGACCATGACGTTGGGCCGGGCGACGCGCTTCCAGAGCATGCGCGCCTGGGTGAGGGTGCCGGCGGTGTCGTGGGCGAGGTCGGGAAAGACCTCGATGGAGGCGAAGCCGTCGGCGCCACCCGACTGGTCGAAGACGGGGCGGAGGACGTCGCAGGCGCCCTGGATGTCCTCGACCATGAGATCCAGGAAGACCTCCGCGGGCGTTTCCTTCCACACCCGCCGGATGGAGTCGTCGTACTCGCTGCCCGCGGCGAGCGCCTTGGCGAAGATGGTGGGGTTGGAGGTGAGGCCGCGCAAGCCGTCCTCGCGCACCATGCGCGCCAGCCCGCCATCGAGCAGGAGCTCGCGGCGGATGTTGTCGTACCAGAAGCTTTGTCCGAAATCGTGCAGGCGCTGGAGGGGATTGGGCATGGCGGGTCTCTTTCTGTGATGCGGATTACGGCCGGGCTAACTCAAGCTGATGCACCTTGGCGAGGCGGCGCTGGTGGCGCTCGGCGCCGGAGAAGCGGGCGGCGAGGAAGATGCGGACCAGGTCGGCGGCGAGCTCGGGGCCGACCACGCGGGCGCCGAGGCAGAGGACGTTGCAGTTGTCGTCCTCGACCCCTTGGCGGGCGCTGAAGCAGTCGTGGCAGAGACCGGCGCGGATGCCGTCGAGCTTGTTGGCGGCAACCGCGGCGCCGACGCCGGAGCCGCAGACCAGCACGCCGCGTTCGGCGCGGCCCTGCTGGATGGCCCGGCCCAGCGCCGCGGCGTAGTCGGGGTAGTCGACCGGGGCGGGACTATCGGTGCCGAGATCGAGCACTTCGGCGCCCAGCGCCCGGATGGCTTCGAGCAGCCGCGCTTTGAGCGGGAAGCCCCCGTGGTCGCAGGCGAAGGCAATGACCATGCTTTAAGGTTACCGCGAAGGCCGGGGTTGACTCAAAACCCTCCCTGCGCCCGCCGTGCGGGCCGCGGGGGCGGCGTTCTCTGGGGACGGTACAGATGGCTGCGGTGGAGGCAGCGATTGGAACGCCGGGCGACGTGTGGTGGTAGGGGCGATTTGTGCAAGATATGGACTTATGTGATTGATTCTGCTGGGCCGGGACTTGCTCAAGTTGACGGCCGCGCCCGGGGGCGAAGCGAGGGGGACGTTGCCGGGTGAGGGCGGGTGCTCGACCCCGCCGTCGGCGGCGGAGCGGGGGGATCGTGCGGGGGCGGCTCGCCGGGACCGAGGTCGAAGAGGGAACTGTCGGCGGCGGCGACAGCTTGCTGCCATTTCGGGAGGTAGCCCAGGCCCGGGATCGAAGGTGAGATCGAAGAGGGCCTTCCAGTAGGAGAACTTGGTGGTGGCGTTGAAGCGGGCGATGTTGAGCAGGGCGGAGCCGTCCATGGCGGGCGGGGCCGCGGGCCGGGGCATGGACGTGAGCCG
Source organism: Terriglobales bacterium (assembly GCA_035573035.1). GTDB lineage: Bacteria > Acidobacteriota > Terriglobia > Terriglobales > SCQP01 > SCQP01. Next base: position 26,393 of record DATNAC010000053.1, read on the forward strand.
GGCGGCAGGCTTCGGGGTGGGCTTGGCGGGCCGCATGTGTGACACCTCGGAGTGGACGAGAGTGAGATGGCCAATGCCGAATAAGTGGATGACTACAGGAATGTGATATTTGTGCAATGAAACGCCGTCACCGTGCTCCAATCGGGAGGTGGTCGAGATCCGCGATGAGTGCGCGCGCGACTGGAAGGCTGTGTATCAGGCGGTTGCTTCGGCCTTCGGTCAAGTGGCCGAGGCGGAACTGATCACGAAGCTGCGCGCGGCGGGTGACGGCGTAATCGCGCTGGTGGCGGAGGAGGACGGCCAGATCGTTGGGCACGTTCTGCTCTCCCGGATGGGGGCGCCTTTTCGGGCGTTGGCGCTGGCTCCGGTATCGGTCATTCCCGCCAAGCAGCGGAGCGGCATCGGGTCGGCCCTGGTGAATGAGGCGGTGGTGAGAGCTCGCCGCGAGGGGTGGGCCGCGATCTTTGTTCTGGGCGAGCCGAGCTACTACGAGCGGTTTGGGTTTGCGCGAGGGGCGGCGGCGGGGTTCACATCGCCTTATGCCGGGCGCCACTTTATGGTGCTCGCGCTGGCGCCGCTGCCGGTCACCACGGGCGAACTGCGGCATGCGCCGGCGTTTCGGGCGTTGGGTTGACCGCGGTGCTGTGGGCGGCCGATGCGGTAAGATTGTCTTACCATGCAGACCAAGGTGTCCACCAAGGGCCAGGTGGTGCTGCCCGGGCCATTGCGGCGGAGACTCGGAATTCAGCCTGGCGACGCGCTGGATGCCAGCATTGAAGGGGAGCGCATTGTCTTGACGCCGCAGCGACGGAGGCGCGGCCGAGTGCGAATCCTGGTCGACCCGGAGACCGGGTTGCCGAGCCTGAGCGCGGGTGCCGGCGCGCCGGTCTTGACGAGCCGCGAGGTCGAAGAAATCCTGTCGAACTTCCCATGACCTATCTGCTGGACGTGAACGTTCTGGTGGCGCTGGGTTTCGAGCGACATGAGTTCCACGGGCGCGCGGTGGAGTGGTTGCGGGCGGCCTCCCGCCCGCGGTTGGCGAGCTGTGCCATCACGGAACTTGGATTTGTGCGGGTACTGTCGCAAGCACCGGCGTACGGGTTCACGGTGGCGCAGGCGCGCGACTCGCTGTTACGGCTGAAGAAGGCAGTGCCGATCGCCCAGTTCATCGCGGATACTCATGATATTTCGCGGCTGCCGGCGTGGGCGCGCACTCCGAAGCAAACGACGGATGGCCACCTGTTGGAGCTGGCGAGGGACAACGGCGCAGTTTTAGCCACGTTCGACGGCAAGATTCCGGAAGCCTATTGCCTTGGGTGACAGTGCGGGAGTTTGCGTCGGGTTGGACAGAAGGAATTTGAGCGTGCGGGTCTGGGCTTGCCGGGCGCGATAGCCGGGATGGCGGAGGTGCCGAGCATCACGACGGTGTGCCGTCAGGGCGTAGCCAAGGCCTGCTTCCGTTTCCCTTATTTTCCTACGGTTTTCGAAGCTGGAAGGTCAGCTCAGGCAACGGACTGTTTCCTTGCCGGCGCAGGGCGGCGCAGTTGGGGGCGATCCAGGTGGCGCCGGCCGCCTGGAGTGCGGGGGCGGGGAAGGTGGTGGTGAGGGCGAGAACGCGAGAGCCGGCGGCGAGGCCGGAGCGGACGCCGGCGGGGACGTCCTCGACCACCAGGCAATCGGCGGGATCAAGGTCGAGGGCCGCGGCGCCTTTGAGGAAGGGGTCGGGGGCGGGCTTGCCATTCACGATGTCGTCGGCGGTGATGAAGTGGCGGGGGCGGGGAAGGCCGCCGGCTTGCAGGCGGGCCTCGGCGAGCGGGCGGGTACAGGAGGTGACGATGGCCCAGCGCTCGGGCGGAAGCGACGCCAGCAGGGCGAGGGCGCCGGACAGAGGGACGATGCCGGCGACCTCCGCGATCTCACGGCGCTCAATGCGAAGGTTCTCGGCAGCGTGATCGGCGTCGGGCAGATACTCGCGCACGGTGGCGAGGCTGGGGCGGCCGTGGGCGCGGTGGACGACCTCGTCCGGGTCAAAACCGTGCTCGATGGCCCAAGCGCGCCAGACGCGGGCGACCGCCGGGGTGGAGTCGATGAGGACGCCATCCATGTCGAAGAGGATGCCGCGGCAGCGGATGGCGATGGCGGTATCGGTGGGCATGGTTCCAGTATCGCTGGGCAGGTGGCGGAGCTGGCAGCAACTCCCGTTTGGGGCGCGGGCCGCTATGCTTATTGAGTCCCGCGTAATATAGTGTCGGTGACGCAATAATACGCGGGACTCAATAGGCATGGCCACCGAGCGCCAGGTCGTGGTGATTGCCGGGCCCAACGGCGCGGGGAAGACGACGTTCGCTTTGAGCTTTCTGCGCGGGACGGTGGCGGGGCGCAACTTTGTGAACGCGGATTTAATTGCCGCAGGGCTGGCTCCTCTGGCGCCGCAACGCGCGGCGGTGGCCGCGGGCCGCACGGTGCTGGGCGCGATCGAGCGGCTGGCCAACAATGGGGAGAGCTTTGCATTCGAGTCCACTTTGGCCGGCCGCGGCTACCTGCGTTTGCTGCAAGGGCTGCGGAAGCGCGGTTACCGCATTGTCATGGTTTATTTGTGGGTGTCGTCGCCGGAGCTGGCACGGAATCGCATCCTCGCGCGGGTCCGCAATGGTGGCCACGACGTGCCTGCCGCCGATGCCCGACGGCGATTCCGGCGTTCTGTGGGGAATTTTATGCGGGGGTATCGGCAGTTGGCCGACGTTTGGATGGTCTTCGACAATTCCGCCGAGAGACCGCGGCTGGTGGCGCGGTGCGAACGGGGCGACGCCACTATACTGGAGGCAGAAGTCTATCGGCGGCTGGAGCGCGAAGCGTGAAACTCAAAGAGTTCGATCTAACACCGAAAGGTTGCCGCCGGCTTAGCGAACTCGCGCTCGAGGCGCTGCAAAGGGGCGTGGACGAAGCCATTGCCTTGCACGCTCGGAATGGAGTGTCGATCGTGGTCATGCGCAAGGGACGCATGGTAGAGCTCGATGCACGCCGGATCCTCGCCGCGCGCCGGAAGCGGGAGCCGCGGGCGAAAGCAGCGGCGAAATCGAGAGCGCGAGCGAAGCGTTCCGCCAGTTAGGTTTGGTCACCAGCGGGGTGTGGCACGGCCACTTTTTGCCTGGGTCGCTCCCGTTGGTCGCTCGGAGGCCGGACTTCGATTGCCGGCAGGGGACGCCCGCTCTGCTCAGGGCATCTGCGAGCTGCCGCCAGTGGTCCAGGGGCACTTCGGGGGCTGGCATAACGGGCCGGGACCACGGGCGGAGGCAGCACGTTGGCGAGGCTCCGCGAAGGCGGCGGGGCGCCGGTGGCAGAGCCCGGATTGTGCGGAGCGCTGTCCATTTCTCACCCGACTTTATTCTCTCGCAACGGCCCCGGCTGCGCACGCCGCCTTGCAGTGTCGCCGAGGGCGGTTGAATAAGGCCGCCGTCATCGCCCAGCCGTATTGGATTCACGGCAGGTGGCGTTGAGGTCGGGGAGGCAGGCGCCGAGGGCGGTGGCGGGGTCGCCGAGCTCGTAGTAGAGGCGGCGGTAGTGGGGATATAAGCGGGCGTAGGTGGCTTGCGCGGCGGGCTCGGGGGAGTAGACCTTATAGGACGGGCAGAGGGCGTCTTGGGCGGCCTCGATGGTGGGGAAGGCGCCGGCGGCCAGGAAGGCGAAGATGGCGGCGCCGAGGCTGGTGACGGGAGCGGTGGGGACGAGCACCGGATATCTCAGCACGTTGGCGTAGACCTGGTTCAGGGTCGGGTTGGATTGGGGGATGCCGCCGGCGTGGATGATGCGCTGGAACTTGGCGCCGTGTTCGGCCATGCGGTCGAGGATGAGGCGGGTGTGCAGTGCGGTGCCCTCGATGGCGGCGAAGAGCTCGTCCTGGGCGGTGTGGTGCAGCTTCCAGCCCAGGGTGACGCCGCCGAGATTCGGGTTGACCAGCACGGTGCGGTCGCCGTTGTCCCAACTGAGGCGCAGCAGGCCCGTCTGTCCGGCGCGGTAGCGCTCGAGGCCCTGGCTGAGGGCGGCGACGCCGACGCCGGCGCGGCGGGCGATGGCCTCGAAGATGTCTCCGGTGGCGGAGAGGCCGGCCTCGACGCTGGTGTAGCCTGGGTGGACGCTGCCGCGCACGACGCCACAGACGCCGGGGATGAGCTGGGTCTCGCGGGTGATGCCGATCATGCAGGTCGAGGTGCCGACCACGTTGACCATGTCGCCCTCGCGGGCACCGGCGCCGATGGCATCCCAGTGGGCGTCGAAGGCTCCGACCGGGATGGGGATGCCGGGACGGAGTCCGAGGCGCTCGGCCCATTCGGACGAGAGATGTCCGGCGAGCGCGTCGGAGGTCTCGGGCGTCCGTCCGAGTTGGGTGCGGACGCCGGCGAGGAGCGGATCCAGTTTGGCGAGGAACGACTCCGGCGGCAGGCCGCCGAGGCCGGGGTGCCACATCCATTTGTGGCCCATGGCGCAGGCGCTGCGCCGCGCTTGGTTGGGATCGGTGACGCCGGCCAGGGTGGCGGCGACCATGTCGCAGTGCTCGAAGGCGCTGGCGAAGCGGGCGCGCTGGCCGGGGTTGTGGCGGAGCCAGTGCAGCAGCTTGGCCCATCCCCACTCGGAGGAGTAGACGCCGCCGCACCACGCGATGGCGGGCAGGTCGGTTTCGCGGGCGAGGGCGGTGATCTCGGCGGCCTCATGCTTGGCGCGGTGGTCGCACCAGAGGTAGTAGTCGCCCAGGGGCTGCATGCGCTCGTCCACTGGGATCACCGAGGAGCCAGTGGTGTCGAGGGCGATGGCGGCGACCTCCTCGCCCGCGATCCCGGCCTCGCGCAGCGCCTGGCGGGTGGCCTGGGCGAGGGCGCGCATGTGGTCGGCGTGGGACTGGGTGGCGCGGTCGGGATCGTGCGCGCCACGTTCGAGTGGGAAGTCGGCCACGGCGGCGGCGAGCCGGCCGCGGACGCTGTCCACCAGGGAGACGCGGACGCTGAGGGTGCCGAAATCTACGCCGGCGACGATGGGCAACTGGTTTTCCTCACGATCCATATCATCTCGTTCGACGCCCCGGTTGGCAAGGACGGGTCATGCCAAGACGCCAAGTGATGCGTCGCTGGAGTAAAATGACTTCCCGGAAACGTGATGTTCTGGAGAAGAAGATGCTACCCGTGCGCTTTCAACTGGAAGTTGATGTCGAGAGCAGGATTTCGAGCGGCAATGCGGCCGAGCTCTGGTCCGATTTTAACAGCCAACTCTCGAACTGGATTCTAGAGAAGGTCCCGGCGCCGCAGGGACAGCTTGAGGGTTGGGCCCAAGATTCTTCTAGCGGGGGCTTTCAGGTAGGGAAGCAACGAATTCGCTGGCAGAACGAAGGGCTGCCAGACGGGTCGTGCCGCGACTGTTTCCTTGACTGGCGAGTCGGAACGCCAGCGGTGTCAGTGCTTGAGGTCAGGGTCGGGCAGCTCGAAGAGAGGCTTACGTTTCGGGTAATCCGTAAGGGGCGCATTGTTCGACGTCAGCAAAAGTGGGATCTCCTGGAACGCTTGACAAGCCAATTTGCTTTGGGAGCTGATGGCCGGAGGCTTGGTGTTTGGGATGTTCAGCAGGACGGCCGCGACCTGCAAGCCTTCATAAGCCGCAGGGATCGGCGGCTACCCGTCGTGGTCTTGAGCCAACCGACGAAACCGGAATGCGTGCCGGCGGCCGTTCAAGCGGACTTGCTTGGCATGGCGCATGTCGTTAGCTGCAGCGTCGAAGCGGGCCGGAGTTTATCGCATCCCTGCTATGGCGGGGCCGCACGGATACTGTGGCCCTGGGACGAACGCCCTGAGTTTTTTTTGTGCCCGGACCGAAATAGGATCCGAGCGGCCGTCTTGAAGGAGTCGCGCGGAGCAGGCCCAGGGGATCTCTTTCGGAAGGTGCAATTGCGTTTGGGCGAACACAAGGCAGGTATCCTATCGAGCAAAGAGCGAGAGCGCGCGCTTATTGAGTCATGGGATGCGGAGAGCAAACTCAAGGAGGAAAACGACAAGCTCTTGCAGGAGAACTCGGCTCTGAAACATCGACTCCGCGAGAAGATCGCGAAAACGAGGAGGGAGATGAACGAAGAAGACTCGGAGGGTGCCTTCGATGATGGGAGTAACCCGGGAGCTTTGCCTAGCGATCTGCGGCCAGCCGAATTGGCAACCGTCCTTCAGAGTTTAGGGTTCTAGAAGGAATCCAAGAGAGGAAAGGGGGATCATATGATCTTCTGTCGGAAAATGACCCTGACCGTCTCTGTGCCCGACCACCCGGTCTTGTGCAAGGGAACTCTTGGAAATATTGAGCGATCCGTGTGCCAGTGGACGACACGAAAAGATAAATTCCGCCAACTGGTAAAAAGCCGGGGCTCTGCCGCCACGGCTTGACCAGGAGCGGCAGTATCCAGTCGCTGGCGGCACACGCAGCTTGCATGTCGCTGCATCGCGATCGCCAGCCGCCATCTTTGTACCGCGGGGGCGACGCCCCGTCCGTTATACTTTCGGCCTCGCTCGCGCCGTGGGCCCCGGCGGCGTCCGTGCGACGTGCTTGGCGCGGCGGTCGCACGAGAGGTAGTAGTCGCCCAGCGGCTGCATGCGCTCGTTGACCGGGATCACCGAGGAGCCGGTGGTGTCGAGGGCGATGGCGGCGACCTCGTCGCCTGCGATGCCGGCCTCGCGCAGCGCTTGGCGGGTGGCCTGAGCGAGGGCGCGCATGTGGTCGGCGTGGGACTGGGTGGCGCGGTCGGGATCGTGCGCGCCGCGTTCGAGCGGGAAGTCGGCCACCGCGGCGCCGAGGCGGCCGCGGGCGCTATCCACCAGGGAGACGCGGACGCTAAGGGTGCCGAAATCGACGCCGGCGACGATGGCCATGGGGTATTCTATTTTGCTTTTGCGCCGGGGTCGCCGACGGTGCCGGTACGCAGCGGCCCATGGGGGCGATAGGTGCTGATGATCACACCCGATTTCGCCGTCTTCGAGTCGGCCAACGCGAACTCGCGGGGCGGGGTTCCCTCGGCGAATAGGCGCTTGCCGGTGCCGAGCAGGACGGGGAAGACGAGGAGCAGGATCTCATCCGCGAGTTCGTGCTCGATCAGTACCGGGGTGAGGGTCGAGCTACCCCAAAGGATCAGGTCGGGTCCGTCGGTGGCTTTGAGGCGGAGGATGCCGGCGACGATCTCCGGGCCGAGGTCCTGGACCGGTCCCCAGGCGAGCGTCTCTGGGCGATGGGTGGCGACGAATTTGGTGGCGGCGTTGAGGCTGTCCGCCATGGGGCTCTTGGCGGCCTTGGGCCAGTAGCCGCTCCAAATATCGTAGGTGCGCCGGCCCAGGAGCAGATCAAAGGATTGGCCGTGCGCGGCGACAATGGCTTGGCCCACGGCTGGATCGCCGTGCGGCGCCGCCCAACCGCCGTAGCGGAAGTTGTCTTCCTCGGGGCCGCCCGGGGCCTGAATCACGCCGTCGAGCGAGATGTGTTCGATGATTCGGATGGTTCGCATGACTTCACCTTGAGATCAGGCGATGCGGGCGGGAAGGCGGACGGCCTCCAAGGAGGTCAGATCCATTACTTGAGAAGCATGCTGGATGTCGATGCCAACCACTTGACCGGCGGCATCGAAGTCAATCACGACGCCATCGGCAACCTCGCGGGAATCGGCGCTCGGACGGGTGTTTAGATCGATGTAAAGAGAATCCGTGGATTGGTCGTAGTGCAGCTTCATGAGCGCTCCTCGGCGGGGCGGAAATTGCGATCTGGGAAGGCGTTATGAATGGTGACGCCGTCCGCAAGGGTTACGACTCTCAGATAGCGACCCCCGAGTTCCGGAACCTTGCCCCAGAAGCGGATTCTACCATCCGGCTGCATTTCGCGCGCGATCGGGTGGTTGACCACCGTTTCGCACCATGCAACCTGCAGATACGCGCGCTTGCGAAGGACGTGATCCCGAAAATACGGGGTCGTGTCCATTTCAATTATGCCTGCGCAACGTGCCGATGCATGTTCCAGCCCAGGTAGCGGGTGGCGGCTTCCTGGACGGCGGCGGCGGTGGTGGCGAAGTTGGCGGCGACGTGGTGTTCGAAGCCGTGTTCGCAGATGTAATGCAGGAGTTTCTGGAGGCCGGGGATTTCGACCACGCCGGCGCCGCCGAAGGTGTCGAGCGGGTCGTCGGTGAAGCGGCCCTCGCCCACGTAGCCGCGCATGCGGCCGGAGGTGTCGTCGGTGGAGAAGCGGGCGAAGGTCATGGCGCCGGATTTGACCTGTCCGGTGACCGTGCCGTAGGTGTTGGCGATGCCGACGGTGCCGGCGATGATGGCCTGGTAGTCCATGCGGGGCTGCTTGAAGAAGTGCTTGGGCAGGTTGCTGCAATGGAAGCAGACCGCCTTGTCGGGGGCGTCGCCGTAGTTGTTGTTCCAGTCGAGCAGGGCGCTGGGGGTGCCGGAGGCGAGGCGCAGGACGTGCATGGCGAGCACGCCGCAGATATCCACCTCGCAGGCGCTGGAGAGCAGGCCGTCGCTCATCATGCTCATGATGGCGCAGGGCACGACGCCGAGGTTCTCCTCGATCGAGGTCCAGCACTGCACCGCGCTGACCGCGACTGAGGTTTGCTCCATCCACTGATCGACCACCGCGCCCAGCTTGGCCATTTTGAGCAGCGCGGGCTCGGGTGTATCGCCCGTGGCCACGTAGGCGCGCAGGGCGGCAAGCTTGGCTTGGGCGGCGGGGTCGGCATCCGGCATGCGCTGAATGCGTCCCAGGACCTCGCTGAGGTCGAGCGTCTCGACGCTGATGCCGTGGGATTCGAGGATCTTTTCGCTGTAGCGGACGGTGTTGAAGGCGGCGGGCCGGGCGCCGATGCTGCCGATGCGGAGGTGGCGCAGGCCCTGTACGATGCGGCAGACGGCCGCGAACTGGGCGAGATCCTGGGCGAACTCGGGACTCGCGGGGGCGACGGTGTGGGAACGGGTGAGGGAGTAGGGGATGCCGTACTGGCGCAGATTGTTGCAGGCCGACATTTTGCCGCAGAAGCTGTCGCGGCGGGCGGCGATGGACATCTGGCCGGGGGTGTCGGGGGTGGCCTGCACCAGCACCGGGACGCGGAGGCCGGAGAGGCGGAGGGTGTCGGCGATGGCGCGCTCGTCGCCGAAGTTGGGCAGGGTGACGACCACGCCGGCGATGTCATCCTGGTGGGCGCGGAAGAGGGCGGCGCAGCGCTGGGCCTCCTGGTAGCTCTCGACCGCGCCGTAGCGGGATTCCTCGATGCGGAGTGCGACCGGTTCGAGGCCGGCGCGCTGGAGGGCGGCGAGCATCTCGCCGCGTCCGGATTCGGCCAGGTGGCCGGGAAAAAAGCCGCGATTGCCGACGATGAGGCCGATCTTCACTGTTGCTCCGCCTTCTGACCGTAGTAGGCCGTGCTGCCGTGTTTGCGCTGGAAGTGTTTGTCGTGGAGCTCGCGGGCGAGGGGCGCGGCGGCTTGGGAGAGGGTGAGGGTCTGGTAGGCCATTTTGGCGATCGCTTCGAGGATGACGGCGTGGTGGGCGGCGGCGGCGGGGTCGCGTCCCCAGGCGAAGGGGCCGTGGCCGTGGACCAGGGCGGCGGGGATGCGTTCGGGGTCGAGGCCGCGGAGGGCGCGGCAGATGGCGGCGCCGGTCTCGGCTTCATAGCCGGCAGCGATCTCGGCGGCGGTGAGCGGCGCGGTGACCGGCACCGGTCCGTGGAAGTAGTCGGCGTGGGTGGTGCCGAGGCAGGGGATTTCGCGCCCGGCCTGGGCCCATGTGGTGGCGTAGTCGGAGTGGGTGTGGGCGACGCCGCCGATGGAGGGGAAGGCGCGGTAGAGGCAGAGATGCGTGGGCAGGTCGGAGGAGGGGCGGAGCGAGCCTTCCAGGATGTTGCCGTCGAGGTCGGCGAGGACCATGTCCTCGGGCCGGAGGCGGTCGTAGTCCACGCCGCTCGGCTTGATGGCCACGGTGCCGGAGGCACGGTCGATGCCGCTGGCGTTGCCGAAGGTGTAGAGCACCAAGCCGCGGCGGACCAGTTCGAGGTTGGCGTCGAGGACGGCGGATCGCAGTTCGGGCAGGCGCATTGTCCTAGTCTAAGCTCCGTGGCCGGGAGTGCCATTCGCATCGAGGTTCCTGCGCTTCTTGTCGATTTCGAGCAATCCCCGCCGTTTGTCGGCTGGATGAAATGCAAAATTCCGCATTTTGGTGCCATCGCCCGCTCCACTTTATTGTGGAATGAAAATTGACAAGTTGTTGAAATCAAGGTACTTTTGTTTCGCCTCTCGTTGAGGTGTAGCCCGTCCCCACGTTCAGGGGGAAGCTGCGCCCGATGGCTGAGACATCGCATCCAATCTAGAGATTGCGACACGCCAAGCCGCGACATGGAGGCCGTACACCATGGCTCTCGACACCGAACTCGCCACCTTTGAACGTATGAAGACAGCTCTATTGGAGAACCATACGGGGAAGTTTGCTCTGATCCGCGGGCAGGAGTTCATCGGAGCTTTCGACTCGGCCGAAAATGCCTACAAAGAGGGCATCCGCCGCTTTGGCCGGTCTGAGTTCCTGGTGCGTCTGATCTCGCCTACCCCCGAGGTTTATTCCAACCCGGCGCTTCATCTCGGCCTTATTCGGCATGCCGATTTTTAATCTTCCCTTCGGCAGCTCACTCACTACCGCAGGGCGCCATCGTACAGGCAGAAATCAGTATCCCCCTGGCCGACCAGAAGGCGCTGCTTGCGACTGGCGCGCCGATTCCCGCCGCAATTCATGGCCACGCCTTGATTGATACGGGTGCTTCTGCCACTGCCGTCCACGAGCCGATTCTGCGTGCGCTTGGCATTTCGCCGATTGATGTTATCACCTCCAATACTCCGCACGGCACTGGGGTTTCCTCAATTTACCCCGCATGCATCGGCTTGCCATCGCTCCAACTCCCGGTCTTGCAGTTCGCCCGAGTGATGGGCTGCAACCTTGACTGGCTGACGCCGGACGGTACCCGCATCATCGCGCTCCTAGGTCGGGACCTGATGCAATACGTGCTGATGATCTACAACGGTCCCGCTGGCACAGTCTCCCTCTCCTACTGATTCCCTTTTTGGCACCTACGGTGTGTCGCTACTCGACTGCGCGATCATAAGCGTGTAGCCGTCAGGGTCCAGCAGGCAGAATTCGCCTGCCCGCAGGTACTCCGGATAGGAGATTTCCCCGGCGCCGAGGCCCTTCGCCAGCAGTTCGTCGCGGAGCGATTTAAGATCGCGCGCATAGAGGTAGAAGAGCACCGTATGCGCTCTGCTGCCGGTATTAGGGTCCTCTTCCGCCACCAGCATCAGGTTGGCACCGGTCTTCCAATTCGGCGCCTTGGGTTGATATAACCAAACCCAGTGAAAGGGAGGGGCTTCGCGCGGCACGGCGTTGCCCACCGCAAAGCCGAGGTGTTGGTAGAAGCTTGCCGAGGCCGTGACATCGGCAACGCGAACCATGGCGACGATGCCGCTCACCGGGGCAGGATTGGCTGCTGGTTCTTCGGGCTATCGATGCACTCTTACCAGAAGATAATATTGAGCGCGACGAAGATCACCGTGATGATCGTGCCCCAGAACCAAGGCCTTTGCCAGAGGGGGGCGTCGCCCTCGTCGGGTATGTGGGTGCAGCCGTAGACCAGGCCGGCGAGCTCGGCTTCGGGTTTGGGTTGGGTCATGAGGCTGACCACCACTGTGACCACGACGCAGATGACCCAGGACCAGAGGCCGCGGTACATGTTCTCGGCCATGTCTTTGGCGTTGGGGGAGAGGGCGACATAAGCCAGGGCGGAGGGATCGAGGCGCACCCAGGTCCACATGCCGATGGAGGAGACCATGCCGGCGAGCAGTCCCCAGAAGCCGCCCTTGGGGCTGCAGCGCTTCCAGAGCATGCCCAGGATGACGGTGCCGAACAGCGGGGCGATGAAAAAGCTGAAGAGCGCCTGGACGTAGTCCATGATGCTGAGGAAGTCCATGACCAGGTAGGCGGTGCCGATGCTGACCAGGACGCCGAGCACGGTGCACCAGCGGCCCATGCGGACGTAATGGGCGTCGGTGGCGTCTTTATTGATGAGAGCGCGGTAAAGGTCGTAGGTCCAGACGGTGGAGAAGGCGCTGACGTTGCCGGCCATGCCCGACATGAAGCCGGCGATGAGGGCGGTGATGCCGAGGCCGAGCAATCCGGGGCCGCAGTAGCGGGCGAGGAGCAGGGGGAGAACCTCGTTGTATCCGTGGGCGCCGGTGGCGGCGGCGACGTTGGCGCCGACCAGCTTGAAGGGGAGCACCGCCAGGCCGAGCAAGCCGGGAAGGATCACGATGAACGGCACCAGCATTTTGAAGCCGGCGCCGATGATGGGGGCCATCTTGGCGGAGCGCAGGTCCTTGGCGGCGAGCACGCGCTGGACGACGAGGAAGTCGGTGGTCCAGTAGCCGAACGAGATCACGAAGCCCAGGCCGAAGACGATGCCGGTCCAGTGGATGCCCATGGGGTTGCCGCTGAAGGTCCCGAGCGTGCTCCAGAGATGGGTGTAGGTGGGGGCGGCGTTGCGCGCGATCTGGGTTTTGAGGTTGCTCCATCCGCCGGCCTCGACCAGGCCGAGGATGGGGATGAGCAGGGCGCCGGCCCAGATGAGGATGAACTGAAGGACCTCGTTGAAGATGGCGGAGCGGAGGCCGCCCAGGGCGACGTAGATGGCGACGGTGATGGCCGAGACCCAGATGCTGAAGTGAATGTCCCAGCCCAGGACGACCTTCATCACCAGGGCCATGGCGTACATGTTGATGCCCGACATCAGCACGGTCATGACGGCGAAGGAGACGGCGGCGAGGGCGCGGCTGGACTCGCCGAAACGCAGCTTGAGGTAGCCGGGGACGGAGTGGGTCTTGGAGATGTAGTAGAAGGGCATCATCACCAGGCCGAGAAAGACCATGGCGGGGATGGCGCCGATCCAGTACCAGTGGGTGGCGAGGATGCCGTACTCGTAGGCGGCGGCGGCCCAGCCCATGAGCTCGAGCGCGCCGAGGTTGGCGCTGAGGAAGCTGAGCCCGGCGATCCAGGCGGTCATTTCGCGCCCGGCGAGGAAGAAGTCCTCGCCGGTGTTGGACTGGCGGCGGAGGTAGAATCCGATGGCCAACACCAGAGCGAAATACAGGGCAATAATGACGACATCCACCGGAGCCAGGTGGACGAGCTGGGCAGGGTGCATGGGGGAGATTGTAAGCGCGGAGGCCAGCCCCGGACCAGGATTAAGACTTTGATGGGCGCGGGCCTCAGCGCGGTAGGCCACGCGCCCGGCGCTTCCGGGCGCCTTCGGCTTATGCTCGCTCCGGCATGGGGACCCCAGAGCCCCATGCCGGTGCTGCGCCCGCGGGCACCGCGCCCATCAAAGGACGCTGCTTGACTACTCATTCATGTGGCACGCCAGGCATCCGGCGCCGGAGCGGTGCGAGGGCTGCACCTGGGTTGCCTCGAACCTGCGGGGCGAGGTTAAAGGCGGAGTACTCGGACGATTTGGCTGGAACAAAATGAATCTTTTGGACGCGCCGGGCGTCCACTGAGGCCAGATGGGAGAGTCGGCCGCCCAGCGGCGGGTGCGCAGAGCCGGGATCGGGTTGGGTGCGTTCGTGCTGCTCGCCTTGCTGGGGGCGGCGGCGCTGCGGTGGCATGGGTTGCGAGCCACGGCGACGCCGTCCCGGCTGGAGGCGCGCACGGCGCGGGCGATCCGCGACTTCGCCATACCCGGTGATGAACGGCATAAAACCAATCCGGACGCCGGGGACGCGGCAGCGCTAGAGCAAGGCCGGGAAATGTTTCTGGCGCGGTGCGCCACCTGCCATGGCGTCGACGGGCGCGGGAGCGGCGCGGTGGGGGCGTACTTGTATCCGCGGGCACCCGATCTGCACAGCGCACCGACGCAGGCGCTGAGCGACGGGGAACTGCACTATATCGTCGAGTACGGGGTGCCGCTGACGGGGATGCCGGCGATGCCGGGGCCGGCGGATGCGGCGGCGGCCCAGAGCTGGAAGGTGGTGGCGTACCTGCGCAGCTTCGGCGGGACCAGCCCCACCGCCGTTGCGGCCGCGGCGATCGTGCCGGCGCATTACACGGGCTCAGCCGCCTGCCAGCCGTGCCACGCCGCCATCTATGAGCATTGGAAGAAGACGCCGATGGCGAACGTGGTGCGCGACCCGCGCGCGCACCCCGAAGCGGTGCTGCCCGACCTGCGCACAGTGCCCGGGGGCGCCTTCACCGAGGCGGAGGTGGCGCTGGTGTATGGCAGCATCTGGAAGCAGCGGTACTTCACGAAAGTTGGGGACAACTACTATCCGCTGCCGCTGCAGTGGGACGTCGCACACCGGAAGTGGCTGCCGTATCACGTGCCCAACACCGGGGCGGATTGGTGGGCGGAGCATTATCCCCCGGGCAACAGGCAGCGGCCGACCGGGCCGACGTGCGACGGCTGCCACTCGGTGAACTACAACCTTCAGACCCACCAGGTGACGGAGTGGAACGTGGGGTGCGAGCGTTGTCACGGTCCCGGCAGTGAGCATGTGGCGCATCCCACGGCCGCCAACATCGTCAACCCGGACCGGCTGGACACCGCGGCCAACACGGATACCTGCGTTCAGTGCCATTCGCAGGGGCGTCCGCTGGCAAGCCCAATCCAGGGGATGTACTATGACTGGCCGGTGGGATACCGGGTGGGGCGGCAGTTGCAGGACTATTGGACGCTCGAAGACCACACGCTGGGGCAGACCACGTTCACGCATTTCGCCGACGGGACGGCGCGGAAAAACCGGATGCAGGGCAACGATTTTGTCCAGAGCGTGATGTACCGAAGGGGGATCACTTGCGCCACCTGCCATGACGTGCACGGCACCGCGAACCCGGCGCAACTGCGGGCGCCGGCGCAGCAGCTTTGCCTGGAGTGCCACGGGCCCGGGTCGCCCAATGGGCCGCATACCGTGAGTTTGGAGGCGCACACCCATCACGCGGCGGGGAGCGCGGGCAGCGAGTGCATCGCCTGCCACATGCCGCGGATCGCGACCCAGGGGGTGCCCGGGGCGTTTGTGCGCTCGCATACCTTCCGATTCATCCCGCCGGCGATGACCGGCAAATACAAAATTCCGAACCCGTGTACGACGTGCCATGCGGATAAATCCACGTCCTGGGCAACCCAGCAGCTACTTTCGTGGCAGACGGCTTCGCCGTGGCGGATGGAGCAGTGAACGAGGGTGGGCATGTAACCCGGGGTGGAAGCGGGGCGTCCCAATAGTGATGCGAGCGCGCTGGATCATTGCGGTGGTGGCGATGGCCGGAGCCGCCGGTTTAACGGCGGAGCCGTTGGCGCATACCGGGCTGGACCTCGGCTACCGCCAGCTGTACAACCTGCAATTCCACGACGCCCATGCCACGTTCCATCAGTGGCGGAGCCAGCATCCCCACGATCCGCTGGGACCGGCGTCGGATGCGGTGACCGATCTGTTCGCCGAGATGGACCGG
>DATNAC010000054.1:0-25354 GCA_035573035.1 Terriglobales bacterium
ACCGCCAGGTTCTCGAAGTGTCCTCCATCGGAGAGGTACACATAGTCGCTGGTATCGGTGGTCTGCCCCAGCGCCTCCCGCACCAGCGACCGCACCGCCGAGTGCGGCCCCGCCTGGGTCCAGGTCTTCGCCCCGGCCGCGCCCGGATTGCCAAACCACGCCCCCAGCCGCACGTTGAACAGCGTCATGATGAAGCCCACCAAGGGCGAGGAGTGATAGCCCATGTTCGGGCTCGCCGCAGCCCCCGAGGTGGCGATCGCCGTCCCCAGCGTGATGCCGCCCTCCCCGCCGTACTGCTCCGAGCCGCGGTAGCCCAGCGCCGGGCTGCCGCAGTGCAGCGCGGTCACCGTGAACGGCTCCGCCTTCCGCTGTTGCCACGCCAGCCGCTCCCCCGCCACCACGTTCAACGTGAGGTTCAGCACATGGAGCGGACGCAGCCCTACGTTGAGGCAGTGCATCGCGAGGTCGTCATTGGTGGCGAAGCCGGTGAACCGGTTGGCGTTGCCGTCGGTGTTGGAAGCTCCCAGGTAGGCCCGGATCAACCGGTCCCGGTACATCCCCTGCAGCGAAAATTTGTTGATGTTGATATAGCGCGCCATCGCCCACGCCAAGGCCGCAAACCACAGCATCCAGGCCAAACTCACCGTCCACGGCCGTGCGGCCACCAGCGCCAGAGGGGTCCGCCAGTCGACAACTTTACTCCACGTCGCCGCCAGCATCCGGTCGGTCAGCATCGCCAACCCCATCGCCAGCAGCACCAGAAACGCCAGCGGCGCCAGCTTCAGCACCAGGTCGCGCAGCTTCGGTCCCGCCCCCGCGCCCGCCCCCGCGCCATTCACACCCGCCGCCGGCGCGCGGTAGCCCAGAAACGAGCTCGCCCACCCACTCCCGCCTCCCAGCAGCGCCGCGCCCCATTTCTGCCACGGATGCCCCCACACCCACGCCGGCGCCAGCAACACCGCCCCAAACCCTACCAGCCACACCGTCACCGCCATGCTCAGATAGGCCGCCGCGCGCGCCATCCACTCCCGGTCCTGCGTCCCCAGCACGTGGCTCGAGAGCCCCACGAACACCGCGCCCGACAAGCTGAAGCCCAGCAACAGCAGCGGCACCGCCAGCGTGGCCTGCGCCGGCCACGACGACGTCACCACGCGGTCCTGCGCCAGCCAGGCTGAAAAGCCAATCCCCATGCCCAGCACCACCACCGCCAGCCCCAGCGCCATCAGCTCATGCCATCGCCAGGGTTGCCGTTTCACCTTTAAATCCGGCTTCACGACGACCCACAAGCTGTAACCCAGCCATACCGCCAGGCACGGCGCCAAGCCGCCCAGCACGGTCGGCGTCAGCGCCACCGGCCGCAGCGCTTCGTACGCCGCCAGCGCCATGCCCGCGGTCACGATCGGCGCCAACGCCCACCGCAGAAACTGCGGCGTGCTGTGGTTGATCCCGCCCACCCCCGGCAAGTACCGCAAAACGTTCCATAGCCCCACCGTGAGCAGCGCCGCCGCCAGCCACGGCAGGCCGCCCACCAGCCCCGCCGGCGCGTGCAGCCCGCCGCGCACCATTCCCAGCCAGAGCCGCGGAAT
The DNA here is from genome assembly GCA_035573035.1 of Terriglobales bacterium. GTDB lineage: Bacteria > Acidobacteriota > Terriglobia > Terriglobales > SCQP01 > SCQP01. The sequence goes on from DATNAC010000054.1 coordinate 1,587, forward strand.
CATCAGCACGGCAAGCAGTAGCGGCACGAACACCAGCCAGTTCAGGAACACGTTGCGCGCCACCGTGGCCGCCAGCGTCCAGGTATCCGCCGACAGCGCGCCCAGCCGCGGCGTCAAATAATTGTTGTAATCCCGCAAATGCTCCACCGGATCCGGCGCCCCCGCCGCCGGGAGCGCGTTTGGCGCCAGCGCCGGCGCGATCTTCTCCAGCCCGCCCGCGCGCTGGATCCACGCCGTCAGCCAGCCGCCGATGTAGCCCCCGCCCGATACCGTCGAGAGGTAGTCGAACTGCTGCAGCAGCCCCTGCTCCGCCATCCGTTGCAGCGCTCCCAGCGCGAACGTGGCCGAGCGGATCCCGCCCCCCGAGATGCACAGCGCCCGCAGCGGCGTCCCCCCGCCCTCCGGCCGCAGCGCCGCGCGCTCCGCTTGCAGGACCTGGTCGCAGGAAACCGGGTTGGAATCTTCCATAGCCCAGATTGTATTCCCGCCGTGAGATTCTCGCTGTTCCCCTTCCGGGGGTCACCCGCCGGCGGCCCGCTTGGAGTAGACTCGTGGGGATTGCCTGCAATCGGTGTCATGCTGGGCGAAACCGTCAGTCACTATCTGATCGCGGAACAACTGGGCGCCGGCGGCATGGGCGTCGTCTACAAGGCCCGCGACCTCCGCCTCGAGCGCGACGTCGCCATCAAGGTCATCCGCCCCGAGTTCGTCACGCCCGCGCTCCAGGCCGCCTTCCTGCGCGAGGCCCGCCTCGCCAGCGCCCTCAACCACCCCGGCATCGTCACCATCCACGACATCCTCACCCACGACGGACGCGAGTGTATCGTCATGGAGTACATCGCCGGCGCGCCGCTCCAGCAGGCCATCCCCAGCGGCGGGATGGACCTGACGCGCGCCCTCCACCTCGCCCTCCAGATCGGCGAAGCGGTGGCCGCCGCCCACGCCGCCGGCATCGTCCACCGCGACCTCAAGCCCGCCAACGTCCTGTTGCGCGGCCCGGACGGCACTGCCCGCGGCGAGCAGGCCAAAATTCTCGACTTCGGCCTGGCCAAGCTCGCCTCCGGCATCAATCGCGACGACGCCCCCACCCACGCCGCCGCCAGCATCTTTGGAGACAAGCTGATCGGGACGCTGGCCTACATGGCGCCCGAAGCGGCGCGCGGCGAGGCCGTCGACCAGCGCGCCGACATCTTCTCCTTCGGCGTCATCCTCTATCAAATGTTCACCGGCCGCCTCGCCTTTCCGGTGGACAGCCCGGCGGCCCTGGTCCACGCCGTGCAGACGCTCGATCCCGCGCCGCTGCGCCAACTCCAACCCGCCGCCCCGGCAGCCCTGGAAGCGCTGCTCCAGCGCGCCCTGGCCAAACCCGTCGCCCAGCGTTATCAGTCGATGGCCGAGTTGGTGGCGGACCTGCGCGGGCTCGCCCAGGGAGCCCCCACCCTCGCCGCTCCGCCACCCTCGGTGCCCACTCCCGCGGCCGCCGCGCCCCCACGCCCCGACACCGCCAAGACCTCGATCGCCGTGCTCCCCTTCCGCAGCCTCTCGCTTGACCCCGAGGACGTCTACCTCGCCTCCGGTCTCGCCGCCGAGATCCTCGGCGCGCTCACCGGCGTGCCCGGCCTGCGCATCGCCCCGCAGCAGGCCGCCTTCCGCCTCAGCGAACAGCACACCGATCCCATGGATGCCGCCGCCGCGCTCGCTGCCCGCTACGTGGTGGCCGGCACCCTCCGCCGCGCCGGCGACCGTATCCGCGTGAGCGCCGAACTGGCGGATTCCCAGGCCCGGCGCGTGGCCTGGTCGCACAATTACGACCGCCGTATGACCGACATCTTCGCGGTCCAGGAAGATATCTCGCGCGCCATCGTCGCCGCTCTGGGCGGCGAGCTCATCCGCGCCACCACCGACCACGCCCACCACACCCCCGCCGCCAACCTCGACGCCTGGGGCCTGGCCCGCAAGGCCTACCACGTTTGGAACTACGAGTTCAGTCTCGAGGGCGTCGCCCAAGCCCTGGGCCTGCTCCGCCGCGCCCTCGAGCTCGACCCCGGCTACGCCCAGGCTCACGCCCTGCTCGGCTTCTACCTCATCACTACCGTCATCAACCGCATCTCGACCGATCTCGACGCCGACCGTGCGGCGGCCGTAGCCGCGGCGGAGCTCGCCTGCCGCCTGGCGCCCGAGGACCCGGAGGTGCTGGAGAGCGCCGCCCTGGTCTGGCAGCACACCAGCCAGTACGAGAAGGCCGTCACCTGCCTCAAGCGCGCGGTCCGGCTGGCGCCCTTCGATCTGGTGGCGTGGGGATACCTGGGATTTGCCCACGCCTGCGCCGGCGGTCCCGCCCAGCTCGAAGAAGCTCGCCAGATTCTCGCCCGCCTCATCGCCGACGCCCCCGACCACCCCTCGCGCGCCTTCTGGCACCAGTTCTCCGCCATCGCCGCCCTGCGCCAAAGCGCCTGGCAGGAGGCCGCCGATCACGGCCGCCTCGCGGTCGAAATGCAGCCCGGCTTCGTCTTCAACCAAGTCTTCTACGCCGAGGCGCTCTGCCGCCTAGGCCGCCCCGAGGAAGCGCGGGCGGTGCTCGCCACCATCCGCGCCTACAACCCCCACTTCACCCTCGCGGTCTTCGAGGACGTGGCGCTGCGCGCCTGCCGCTCCCTCCCCGCGGTGGAGCAGCTCTGCGGCCAGATCCGCGCACGAAACCTATTCCCACCGCCTGCTTGAAAGGCACTCGACGATGTCCCTCCGCACTTCCCCCTTCACCGAGATCGCCGCCGGCTTGGCCTACCCCGAAGGCCCGGTCTACTTGCCCGACGGCAGCCTCGCCGCGGTCGAGGTCAAGGGCGGCAACCTGCGCCGCTTCCGCCCCGATCCCGCTACCGGACGCTACCTCTCCGACCCGCCCCTCGCCCTCGGCGGAGCCCCCAACGGCGCCGCCCTCGGCCCCGACGGCAACCTCTACGTTTGCAACAACGGCGGCATGGACTTCCTCTCCGTACCTGTAACGCAGGACGGCAACTCTTGGACATTGAACGTCCCCGGCGCCGCCTCGCCCGCCTACAACGGCGGCTACCTCCAGCGCGTCACCCTGGCCACCGGCGCGGTCGAGACCCTCTGCACCGGCTTCCGCAGCCCCGACGATCTGGTCTTCGACGCCGCCGGCGGCCTCTGGTTCACCGATTGGGGCAAGCTCCAGTCGCTCGCCCACGGCCCCGCCCGCGACATCACCGGCGTCTACTACCTCCCCGCCGGCGCCAGCGCCCCAATGCTCACTATCCCCAACCGCTCCGCCCCCAACGGCATCCTGCTCTCCCCCGGCGGCGACCGCGTCTACGTGGCCGAGACCTACAACCGCTGGATCGTCTACTGGGAGCTCGACGGCCCCGGCAAGATCCGTCCCAACCCGCGGCGCTTCGACGGCAGCCACCTGCTCACCGCCGCCATCCCCGGCTGCGGCGGCCTCGACTCCATGGCCATGGACGAAGCCGGCAACCTCTACGCCATCACCATCCTCCCCCACGGCCTCGACCCGCTCAGCCGCGGCGGCATCACCGTGGTCTCGCCCAAGGGCGAGATCCTCGAATACATCACGCTGGACTGCGGCATCCCCGACCCCTTGCCCTCGAATCTCTGCTTCGGCGGCCCCGGCCGCCGCACCGCCTTCATCACCCTCGGCGGCACCGGCCGCATCCTCGCCTGCCAAATGGCCATTCCCGGCCTCCCGTCCGCCCATCCCTGAGGTAAACCATGGCCAAGCTCCTCAAGCGTCTGGTTCTGATTGCGGCGGTGCTCGCCGTCGTCGCCGTCATCGGCTACTGCGCCCTCTTCATCTATATCGAGCACCAGGCCGCGCCCGCTCCTGGGGTGGATAACGTCACCGTACTCGACCAGGGCTGGGGCCCCGCCCTCACCAGCGCCGACCGCCAAACCTACTACTTCACCCCGCAAGGCGTGAGCCTGCGCGCAATCCCCTACGATTGGCTGGCCGACCTGGAGCGCCCGTGGAAGGCGCTGCCCTTCGCCTCCCCCGCCTACATGCGCGGCTACGGCTTCATCGCCGCCCAAGCCTCGCCCGCGAATCCGGGCGGCCTGCCGGTGGGCTTTGCCGCGCGCTGGGATCCGGCGTCCGGCCAGCGCATGCTCGATGTGACCTGCGCTCTCTGCCATAGCGGGGAGCTCGATGTCGTGCGGGACGGCGTCCGCACCGCGGTCCGCATTGACGGCGGCCCCGCCATGCACGACCTCACCTCCACCCGCCTGGGACACTTCTCCACCGACCTGCTCGCCTCCCTCGGCGCCACCTACCTCAACCCCTTTAAGTTCCGCCGCTTCGCCGCCCGGGTCCTCGCCGGACACGACACCTTCTCCGCCCGCCTCGCCCTCCACGCCCAGCTCGGCCGCGTCACCCGCGCGATTCTTTCCCAGGCGTACACCGACTCCTCCCGCCACCTCTACCCGGTCGAGGAGGGCCCCGGCCGCACCGACGCCCTCGGCCGCATCGCCAACAAGGTCTTCGCCACCGACCTCGACCCGCACAACTACCGCGTGGCCGACGCCCCGGTGAGCTATCCGCCGGTTTGGGACATCTGGAAGTTCGACTGGGTGCAGTACACCGCCAGCGTGCGCCAGCCCATGGCCCGCAACATCGGCGAATCGCTTGGCACCGGAGCCGATCTTTCCGTGCTCGACGCCTACGGACGCCCCGTGCCCCGCGCCGAGCGCTACCTGGTCTCGACCATCGTGCCCAACCTGCGCGTCATCGAGACCACGCTGCAAAAGCTCAAGCCTCCCTGCTGGCCCGAAGGTCTGCTCGGCAAGATCAACGTTCCGCTCGCCACCGAGGGCGCGGCCCTGTTCCAGACCCACTGCCAGATCTGCCACGGCCCCCACCCCGCCTCGGCGATTGACAAGGCGTTCGACGCCCCGCTCAAGACCCCCGACCAGCCCGAGTGGCAAATGCACACCCTCGCGGTGGACGACATCGGAACCGACCCCACCGCCGCCCGCAACTTCGTCGAGCACCACTTCGACCTCACCGCCACTGGCCTCACCGAGGCCGACGTGCGCGCCCAGCTCGCCGACACTTGGCGGCCTGCCTATGAACGGCAATTGACGCGCGACGCCGCCACCCTGAAGACGTGCGTGGTGGGTTCGGCCAACTACCTTGCCGCCCAGGCCGACCAGCGTAAGCTCCAGACCGAGGGCGCCGACGCCTTCGTGGCGGCGCGGGAGGGCGCCATCAACCTGCGCTCGGTCTCCACCGGCGACGGCCTGACCGACCTGATTGCCTTCATCCGCCCGCGCGCCTACCGCGACCTCGCCCTGCCCGCGGCCGCCCAGGATGATTGGAACGGCTTCGGCCAGCTCGACACCCCGATTGTCGCCGCCCGCTACAAGGCTCGTCCCCTCGCCGGCGTCTGGGCCACCGCCCCCTACCTGCACAACGGCTCGGTGCGCACCCTCTATCAAATGCTCTCGCCCGCCTACGAACGCGACAAGGTCTTCTACCTGGGCGGACGCACCTTCGATCCGGTGCAGGTGGGCCTGGTCAGCGATCCCAAGGCGCCGGGCGCCTTCAAGTACGACACCAGCATCCCCGGCAACCTCAACACCGGCCATGAATTCCGCGCCGGCTATATCCCCTGGGTCCCGGGCGGGCCGCCCTCGCACGGCGTGATCGGCCCCGAGTTCACCCCGCACCAGCGCCTGGCCATCATCGAGTACCTCAAGGTGCACCGCGACGACCCGAGCGACCACTCCTGCTCGGTCTACGTCCCTCTTCCCCCCGCGCCCCCCGATCCTCCCGACCCGGCCTGTGCCGTCCCCGCCAACCCAGGTCCTGCAAAGAAGGCCCAACCATGAAGCTGCGCCACGTCATCGCCGCCGTCCTCGCCGCCCTGCTCGTCTTCATCGCCCTCGCCGGCTTCCTGCTCTGGCGCCACGACAGCAGCCCCGCCGGCGCCTCCATGGGCGAGTACCTCGAACCCGACGAGAGCTACTACACCTCCCAAATCATCGCCTCCGCCGTGGGCCTCTCCATGTCCAGTCGCGCCGCGCAGATGGCCCACCCCGCCGACTCCGCCGCCGCCGATCCCGGCTACAAGCCCTCGACCTACCTGCGCGACGTCCACGCCAAGAGCCACGGCTGCGTGCTCGCCAAGTTCAACGTGCCCGCTCTTGACCCCCGCTTCGCCCTCGGCGTCTTCGCCCAGCCGCACAGCTACGACGCCATCCTGCGCTTTTCCAACGGACAGCCCGGCATTCACGCCGACTCCGAGCGCGATGCCCGCGGACTCGCCATCAAGCTGCTCGACGTTCCCGGCAAGAAGCTCCTCAGCGGCGAGGAGAACGATCCCGCGCAGGACTTCATCCTGATGAACAACCCGACGTTTTTCATCCGTACCCTGCCCGAGTACCAGGCCTTCAGCCAGGCCCTGGGCGCGGGCAGTATCTACGGATATTTCCTGCCCAGCCTCTGGCACCCCTCCGGCTGGCACCTGCGCGAGCTGTACCTGGCGGGGCAAACCCAAAAGTCCCGCCCCGCCAGCCTGCTCACCACACGCTTCTGGAGCGCCTCCGCCTACGATCTCGGCCCCCACCAGTACGTCAAGTACAGCGCCCGCCCCTGCGCGGCGAACCACCCCATGCCGCCCGCCGACAACAACGACCCCGACTACCTGCGCCACGAGCTCGCCAACCAGGCCGCGCACGGCGGCGCCTGCTACGACTTCATGGTGCAGCCCCAAGTCGCCGGCAAGGACATGCCGGTCGAGGACACCACCGTGAACTGGAGCGAGCGCGACTCCCCCTTCGTGCCCGTCGCCAAGATCGACATCCCGGCGCAGCAGAGCAACACCGCCGCCATGGACGAGCGCTGCGAGAACCTCGAGTTCAACCCCTGGCACTCCCTCCCCGCCCACCGCCCCGTGGGCGTCATGAACCGCATTCGCGAAACCCTCTACCAGAGCATGTCCGCCTTCCGCCGCGAGAAGAATGGCGCCATCCCCGCGCAAAACTGAGGCAAACCGCATGCCCACACGCTATCTGTCCATCGCGCTCCTGCTTCTCGCCCTCGCCGCCATTCCCGTCTGCGCCCAGCAGGCCGCCAGCCCCGCCGCCCTACGCTCCATCCACGCCGGTAACCAGGCCTGGATCACCGGCATGAAGACCGGCCAGGTCCAGCCCATCGCCGCCACCTACACCTCCGACGCGCTCGACTGCGACCCCGCCGGCGCCTGCCGCCAAGGCCGCGCCGCCATCGCCGCCGCCCTGCAAGCTCGCCTGGTCTCCCTCGGCCGCGCCACCACCGCCGCGGTAACCAGCCAGGGCTCTGTCCAGCGCGGCGACTTCGTCTATGAATGGGGCACCGCCACCGCCGCCTTCCCCCGCGAGCGCCGCATCTCCGGCTCCTACCTCACCGTCTGGCGCCGCCAACCCGACGGCAGTTGGAAAATCTTCCGCAACCTGGCGCTGCCCCAATCCCCGACGGCGTAGCCGAAAAGCCGCTTACGGCAACGGCGCGTTCAGTCGCACGCGGATGACCGTGCCGTAGGGCAGCCTCAAGCTTGGGTCGTGCGGCGGCTCGAGTTCCCGGCCCGCCAAATAACCGATGAGTGCGCCAAGCAGTCCAGCCCCGACCATGCTCTTGCCGCGCTGAACCGATTCCCCGGAGCCGAGCTTGAGCCCAAACGCGCCCCCGATGGCGGCGCCAATCCATGCCGCCCGCCTGGGGCCGTACCGGATGCCGGTCACAACCGAACGTGGAGCCAGCAGATGTGTGTCTGCGGCCCCGACCGCATCCACGCTGGCGATCAAGCCCCGGGCTTCACGCCCGGGCAGCTCGGCCGTCTCCAGGATCATCTCCATCTCCGAGGTGCCCGACTCAATCGTCGCACGGTGGATGTAGCCGACTCGGCCCTGCAAGAAGGACCCCGCGGGGATGACAACCTCGCCGTCCACGCGCACCGGCACCGTCACCACCAGCGAGAAGGCATCGCCGCTCTGGTTCCGCATCACGTCCAGCGGCGTCTCCAAAATCGTGTTGAGGATCGTTCCCGCCGCCGCCGCGGGCGGCCTCGCGGCCGGAGCCGGGTTCGCACTCACCGGAGCCCGCTGCGCCACCGCCGTCTGCGTGCCGACCAACCCCACCGCGGCAACGCATCCGAGAAAAACGCGTCCACGCCACATAGCCAAGAGAGTACACCCTCACTCCCCGCGGCGCACGGACACTGGGCGCTTCCTAAGATTGTCCTGCACCGTTAGCCACGCGGCACGTTAGGATCGGACACGCGCGTGTCGCTTCCGGATAGATTCGCCCACCGACGCCTTCAGCTGCTTCAGTGTGGCGGGCTGCGGCGGCCCTTCCGGAAACAGCGCCGCGTGAATGTCCTCCCCAGTGTGCTCTCCCGCGCGCCGTTCCATCTCGCCGTCTCGCTCTTCCCACTCCCCCTCACTCCCCCCTGAGCGCGATCATCGGGTCCACCCGCGTCGCCCGCCGCGCCGGCACGTAGCAGGCCAGCGCCGCGATCGCCAGCAGCAGCACCGGCACCGCGATCAGCGTCGCCGGGTCCGCCCACGAAATGCCGTACAAGAACGACTCCGCGTACCGCCCCAGGATCACCGCCGCCGCCAGTCCCGCCACCGCCCCCGCCCCCGCTAACTTGAGGCCCTGGCGCAGCACCAGGCCCAAGACCCGCGACCGGCCCGCGCCCAACGCCATCCGCACCCCGATCTCGTGCGCCCGCTGCGCCACGGCGTAGCTCAACACCCCATAGATGCCGATCGCGGCCAGCACCATCGCCAGTCCCGCAAACCCAATCATCAGCCACAAGGTCAGCCGCCGCTGCGCCAGCGAGAGCGCGACCCGCTGGTCCATGGTCATCATGTCGTACACCGGCTCGTCCGCGTCCTGCGCCTGAATGGCGGCGGTGGCGGCTCCGCGCAGCCCCATCGGATCGGCTTGCCGCGTGCGGATCATGAAGTAGGCGTTCGCGTTCTCGGTCTGCTCCATCGGCACCAGCATCTCCGGCAGCCGGTCCATCTCGGTGGAAGCGTCCAGCCCGTAGTCCAGCACCCGCGCAAACACCCCCACCACCGTCATGGTCTTGTCGCCGCTCTTGATCTGCTGCCCCAGCGCGTTCGCCGTGGGATCGGGCGCCGCCGCCGTGGCCGGCCAGTACCGCTCGGCGAAGGTGGTGTCAATCAGCACGACCGGGGTCGAGGTCGCGGTGTCGCGTTCGTCAAAACCGCGGCCCCGCACCAGCCGCATCCCCGCCGCATGCAGGTAGTCGCCCGAGATATAGGCGTAGTTGCTCGAGGGCTCGCTCCCCGGCGCCGGCGCCGGCCGCCCCACGATGCTGAAACTGTTTTCCCAGTCATTGCCGCTGAACGGCAGCGGGTATACCGTGCCCACCGCCGCGGCACCCGGCATCTGCCCCAGACGATTCCGCGCCTGCCGGAAAAACGCGTGGATCTGTTCCGGCTTGGGGTACTTGGCCTCCGGCAACCCCACTTCGAACGTCAGCGTCCGGTGCGGGTTGAACCCCGGGTCCACATTCTGCAGCCGCAGCAGGCTGCGAATCAGCAATCCCGCCCCGACCAGCAACACCAACGCCAGGCTCATCTCCACCGCCACCAGGATGCCGCGCAAACGGTGCGACGACGCGCCACCGCTCGAATCGCGGCCGCCTTCCTTCAGCACATCGACGATCCCGGTGCGGCTCGCCTGCCACGCCGGCATCAGCCCAAACAGCATCGTCGTCGCCAGCGCCAGCAGGATGGTGAACCCGAGAACCCGCCCGTCCAGACTGATCTGGTCAGCCCGGGTCATCCCTAGTCCATGGGGGATCAGCAGCGGCACCGCCTGCATCGCCAGCCGCGCCAAACCCAGTCCCAAGATGCTGCCCGCCACCCCCAAACACAGACTCTCCGTCAAATGCTCGCGCACCAGCCGCCCGCGCGAAGCCCCCAACGCCACCCGGATCGCGTTCGGCTTCTGCCGCGTCGCCGCCCGCGCCAACAGCAAGTTCGCCACGTTGGCGCAGGCGATCAGCAGCACCAGACCGACCGCCCCCAGCAACGTCCACAACGCGGTCGGGCCGTCATTGCGCACCACTTGTGACAGATAACTCTTGACCGTTGTCCCTTCCCCGGTGTTGGACTTGGGATACTGCTGCGCCAGGTTCCGCGCAATCCGCCCCAGGTCCGCCCGCGCCGCCGCCAGCGTCACCCCCGGTTTCAACCGGCCCAGGCCGTTGATGCCGGGGTGGCTTCCGCGGTTCATCAGTCCAGACTTCTGCGTCGCCTCCGCGCCGAGCGGCACCCAGTACTGCACCGCGTCTTTCCCCGATGCCAAACCCGGGAACCCCGGCGGCATTACACCAATCACCGTGCGCGGCTTCGAGTCCAGCTCGATGCTCTGCCCCAAGATCGAGGGGCTGCCGCCGAACCGGTCGTGCCAGAAGCTGTCAGCGAGCACCACCACATCCGCTGCCCCGGGTTTGTCCTCGGCCGGCAGAAACGTCCGCCCCAGCTCGGGATGGATCCCGAGCACGTCAAAGTACTGCCATGTGGCGTCCTGCCCCGAAATTATGGCCGGCGGACCGGCGTGCGTCAGCACCGCTCCCGTCCCCCGGTACGCCGCGAGCGATACGAAGCTCCGATTATCGGCCACCCAATCCAGATAGTCGGGGTAGGAGACCGACATGTTGGGAAACTTCGCGTCGTTCTCCCGCACCGAAATGAGCTCGTCCGGATGCGGATACGGCAGCGGACGCAGCAACACCGCATCCACCATGCTGAATATGGCCGTATTCGCTCCTATGCCCAACCCCAGCGTCAGGACCGCAATCAAAGCAAACGCCGGCGCCTGGGCCAGGCTGCGTAGGGCGTACCGAAGGTCGCGGAACAGTGCGCTCATAAAGGTCTCTGACGGTGAATACCGCCGCCGGTCCCCAAGGTTACGCAATTTTGTTGTCGCTGGTTCCGGCGTGGACCCTTCGCGGACGGCACCGAATCAGGCTTCCTTGTCGAGGATCTCTTGCATCCGCACCGCGCTCAGCGCCACCCTCTCGTGCCGCTCCGGCAGCAAGGGAAACCCATGCACCAAACGCACCCCCACGGGTTCCGGATGGAGACCCCGCCGCAGCAGTACATTCGCCGCGCTGCTCAGGTTCAGCCCGCTCGTCTCGGCGTAAGACTTCAACTCCGCCATCAGGTTATCTTCGATCCAGAGCGTCGACCTCATGCATCAACCATGCGCTCGCGGACCGCCGCTGTCAAACCGGCTAAACTTCCTGCATGCGCTCCGCCCTCCGCTGGGGACTGCTCCTCGCGGCGCTGGCCCTCGTTGCCGCCGCCCAACAGCCCTTCACCATCGCCGATGTGGTCGCCATCAAATACCCCTCCGCTCCCGCCTGGTCCGCCGACGGCCACACCATAACCTTTACCTGGGACGAGGGAGGTGTCTACCACCGCTACACGGTGGACGCCGGCCATCCCGGCACTCCCGCGCTGCTCCCCGATGCGGCCCCGGCCGCCGCAGCCGGGCGCGGCGCCACCGGTGGGCGCGGCGGCCGCGGCAACGCTTCCCCCGATGGCTCGCTCCAACTCCGCCAGGTCGGCGGCCAGCGCGTGGATCACGACCGCACTTTCCCCGAAGTCGGCAACAAGCTCATCTTCCGCATCACCGAAGGCATCCCCGGCAAACTCGAGGTCGTCCCCAGGGACGGCGGCGCCGCCATCCCGCTCCAGGTCCCCCCCGGGGTCAACAACGCCCGCTGGGTCAACGACTCGACCCTGGTCGCCAGCGCCGTCTCCGCCGATAACACCACTCGCACCATCTACCTGCTCGATGCCCGCGGCGGTCCCTTCCGTGCCATCCACACCGATCGCGACGACAAGTTCTGGAGCATCAACGGCCGCGACGCCAACCCGCAGCTCTCGCCCGATCGCAAATGGCTCCTCTTCGGCAGCGATACCGGCGGATGGGATCGGTTCTACGTCATGCCCGCCCTCGGCGGCGACGCCGTTGCGATCACCCCCTCCGGCAGCGACAGTTGGCGCGCGTCCTGGTCCCACGACGGCGCCCGCCTCGCCTTCGACGCCAACACCGAGGCCCGCCCCGGCACCCGCCACCTCGGTGTCGTCACCCTGCACGGCGACCCTGCCCACGCCACCCTCGCCTGGCTCACCCATGGCGACGGCACCAACATCGCCCCGGTCTGGTCCCCCGACGACACCCGCCTCGTCTACCAGCACGCCGACGCGCAGCAATCCGGCGACCTCTACGTCATCCCCGCCGCCGGCGGCACGCCCGTCCGCCTCACCCGCTCCATGCCGCCCGCGCTCCAGGGCCGCCGTTTCGTCGCTCCGCGGTTGGTGCACTATGCGGCCGCCGACGGCGCCTCCGTCCCCGCCTGGCTCTTCGTCCCGCCCAACCTCGACCGTTCCCGCAAGCACCCCGCCATCGTCTGGATCCACCCCGACGGCGTCAACCAGAACTACGACGGATGGCACACCGACCGCAACGAGGCCGTCTACTACGCCTTCCACCAGTACCTGCTCCAGCAGGGCTACGTTGTCATCGCCCCCGACTACCGCGGCAGCATCGGCTACAGCCGCGCCTGGCGCGAGGGCGTCTACCGCGACGTCGGCGGCCAGGACGCCACCGACGCCCGCCGCGCCGCCGTCTATCTAAAGACCCTGCCTTACGTGGATCCCGCCCGCATCGGCGTCTGGGGTCTCAGCTACGGCGGCTACTTCACCCTGCGCGCCATCACCCAGGACCCCACGCTCTTCGCCTGCGCCATCGACGTCGCCGGGCTGGTGGACCCCGCCATGTACTACCAGGACCCCTACCACTCCGGCTGGATGGCCGAGCGCATGGGCACCCCCGGCCAGAACCCCGAGGGCTACCGCAAGGGCGAAACCAGCACCCACATGGACCAGCTCCAGCGCCCGCTCCTGGTCCTCGCCGGTACCGCCGACGTCAACGTGCCCTTCTGGGAGACCACGCTGATGCTCGACAGCGCCCTCAAAGCCGGCAAAGGCGATCTCCTCACCTTCATGATGTACCCCGGCGAGTTCCACTATTTCGACCGCGCCCACGTCCTCACCGACGCCTGGACCCGCGCCGACCACTTCTTCCGCGCCAACTTGCGGCCCCACTGAGAGGTTCCTCGACCATTGCCGGCACAGTCATCCAATTTGGAGTAGCCAATGCGCATTCCCGACTCAATCACCAAGTCTTTTGTGGACGACGCGATCCAGCGAATTTGCGGTCCCGAGAGAAGCGATGCCGGCCGGCGCGCGAGCGGAAGCGGAGCAATCAAGAAAAGTAACCCGACGGCTGCGCCGTTATGGCAGCCTACTCGGTCCTCAGTGCGTGCATCGGATCGAGGCGGGCGGCCCTCCAGGCGGGCGCTAGGCAGGCTGCGATGGCAACAAACACGAGCACTCCCACGACGCTTCCGAACACCAGAGCATCGAACGGCTGCGTCTCGTAAAGCATGCTCCGGATGAGGCGCACCAGGGCAGCGCTGGCCGGCAGACCGATCAGAACTCCGAGCAGCGCCGGAAATTATCCGTGCACCAGGCCGCCTCGGCCACCTCCGGCAGGTTGCCGCGTTCGCCGGAGACGTTGTACTCCTGAAATGGCGAGACCAGCGCCATGCGCGCGACGGCTTGCGCCGACCGCTGCCATTCCCAGAAACTGCCGGCATCCACCGGCAGCCATGGCGAGGCATGGCGGTGGCCAGGGTCGGCCTCATAGATCAGCGCCAGACGGCCCGGGTTCCGGTACGGAAGTGGCTTGAGAAGCACGCTGTGCACCACGGTAAACAGGGCGACGTTGGCGCCAATGCCCAGCGCCATGACCACGATGGCGATGAAGGTGAAGCCCGGGGTGCGTCGGAGCGTGCGCAGGCCATAGCGCAGGTCCCGCGTCAACGACTCCAGCCGGTTCCAGGCCCACACCTCGCGCATCTGTTCGCGGATCAGGTCGGGATTCCCGAAGGCTCGTTGCGCGGCGTAGCGAGCCTCTTCCGAAGCCAGACCGCGTTCCCGCTGTTCCTCTTCTTCAAGCTCGAGGTCCGAGCGCAATTCCCGCTCCAGGTCGGTATCTCTCTTTCCCGTCGGCCACCATGGCATCTCAGTTCTCCTCGGCGGCCGGCCACATCACGCGGGCCACGGCTTCGGCCATCCGCTTCCACTGCGATTCTTCAACCGCTAGCTGCTTCCGGCCCTTGTCGGTGAGCCGGTAATACTTGAACTCCCGATTGCGATCCGGCGCGGTCTCCCACTTGGAAATCACCCACCCTCGCTTCTCCAGCCGATGCAGTGCGGGATAGAGCGACCCGTGCTGCATCTGCAAAAAATCGTTCGTGGTTCTCTGGATATGCTTCCCAATTTGGTGGCCGTGGGCGGCGCCATGCAGCAGCGTCCGCAGGATGAGCATGTCCAGCGTTCCCTGAAGCAGCTTCGCCCGTTGTTGTTCCTGTTGTCTGGTCATGGAAGACGTTCGACCCTCGAATGCACCGATGGTAGACATTCGACCACCGATTGTCAAGTGGGCCCATCACGGCGAGCGCGAAGGATCGCCGGACCGGGGCCACCCGCGGCCAAGAATCTTGACCGGCGAGGCGATAATCGGAGGGTGCGCCCCGCAACCCGCCTCCTGATCACGCTCGCGCTCGCTCTGGGCGCAGCCGCCCAAATCCCGTCGTCACTGTATTCCGGCCTGGTCTGGCGCCCCATCGGCACCTTCCGCGCCGGGCGCGTCTCCGCCGTCGGCGGCGCCCTGGGCCGCCCCGGACTCTTCTACATGGGCGCCATGCAGGGCGGCCTCTGGAAGAGCACCAACGCCGGCGTCACCTGGGTCAACGTCACGGACGCGCTGCCCGACGTGGCCAACGTCAGCGCCGTCGTGGTCGCTCCCAGCAACTCGGAGACGATCTACTTCGGCACCAACGCCCGCGGCCCGGGCATGTTCCGCTCCGACGACGGCGCCCGCACCTGGCGGCGGCTCGGCTTGGGCGATCAGCGCGGCGTCACCGCCATCGTCGTGGATCCGCACAACCCCGCGCTCGTCCTGGCCGCAACCGGCGGCGGCGTGTTCCGCTCCACCGACGCCGGCGCCCACTGGAGCCACACCCTGGGCGAGCAGCCCGCCCTCGCCGCCGAAGAAATGGCCGCGCCCTTCGACCATCCCGACGTGATCTTTGTCTCCGCCGGAGCCGCCCGCGGTGGCCGCGGCGCCCGCGGTGCCGGTCGCGGCGGCGCGGGCGGCGGCCTCGGCCTCTACCGCTCCGGCGACGAGGGCCTCACCTGGACCAGGGTCGAAACCACCGGCCTCCCCGCGCTCGGCGGCTTCACCGTCGCCACGAACACCAACGCACAGCGCCTGTACTCCCTCGACCGCGGCGGTCTCTACCGCTCCGATGACGGCGGCCGCAACTGGCGGCTCGCAACCGCCGACATCCACACCGCCAGCAGCCACGTCTACACCGATCCCCGCAATCCCGACCTGCTCTACACCGTCGGCACAACCATGTACCGCTCCACCGACGGCGGCAAGACCCTGGTCGCCTTCAAGGGCGAGCCCGGCGGCGACGACCCCCGCGAGTTGTGGATCGACCCCACCGACGGCACACGCATGCTCTACGGCGGCGACCAGGGCGCGGCGGTCACGCTCGATCGCGGCGCCACCTGGAGTTCCTGGTACAACCAACCCACCGCGCAGTTCTACCACATCGCCGCCGACCAGCGCTTTCCCTACTGGGTCTACGGCATCCAGCAGGATAGCGACATCACCGCCACCCGCACCCGCGGCGACTTCGGCCAGATCAATCCCTTCGACTGGGCCCCCGCCCCCGGCTGGGAAACCGGCTACCTGGCGGTCGATCCGCTCCACGGCAACGTGGTCTATACCAACCAGAACTTCGGCGACCTGGGGCGCTTCTGGACCAATACCTGGGACTCGCAGGTGATCTACCCCGGCGTCGGCCGCAACGATCTGCGCCGCAACGCCAACGCGCCCATTGTCTTCTCACCCCAGGATCCGCACACCATGTACTGGGCCACGCAGTACGTTATGGCCACCAGCGACGGCGGCGATCACTTCACCGCGATCAGCCCCGACCTCACCGTCGCCCCGGGCGTCAAGCCCGCGGCCCCGCTCGCCGGCCGCGCCGGACGCCGCGGCGGAGGAGGCACCATCTCCGCCCTCGCCCCCTCGCCCGCCCGCACCGGAGCGGGCGTCATCTGGAGCGGCAGCACCACTGGTCTCGTTTATCTGACCCGCGACAACGGCAAAACGTGGAACCCGGTGACGCCCGCCGCGGCTGCCGACGCACCGGTCGTCTCGCTCGCAGCCTCCCATACCGATCCCGCCACCGCCTGGCTGGCCGTCGAGCCCGCCGGCGACAACCACCCCTATATCTATCGCACCCACGACTGGGGCCGCAGCTGGCAGCTCACCGTCACCGGCCTCCCCACCGACGAGCCTACGGGGAGCTTCGTGCGTGTGGTGATCGAAGACCCCGAGCGCCCCGGGCTGCTGTTTGCCGGCACCGAATCCGGCGTGTACGTCTCCTTCGACGCCGGCGGCCGCTGGAGCTCGCTCCGTCTCAACGCCCCCAACACCAGCTACCGCGATCTGCTCATTCACGGCAACGACTTGGTCGCCGGCACCTACGGCCGCTCGAGCTGGATCCTCGACGACATCTCGCCGCTGCGCCAGGTGTCGGCCGCCATGGCCGCCCAACCCGCGGTTTTATTCCGCCCCGGCGCCGCCTACCGCCTCCAGCGCGACAACAACTGGGATACCGCGCTGCCAGTCGAGGAGCCCCACGCCCCCAACCCGCCCGAAGGCGCCATCCTGTACTACTACCTCGGCGCCGCCCCCGTCGGCGACGTCACGCTCACGGTATACGACGCCGCCGGACACAAGGTCCGCTCCTACTCCAGCCAACCGCTCCCGCCCATCGAGGAGAATCCCTCGCCCACCGCCGATGTCGCGGCGTACTGGATCCGTCCGCGCCTCCCACTCCCCGCCACCCCCGGCATGCACCGCGTCAACTGGGACCTGCGCTGGGATGACCCCCCTCTGCTGACCCACAACTACGACCAGCAGATGGGCGCCATCGCGCACGACACCCCATTCATGCCGCAGGGCGCCAAGGCGCTCCCCGGCAACTACACCATCGCGCTCACCGTGGACGGCAAGAGCTACCGCCAGCCGCTCACCGTCAAAGAAGACCCGCGCGTCGGCGAAACGCCCGCCATCCTCGCCGGCATGCGCCGCCAGCTCGGCCTGGAACGGAAGATCACCGCCGGCATGGCCGCCTCCCGCGCCGGCTACGAGCAGGCCACCGCTCTGAATGCGCAGATAGACGCCCACAGCGCCGCTCCCGGCGCCCCCGAACTCGAGACGAAGCTCACCGCGCTCGCCGGCAAATTGTCCGAGACCGAAGTCGGCGCTTTCGGCGTCTCCGTACCGGCCCAGCCCAGCTTCGCCGCCCTCAACGGCGCCCTCGGCGCTCTGCTCGAGATCGTGGACTACAACAGCGACATGCCCCCCGTCGCCGCGCAAGTCGCCGCCTACCGGAAATACTGCGCCGGCTACAACGCCACCCTCGCCGCCTGGCACACCCTGGTCTCCCAGGACCTCGCCGCCTTCAACCACGCCCTCGCCGCGCAAAACCAGCCGCCCCTGGCCCCGCGCGGCAACGCCCCCCAAGGGTTGGCCTGCGACCACCCCTGAAGCACGCAACTCGTCGAACGCAAACTCCTCGCGCTTGCACCAACCCGGGCTGCCCTCAGGCGGCGGGCATGAATCGCCGCCGCATCACCAAGCCCAACCCCAGGAGCCCCGCTCCCAGCAACATACAACTCGGCGGTTCAGGCACGGCGCTGACTGGCGTTCCGGGCACGTCATCGCCGCTTGCGGTCCCAAACGAAAAGTCGGCCGCGGTCACCGTCGTCGCGGCCGTGACCGCGCTGGCGTTGATCGTGAACGTTACCGAGTTGGATGCAAACGGATTGTGCGGCCCATTACCCCCGATGGAACGATTGGCATTGCAGTAGCTGCCGCTGCTGCACGCCGCGCCCACCAATAGATCGCTCGGCGTATTGCCACCGCCCAATCCGTCCACGGTGATCGTATTGCCGCCCAAGCTTAGGCCCCATCCTAACTGCGCCGTCGCTCCGTCGGCGGTGGCACCGCCGTCCCGGGCGATCTCAACCAGGTTCGCGCTCCCGGACGTTCCGGCGGCATAGCTCACCGACCCCGCGGTCGAGCCGAGAGTGAAGTCGAAATCGCTCAGCAATTGCCCTGCGTTCGAGATGCTGGGGTTGCTGCCGGTTCCGAGCAGGTTCCAAAGCTGCACCGTCACGAACCCCGCGCCCATGGTCACCAGCGCCTCTGCCGCCACTGCCTGGCCGCCCGAGGCTTCGTTCGCACCGGCCGGCGTCAGAAAGGTAATCGAGCCGGCAAATGCGGTACCGCATGCCATGGCAATTACCATCAAGCAGAGCATCAGTTTCCTGATATCGCGCATGTATTGACCTCCACTCGGCTTCACACTTCCACGGTCTACCTGCGCACGCCAAGGGCCAAACCCCGGCGTTGATCCGGCGAGGCTTAGCCACGCGCTGCTCCGCGGAGGCGGAGGTTCTCCTCCGCGAGTGTGCAATCACGAGCGCACTCGCCGCCTGCAACAAGCGGCTTGCCATTCCTCCCGCTTCGTGTCTCAATAAGCGGGATCGGCAACCCGCTTCCACGGAGGTTCCCATGCACCGCGCACTGATCCTCGCTCTTTGCCTCGCCGCCGCCCTGGCGCTCGCGCCGCGCGCGGCTTCCGCGCAAACCGGCCCTTCGCCCGAGACCCAGAAGCTGGCCGTCTCTCTCGGCCGCTGGGTCTACACCGGCACCGCCAAATCCCGCTCCGGCAAAACGACATCGTGGACCTGGAAGGCCGACTGCCGCTGGTCCGGCAACCAACTTTTTCTGGAGTGCTCCTTCAACAACATCTGGGGCGGACGCCCCGCCGAGTCGCTCGTGGTCGACTCCTACAACACCACCGACAAGACGTACTGGCATTACGAGATGTTCGCCGGCGGCCAGAGCGGCGCCAATCCCTTCGTCTCCAAGATGACCGTCACCGGCGACGAGTGGATCGAGAACGGCCCGCCTCCCACCGGCAAGCGCCCCGCCGAGCGCATCGTCTACCGCTGGCTCTCCCCCACCCGCGTCACCGTGGACATCGAGACCTCCACCGACGGCACCAACTGGACCACCGTGGACCACGGCGTCGGCGTCAAGCAGCCCTGAATCGGCTCACGCTGCCCGCCGCAGCCGCGCGGTGAAGTGCCGCAGGAACGGCGCCTGGTAGGTCAGCTCCAGGCCGCGGATCGCCTCCCGCCGCCGCCACACCTCGAGGATCACCTCCACCACGTAGTCAATGTGCGACTGCGTGTACACCCGGCGCGGGATCGCGAGCCGCAGCAGATCCTGCGCCGCCGGCCGCTCCTCCCCGTCGACGCCGCGCTCGCCGAACATCAGCGTCCCGATCTCCACCGAGCGGATGCCCCCCTCCACGTACAGCTCCGCCGCCAGCGCCACCCCGGGAAACTGCGCCGGCGGGATGTGCGGCAGACAGGCGCGCGCGTCAATGTAGATGGCGTGCCCGCCCGGCGGCTGCACGATCGGCACCCCCGCCGCCGCGATATGGTCGCCCAGATACGCGGTCGAGGCGATGCGGTAGCGCAGGTACTCCTCCTCCAGCCCCTCCTCCAACCCCACCGCGATCGCCTCCAGGTCCCGCCCCGCCAGCCCGCCATAGGTGGGGAAGCCCTCGGTCAGGATCAGCAAATCCTTCTCCGCCTGCGCCACCGCGTCGTCGTTGGTGCACAGGAACCCGCCGATGTTCACGATCGCGTCCTTCTTCGCCGACATGGTGCAGCCGTCCGCGAGCGAGAACATCTCCTGCGCGATCTCCCGCGGCGTCTTGCCCGCGTAGCCCGGCTCGCGCAGCTTGATGAAGTAGGCGTTCTCGGCGAACCGGCAGGCGTCGAGGTACAGCGGCACGCCGTGCCGGGCACAGATTGCCTTGACCGCGCGGATGTTGGCCATCGAAACCGGCTGCCCGCCCCCGGAGTTGTTGGTCACGGTCAGCATGACCAGCGGCACCCGCTTTCCGCCCCGCTCCAGCAGCTCCGCCAGCCGCGCCGTGTCCAGGTTCCCCTTGAACGGATGCGGCCGTCCGGTCTCGGCCCCCTCGGGAGCGGGCAGGTCGAGCGCCTCCGCCCCCACGTACTCGCAGTTGGCGCGCGTGGTGTCGAAGTGGGTGTTGTTGGGCACGACGTCGCCCCGCCGGCACATCACGTGAAACAGGATGCGCTCCGCCGCCCGCCCCTGATGCGTCGGGATCACGTGCCGGAACCCCGTGATCCCCTGCACCGCGGCGCGGAACCGCGCGAAGCTGGGCGAGCCGGCGTAGGACTCGTCGCCCCGCATCATCGCCGCCCACTGCTCCGTGGACATGGCGTTGGTCCCCGAGTCGGTCAGCAGATCAATCAAGATGTCGTCGGAATTCAGCAGGAAGAGGTTGAACCCCGCCTCCTCCAGCAGCCGCTCCCGCTCGGCCCGCGTCCGCTGCCGGATCGGCTCCACGCTCTTGATCCGAAACGGCTCGATGATGGTCCGCCCCATGCCGCCATGGTACTGCGATTGCCCCGGTCCGTACGAACCCGTCGCCGCCAGCGCCCAGATCCTGGTCACCCCCTCCGAGCGCGCCGCCGGTCTCAACCTGCTCAATCTGGCCAGCCAGGACTATACCTTCGGGCAGCAGGGTCGGCCGGACACGGCGATCGAGGTGGCGCTGCAATCCAGCGGACAGGCCGCCGTCGAAGGCAGCGGCGCCATGACCGAGATTTTCGCGAACCGCCGCACCACATGGTCCGCCAATTTCGCCAACACGGTCAGCGGACTACAAACCGACGCCGCCACCCATCCCATTCCCCTGCGCGTGGTGATGGCCCGCAACGCGCTGCTCTGGCCCATCGGTCGCATTCCCGCGCTTAAGCAGCTCCGCGTCGCCAACGTCACCTTCGCCGGCAAACCGCTCACCTGTGTGCTGGTCACCGAGGCCGCCGTAATCGCCCCCGCCGCCGGCCGTGGATGGCGCGAAAGCGAGTTCTGCATGAACTCCGCCGGTCTGCTCGAGCTGATGTCGCCCGCCCCGGGCCTCGCTTACGTCTACGACTACAGCACGCCGCTGAACTATGCCGGCCACACCGTCGCCTCGGCCGTCACCGCCTACATCGGCAGTTCACCGGTGCTCCAGATCCACGTCACCCGCCTGGGTCCGCCCGGTGCCGAGGATTTGGCCAACCTCAACCTGCTGCGCCCGCACGCTGGCGTGCTCAGCGGGCCGATCTTCGTCAGCCTCCATCCCGCCACCGGCGCCAGCTCCTACCAGGTGGATCAGGTCGCAGTTGTCCACGCCACCTTCGATCCCCAGGGCCGCATCCTCGATAGCGAGCTCCTCGCCGGCGACCCCGCCCTGCTCCCCTCGGCCCTCGCACGCGTGAGCCGCATCCGCTTCCGCCCCGGCCACATCGAACTCGACGTCTACGCCCGCGTCGAGTTCGCCGCCGGTCAGTAATGCCGCATCCGGTTAAAGCCCGAGCGCCGTCGTCCTGCGGCCTTCCATGGACTCTGTGCGCCAGCGCCTGGACCTCTCTATAGCCGACGCCAGGAAACTGGTTTCCGTGGCCGTTATTCTCCACTGCGCATGATCGCATGATCATTTTTTGGCCAAACGGCCTGGCTGGAACCCATCCCGCCACTCTCTTGCTTAAAAAAGGCGGGGTAAAGTTTAGTAGCGTTCTCTCCTACCAAAATTTTGTTGCTAACGTAGCGCGACGCTGTGGGAACGAACCTCCTCCGCCGGGGGTGAGGAGGTCCGTGCTTGCATTCCCCCGCCCCTGCCGCCCCAGCCACCGCTGGATTTAGCCCCGCTGGAACCGCTGCTGGAGCGCGCGGTCGAGTCCCTCGGCCGCCTGGACGGCATGGCCTCAATCCTGCCCGACCCCAGCCTCTTCATCTATTTCTACGTCCGCAAGGAGGCGGTCCTCTCCTCCCAAATCGAAAACACCCAGTCCTCGCTCTTCGAGGACATGAACTCGCCTGGTTGTTTTTCGCTGCCACGGCCTTCGGCCAGCAGGATGGCGTGGATTTCGCGCATGAGGCGGAGCGAGAGGGGGAAGCCATCGCGCAGGCGCCGGAGGCCGTGCTCCACAGTCGGCCCGCCGCATCCTCGCCATCGTGGAAGAAGATCGCCAGGAGATCGCCAAATTGGGGCGCCGCGCCGGTACCGCCCACCGGGTCCACACCTGGATTTGCCGCAGACCCATCACCACGATCCAGGCGATCGCCCAAGGGCTCAACGTCTCCGAACCAACCACAATCCGGTGCCTGCATGAACTAACGCGCCTTGGCCTGGTGCGGGAAACGACGGGCCTCCGCCGCAACCGCCGTTACCGGTACGAGCGCTACCTCGCCGCCCTCAACGAGGGTACGCAGCAACCGGCATAGCAGCCCGTGGTGCCACACCGCGAACCCAAGCCGGGGACGTGCGAGACCCGCGCCCAGAGCGGATCTCGTGTACTGGACCGGAGGCCAAAATTCATTGCACCACGGGCGGATAGACTCGCCCCGGCGGACTATCGCCCGGCCAGCTCCGCCGGCAGCGGGCTCGCCTTCAGCTCCGGCTGGTCCAGCAGATTGGCAAACCACCAGCGCTGGCCGTCGAACAGCACCTGGCAGCTCTCCACCCCGCGCTGCGTGTCCGCCCCGGCCGGCGTCTTCCGCAGCGCAAACGAGGTCCAGATCTGCGCGATGTTCCCGTACCGCTCGATCCGCTTCACCAGCGTGACCTCATAGAAGTCGTGCGCCGCAAAGTAGGGGTCGTCTTGCTTGATGTAATCCTCCGGCGTCATGGTCGCGATCGTGACCGCGCCGTCTTTGCCAACCCGGGCGAACTGAATGCGCGCCCCCGGCAGCCAGAGCTTGCGGAACCGGTCCCAATCCCGATGCCCGGCCGGACCCGAGATCACCGCGTTCAACCCCGCCAGCAGCGCCTCCGGCGACGCGCCGTCGCCCGACCCTGCCGCCGTCGGCGCTTGCGCCGCCGCCACCCCGATCCACGCCGCAACCAGAACGACAAGAACCTGCGAGAGCGGTTTCATGCGGCCATGGTACCCCACCCGCGGCAGCCGCGCCGTCAGCAGAGGGCAACCCACGGGTTCGTCACCCGCAACCCCGGAATCGGGAGAAATCCCGGTCTGCCGATACCACATCACGCAACTCCCGAGCCTGACGCCGTCGATTTTCCATCACACAATTATCACAATTCCGCGGTCATCCATCGCCGCTTGGCGAGTCATCTTATCTGCGTCCGACTTAGGAGTGACTCATGCGCCCTTCCCAACCTGCCCGGAAATCCATCGTCCCGCCCCGGCCCCGGCCCATCTCGGTGCCCATTCCCCGTCCCGCGGCCCCGCCCCTCTTCGTTCCCAACGCCGCCCAGCGCCGCCTGCTCGACATCATCCACTGCCGGCCCTCGGTCATCTCCATCTGCGACCTCTGCATCTCGGCCGGCATCCCCCGCCGTACCTACTATTCCTGGTGCCAAAACCCCGGGTTCCGCCTCTGGCTTGCCACCGCCTGGTCGGCCCGCCTGCTCATGGACGGCTCCGCCCTGCTCAAC
>DATNAC010000055.1:0-9096 GCA_035573035.1 Terriglobales bacterium
ACGAGGCCAAGCACGCCAGCGACCGCGAAGCCGCGGCCGAGGCCAACGCGGCCACCGTGCGCGGGCAATTGGCCGCAGCGCAGAAGTCGGCCAGCAAACTGGACCAGATCCGGGAGCTGCTGGCCAGCTAGGCGACAACCATGGCGACCGCACGGCAACTCATGATCGCGGATCCCAGCGAGGAAGCGCCGGGCGCCCCGCTAGCGAGAGTTCCCTCTCCGGCGGAAGGTCCTGCGCCGCCTCCCTGCAGGGCGTGTCAGCGTCGGCCGGCCTATGGCGACGGGTTCTGCCCGGTTTGCTGGCGCAAGATGCGCATGGCGGATCAACGCGCGCTGCGCGGCACCCTCTACGACGTGCGCGTCGAGATGCGGCGCGGGCCGTGGTAGTCCGCGGTGACATTCAGGGGCGCCGGGCACCACGCTGGCTGCAAGGCGTGCTGACCGGGCGCTACGGCCGGTCGCCGTTCGGTGAACCGCGGTACCGGCTGGTATGGGCGCCCGCGCGGCTGGAGCAGTCCGGCGGCGAGTGGGTGGACTGGAACCCCGGGACGCCGGTCAGCGACCGCGGGAAAGCGGGTGCGACGCCTTGGCGCCGCCGGCCCGAAATGCGCTGGACGCGCAAGTACCCCGGCGAGGAGTGCTGGTTGATCGAGCGCTGGGCGCCGCCATCGAGTTACGGCTCGCCGGAACAGTGGTACCGCCCGGTGGCGGCCGGGGGCACGGTGCTGCCGTGCGGGATTCCCTGCTGCGGCGATTACCCCCAGATGGGGGATTACGAGGACATCGGCGCTCGGATGTACTGGTATCCGACCGAGCGGCACTTGATCACCGCGGTGGATTCGGTGGAGCGCCAGCGGGATCGGCAACCCAGCAGTTGCGAGGGGCGCGCGCGGCGGCGAATCTGGAATGCGCAGCAGGAGCAGGAACGCCGCGACCGGGAATTTGACCGTGACGCGGCGGAACTCTTTGACGAGGCCGCACCGGCGTTTGGCGGCGCGCCGTTGGTGGGGTACGGCGGCAGTCACCGCCCAGCGTTGGTGGAGATGGCGGAGCGGATCGGAATCAGAGAACACCCGCTTTGATCGCAGCTGCGTGCGGGGGAGAAGACGAGAGGAGAAAGATATGGCAACTTCGGTGGCAACGCCCTCAGGGCGGGACTTCAATGCGGTGTTCGACGCCGGACTGGCGCCGAACGGAGCGCTGCGCAACGGCGGGGTGAGCGACCGGCTGCGCGACCGGCTGGTGCGCGAGGAGGTGTACAAACTGCAGCGCCAGGGGTGGGAGGCGGCCACCGTGGTGAACCTGCAGCCCTTCCCGCTCACCATCCACATGGGCGAGTTGGGGATGGTGGAGTGCCCGGCGGCGACCCCGGAGCATCCGGTGCAGCGCTTGCTCATTGAGCATTACCGGATCTCCATGCGCGACCTGGGCGACGGCAACTTCACGCCGGTGAGCGTCCTCCCGGCGGAGCTGGCGAAAGAGTTGGAACGGGAGTACGGCGAAACCGGCGGGGTGTTCTGGTTTCGCGGCCGGCGGGAGCCCGAACCGGCCGAGATTGCCGCCGCGCGCGAGCGGCAGATGGCCTGGTACCGCAAACTCTACCAGCAGGCGGTGGATTCCTGGTCGCGCTACCACCAACACAAGATGTTGACCGACCGGCAACGCGATGCGGCCCGGGCCCTGTTCCTGGCCGGCGAGGTCGACGGCTTGCCGGAATGGGTCACGGCCACCCGTGCCCAATCCGACCGGCGGCCGTGCCCCATGTGCGGCGAAGAGATCAAAGTCGTCGCCAAGATCTGCCACTTCTGCCACACGCCGCTCGCATCACCGGCGCCTGGCTCCGGCCACCGCGCCGCCGAACCCAAAGAGCGTGTGGCGGGAACGCGGACAGCCGCCCGCCCCGCCGCCGAGTAGCCTCATGGAAGCCGCTCAAACAGCCATCGGCCGGGCGCAGGCGCTGCTCGACCCGACCGGACAGGGCCTGTTCAGCGCGACGCGCCTGATGCCCTACCTGAACATCGCCTACTCCGCGCTGCGGGACGAGGGCGTGGCGCAGCGGGAAGTCACCGCCGCGGAAGCGGTGGTGATTTTGCCGAACGTTGCCGCCTACACGGCGGACCTCGGCAGCTACGTGGCGCCGGCAGGGGTACTGTCGAACCTGGCCGCGCCTCTCCGCCTGCGAGAGAAGCCAGCCGGGAGCGACGACAACAACTACACCGAGGTTGCGCGGGTGGAAGCGCTGCCGGACCGCACGCCCGACGACCGCAATCGCGTCTACGAGTGGCGCGGCGGCAATCTCTACCTTCCCGGCGCGCAGCAGGCCTTGGATCTGGAAGTGCGCTTCGAACAGCTGTGGCCGGTGCTGACCGGTCCCGGCGACGCGCTGGCGGCGATTGGCGTGGCCACCATCCTGGGCTACTGGACCGCGGGGCTGATGGCCACCGCCATGCGCGAACAGGAATTGGGACAGCAATATATTGCCGAAGCGCGGCATCTGCTCTTTCGCTGGGTGCAGCGCCAAGTGCTTGATTCGCAAACCATCACGCGCCGGCCGCGGCCTTACAATGCGGCGGCGGACCGGTGCCGCTCGCTATGAAGCTCTGTCTCCCTAAAAGCGGTTTCGTAGCAGAACGGCTTCGTTGGCGGTGGATGATCGCGGGTGGGCTGCTCACCGCCGCGCTCGGCGCGCAACAGGCGGGCAACCTGGTGCGTCCGAAGATTGCCGGGCAGGTCATCGCATCCCAGTTCGGAGCGTGGAGCGCGCAGGCTCAGGGTAACGGCCAAGCCGGAATGCAAACGGTAACGATCCTTAGCGGACCCATGACGCTGCCGGACGGCACCGCCTGGATGCCGCTGCAAGCCGGCACGCCGCTACTGACCGGCGGCGACGGCAGCCCGGAGGTGGTGGTCCCCACCGCCGTCAACTGCCCGGTGCAGGGGCCCGCCTGCACACTCACCGCAACATTTGGCTTGAGCCATCAGCGCTTTACTCTCGCCAGCGCCACCGCCGGGCTGCAGGAGGCGGTCAATTTCGCCGGCCCCGGCGGCGCGGTGCTGGACGACGTGCCGGTCGCAACGCTGCATGCGCCGCTGGTGCTGGCCGCGACAGTGCGCCTGAGCGGCCAATCGGCGTTCGACGCCAATGTCGGCAGCCAGATCGTGCAAGCCGCCGCCAACACCGACACCATCCAGATCGGCACCGCCAGCGCCAGCGCCAACGACGTGGTGCTCGAACACATCCTCGTGGCCGGCGTGAAGGGCGACGGCAGCGATTCCGGGGTGGCCATCCACTGCGTCAACTGCGTCGGGCTCAAACTGAACGACGTGGTGGGCAAGAACGCGCACGACGGCCTGTTCCTCGACTCCGCCAACGGCCATGCTTACGACGCCACCGTCACCGGATCCCACCTGATCGGCAATTACTATGGCGTGCACCTGGTCGGCGGCTCCGCGAACCGCGACACGTTCGTCGGCAACACGGTGGACGCCAACGTGTATGGCGTGTTCGACGACGGAGGCTGGGTGCATACCTGGGTGGGCAACGACATCGAGTCGAACACGCAGTACGGATACTGGCAACAGATCTCCAACCCGGCGCAGTGGTCGGGGCACAACGTGGTACTGCAGGGCAACTACTTTGAGCGCAACGGCGCCGCGGCGGGTCAGGGCGACGTCTTCCTGGGTCAACTGCTGGGCGGCGGCAGCGGCAACAACGGCGCCGGCTGCGTCAACTGCGAAATCAGCGACAACCTTTTCAACGCCACCAACGGAAGCGTGACCGCGCTCAGTTTTGGATCGGTGCAAGGCTCGGTGGCCAACAACACGTACTCGGGGTACAGCGCCGGGAACCAGTACGCCTATGTTTCCGGGCCATCGCCCAACTTCAGCGAGATCCTGGCCTTGGGCGATTGCGGCGTGGTCGGCGGCAGCGGATGCGCCGCCGCCGCGCCCGGCACAATTACCCGGCTCGACAGCAACGGCACCCTGACCATCGGCGGCACCGACCAGCTCACCGATCCCTTCGGCACACGCTTGCACGACACCACGATCGAGTCCCCCACCGGGGCGGTGAGCCTGCGCGGCCATGCGGGCGGTCTGCAACCGATTAACCCATCGCTCCTGCAACTGGATGGGAACTCGAGCACGATGAAGGCGAGCGAGATCAAGTGGCGGAACCAGGGCGTGGACGAGTGGGGCATCAAGAACGACGTCGCCAGCGCCAACGCCCACGACTTCTGCCTGGCTAACGACTACGCGAATCCTTCCCTGGCGACGTGCGACCTCTACGTTAACCAGCAGAAACACTTCAACTTCTCCGGTACGGGCGTACCCGGCAACATAACGTTCGACGCCGACTACCGCTTTCACCAACAAGCGAACGGAGACCCCGGCGTGCAGATCATGCGCTTTACCGACACGGCGCCCACCGGCTACCTGCTGGACCTGGAGGACGCCACCGAATCGCATCCCCTGTTCCGTGTGGATGCCTCGGGCAACGTCAGCGCGCAGGGCACAATCAACGTCGCCGGCGGGGCCACCTTCCAGTCGGCAGCCGCGCTGGCAGCGGGCTCCACCATGGGAGGCCTGGCGATCAGCACATCACCCAACGTAATAGGAGCCACGTCCGGGGTGCTGTTCGCCAGCTCGAGCTTGAGCGCGGGACAGTGCGTCAGCGGCGGCGTCAGTTTCGGATCCGGAGTAGCGGTCGGCATGGCAGTGGCCGCCACGCCGCTGGCGGCTCCGCCCGCGGGGCTGGTCTGGAGCGCCTTGATCGACACCGCGAACCACGTCACCCTTCAACTCTGCAACGCCACCGCGAGCACGGTAGCCTGGTCCGCCGGCTCGACCTGGGCGGTCCGGATTCTGCCCTAAGGAGAGAGGCAATGACAACCTGGCTTGACAGCCACGCGCTGGAGCTGTGGCTTACCTGGTATGTCTTCAGCGCCGTGGTGAGCGGCATGCCGGCTCCGGAGACGAACGCCGGCTTATGGTACCGATGGGCATTTCACTCGCTGCACATTCTGGCGGGAGATCTGTCGCATTACCTAACGGGTCATTGATTGGCGCGGGCCCAGCGCGGCTCTGCCGCGCGCCCCGCTTATGCTCGCCCCGGCACCGGGGGCGCCTGACGCCCCATGCCGCGGCTGCGCTCCGTGTGCAGTTTTGAAGGAGGATTCGACATGGCTTGGACTTTTAACATCAGTGCGCTGCCGAGCGGCAAGACGCAAATCGAAGCGTTCGGACAGGTGCAGTTCAGCGGCAACTACACCACCGGAGGCGACGGCTCGGGAACGTTCGTGACCACGGCGGGAGCCAACACGGCGGGCTGGCCGGATTTCAAACCCGGCGACTCCGTGCTGCACGCCGGCCGGCCGCCGGTGCGGGGCAGCTTCCAGGTGGACGGCGGCTACATCGGGGTGATCGTGCCGGTGGCCGGCTCCGCGATTCCAAAACTCAAATTGATCAACCCGGCCACCGGCAGCGAGCTGGCGGCCGGCGCCTATCCGGGAGCGATTACCGGCGCGGTGTACCACAGCCTCGAACTGGACTACCGCATCAACCTGTAACCGGTCGCGCTTCTTCTCTTTCGCGGCCGCGCCCGGCGCGGCCGCTGCCATTGTTTCGAACTTCACCTCGTCTTCCATGCTGCAAGGCTATATCCCCGTACCGATCGAGCACTTCGGCGGATTGATCACGGTCTGGCCGCCCGAGATGCTGGATGCCTCGCTCCTGGTGGAAGCGGTCAACCTGCGCTTCACGCCGGCGGAAGTCACGGTGCGCGAGGGCTTGACGCGCGCGTTCGCAACCCCCAACGCGGTTCCCATCACCGGTCTGGTGGATTACGTGCAGCTCACAGGCACCTCGCTGCCTCTGGTCTTTGACGCCACCGGCGGCTTGTACGTCGAATCGCCGGCGGGAAGCGGGCATCTCGCGGCCGCCGCGCCGGGAAGCAGTCTGAGCCTTCCAGCCAACTCCTGGATGAACGGCGCGGTTGCGTTTAATCGAGCCTACCTGGCCGCGGGCAATGGCGTGACCGGGAGCGCGGTGCCGGCCAGTTTCGACGGCGTCAACCTCGACCCAGTCACCATCGCCGCGCCGGCCGGGGTCAGTTCGCCCGCGGATTCCAGCAGCACGGGCAATGTGGCGGCCGGAGTGCGCTACGGGGTGGTACTCTACTTGACCCGGGAGGGATCGCTGACCGCCCCGCAGGCGCCGTTTAGTTGGACCGCGGCCGGAGGCAAGCAGGTGACCATATCGGGCCTGCCCATCGGTCCAGCCCAGGTGCAGGCGCGGGTGGTCGCCTTCACTGTGGCCGGAGGCGCCGCCGCCGGGCCCTACTTCTATATTGGCGATCCACAAACGGTGAACGGCGTCAACGAGACCTCGACGGTGGTTGGCGACAACTCCGCAACCAGCGCCACCTTCAACTTTGACGATGCCTTCCTGGCCGCCTCCAACGACGTCTCCGACCAGTTCCGCGCCATCACGCTGCCTCCGCAGGCCGGAGTGGTTTTCAGCGAGACGACGCAGCGGCTGCTCTGGTGGGGCGATCCCTCCCAGCCCAGCGTGGTGCAGTGCAGCCAGCCCAACGATGGCGGCAACTATTTCGGCGACACTGGATTTTTCCAGGTCGCCGAGAATAACGGCCAGCGGGTGACCGCCGTATTCGAGTTCCGCAACCAGATTTACGTCGCCAAAGAGGACAGCCTGCATCTGGTGACGCCGAACAACGGCGATCCCGCGACTTGGGCGGTACAGCAGATCACGCCGCGGGTCGGCGTCTGCGGCGCGCGCGCCCTGGTCATCGGCGACAGTGTGACCGTGCTGCTGCATCGCACCGGCGTGTACCAGTTTGACGGGAGCGCCCCGGTGCTGATCAGCGACGAGCTGCTCGGCCCCGCGCCCGATCAGCCCGGACTGTGGGAACGCATCAACTGGGAACATCAGGAACTGATCTGGATGTCACTCGATCATGAGGCGAAGTGCGTACGCATCGGCGTGCCGCTCGATGCCGCCACGACGTGCAGCCACATCCTCAAGGTCAGCTACCTGGATGGCTGGGACGCCAGCCTGCGGTTCTCGCCGTTTACCGGCCGCTATCACTACTTTCCGGGGCGGCGCTGGTCGCTGGATACAATTGCCGCGAACCAGGCGGTGCAGGTGCGGCGTCCCCTGGCACTGCCCGCCATCGCCGGCGACCGGCGCTTGGGTCTCAGCCAGGTGCTGCTGGCGTCCGCCTATGCCAATGGCGCCGTGGATTACCTCGACCCGGGCTCCGGCAGCGATAACGGACAGCCCATTGCCTGGAAGTTGCGCACCGGCTCGTTCTCCGCCGCCGAGATCGTCAAACAGCAGCGGCAGGGCATGGAGCTGGTGGGCATGGTGCAGGTGCGCGCCCGCGGCGACGGCAGCGTGCTGGTGGAGGACATCGCGGACGGGCTGGATGCGGCGCCGATCGCCACGCTGGCGCTGGAGCCGCGGGTGACCGGCGACTTGCGGGCACTGGCCCTGGTCCAAGGAGAAGCGGTAGGGCTGCGCTTCTCCAACCCCTCCGGCGCGGCGAGCTTTCACCTACTGGCGGTCTATGCGTTCGTCCGGCCGACGTGGATACTGCGGCCGGCGGTGTGAGGAATGAGGAGACGATCATGGCACGAGGCGACAAGAGCACCTATAACCAACAGCAGCAGCAGGCATTCGGGCAGAGCCAGCAAGCGGCGCAGCGCGGCTACCAGAACCAGCAGAACCTGTACTCGACGCTGACGCCGATGTATCAGGCCGAGTACGACAATCCCGGATACAGCGATGCCGAAAAGCAGGCCATGACCCAGGCGGCGACCGGGTCGCTGGCGGGAGCTTTCGGCGCGGCTCGCGACCGCTTGCAGAATCAGGCGGCCCGCACCGGCAACAGCGCCGGCGAGAACGCCACCGAAGAGGAGCTCGGCATGCAGCAGGGCCGCGCCAACAGCCAGGCGCTGGGTTCGCTGGAGGGCCAGTTCGGGAACGCTCGCATTCAAGGCCAGCAGAACGCCATGGGCGGCCTCTCCAACCTGTACGGATCCACCACCCAGGGGCTGGACTCGGCCATGAACACCGGCGCCAACCTGGTCGGCACGCAGGCGCGGGTGGCCACCACGCCGGGCTTCTGGTCGCAGGTGCTGCAACACGGCTTGAACGCGATGTCCGGCGGCGCCGCGGGCGCGGCCAACAATCGCTGAGGGACAACCGATGAACACCACCTCGCGGCTGGCGGGTCTGGGCGAGGACCCGGCCGATCTGAACTCGGACAACCACCCTTACTTGCGCTTGCTCCAGGCGGCCACGCCGGCCGCGGGCAAAACCACGGGCGGCTACCTCGACCTGGCGCAGCGGCGGCTGCGCACGCAGCGGCTGACGCCGGGCGGGCTGCCGCAACCACCGGAGCTGGCGGGCGTGGACGCGGACGCACGGGTCCCCAATGTGTTGCAACCCATGGCGGGCGAGTTCGCCGGGGGACAGGAGGTGGCCGGCGGAGCGACGGCCTTCCACAACCCTGGCATGCCGGCGCCGACCGGGATCGCATCGCAAGAAACCGCCGCGCCGGGGCTGCTGCAGCAGGCGCGGGGTGGCGCGGAGCTTGGTCCAGTTCTGCTGGCGGGCTTGGACGCCCTCACTTTGGCGTCGGTGGGCAACGAGCATGGGTTTGTGGCTGGGCAAGCACCTCCCAACCGGCCGAGGCGTACCGGCTCGACCGCGGGCCGCGGGAGCAATTCTTGAGCATCAGACTTGATTCTGGCAGCTCGCGGTCGCAGTCCATTTGGAACGCGTGCTCGGAATGCAGCGGCAATGACGCGGTCAAGCGCGGATCTATGCTGCTCACGCTGGTGCGGATCCATAGCCGCGTCAGCCCGGCGCCCGCGGGTGAAGGTGGCGGCCCTGCCAGCGCCGCGTCACCGACGTTTCCCGGCCTGTATCCGGACCGAACCCTGACCGAGGCGGAGTGGCATGCGCGGTATCCGCCTGTTCCTGTTCCTGCGCCCCACGGCTAACCATGCATCTTCCCGGTTGGGCGGCACGCTCCGATGCGCAGGGGGCGGCTCTGGAGTCTCCTGCCGAAATC
>DATNAC010000056.1:0-14227 GCA_035573035.1 Terriglobales bacterium
ATCGCGGGGGTCGCGCCGTTTGCACTGTGGGCAAAGTCGGCGCGAAGGGCCGTGAAATTCCGCAGGGCGGCCCGCCCCCGGCAAGCAATGCAGGCGCGGCCCCCGCGAGCGCAGCACCGGCATGGGGCTCCGGGGTCCCCATGCCGGTGCGAGCACAAGCGGGGCGCGCGGCGAAGCCGCGCTGGGGCCCGCGCCAATCAATAGTGGGGTTCGCTGGCTGCGGCCAGGCCTCGAGCTGAGTCAGCGTTTCGATGAGCGGCGCCGTGGAGGCGTCAATCAGATTGGGTAGGGAGTGGCTCCAGAACAGGTCGCCGGTGAAGACTACGCCGGCGCCCTCCACGCGCACCGCGCTATCGCCCCCGGTGTGGCCGGGGAAGACGCGCACGGTGAGATGGCGTCCGCCTAAATCGAGGTTCACCCCATCGCGGTACGTCAAATCGGGCGCGTAGTAGCCGGCCACCAGCGCCTGCTGCGCAGGGGTGGGGTGGGCGCCGAAGAATTTCAGATTCTCGGTATGGATCCAGGCCGGAACGTTGTCCTGCGCCATGATGGTCGCGCCCGCCTCGGCGAATACCTGGTTGCCGGTGACGTGATCGAGGTGATAGTGCGTGTTGACCACGTAGCGGATGGGCAGGGAGGTATGGGCGCGGATGGCGTCGAGCAGGGCGTGGGCGGCGCCGGTATCTTCAAAGGTGTCCACCACCGCCACGGCACGGGTGCCGATGATGAAGCCGGCGTTGCTGCCAGTGCGCGTGCCGGGATTGGCGATGGCGGCAAAGACGCCGGACGACACCTCGCGCAGGCTAAAGTAGGGCTTGGGCGAGGCCGCGGTCTGGGCTCCAGCCGC
This sequence comes from Terriglobales bacterium, assembly GCA_035573035.1. Classification (GTDB taxonomy): domain Bacteria; phylum Acidobacteriota; class Terriglobia; order Terriglobales; family SCQP01; genus SCQP01. The sequence goes on from DATNAC010000056.1 coordinate 848, forward strand.
GAGGATAGCGCTCAGCACGACCAGCAACGTTCGCATGGCGCCAGTGTACGCGGGTTTGGGAGCGATGGAGAGAGGGCGTAGACTGAACCAAGAATGCGCGCGCGCCAACTGACGGCCGACGATTTCCGGCGAACAGCATTGAGCCTAGAAGGAGTGGAGGAAGGCTCGCACATGGGTGCGGCCGACTTTCGCGTGGGCGGGCGTATTTTTGCCACTCTGGCCGCGCAGGATGAGGGATACGGCAATCTCTGCTTGACCCCCGCGATGCAAGCCGAGTTGGTGGCCGAGGCGCCCAGCGTATTCCTGCCGGTCCATGGCGGCTGGGGACGGATGGGGATGACCCACATTCGTTTGTCGGCGGCGGACGAGCCGACCCTGCGCGGCGCCTTGGAAGCGGCGTGGCGTCTGCGGGTCGGTAAGAATGCGGAGCAAGCGCGGCGCTCGCGACCGCGGATGAGGACGGTTCGCGGCTATTGAGTTTCGCGTATGAGTGCGTCACCCGCGGGTGGTCAATATCAGGCCCGGCACCAAGCCGGGCCTGACAACTCCTTCAACCAGACCGGCACTATATTACGCGGGACTCAATAATCCAGGCCGGGCAGGGGCCGCACTCGGCAATGCGCTCCAGACTCCGTCCAGCAGATGCCCGGCATCCCGCCGGTCCGTCTTCAGCTTCTTGGGCCGCATTGCCGCCAACCGCCCCGCATCCCCCATCTTGACCGGCACCCGCAAACTCGCCAGCAGGTCGAGAAACCAATGGGTGAACCCGGTCGACTCGATCTACAATAGCCATCTCGGCCTCCTTTGTTCCGAGTACTGCGAAGTTTGGTCAAAACCAGCGTACCCGCTCCACGGAGGCCGGGGTTATCCCATCACGCCAATCAATGGTTGTGCGAGGCGCTGGAGGGCTTCGACCTCGAGACGCTCCAGGTAGAGCCCGCGGCGGCGACCGCGGCGGATGACCCGCTCGGCGTGGCGCTCGGCCGCCATATCGCGGCCGTGACCGGCCGGGACCCCGCATTCGAGATGTGCCCCGGTCTGCTCGAAACCCGCTTCTACGCCGCGCGCGGCATTCCCGCCTTTGCCTACGGTCCCGGCTTGCTCACCGTCTCCCACGGCCCCCGCGAGTTCGTTCCCATTCCCAACATCACCGCCTGCGCGCTGGTCTATGCCCTCACCGCCGCGGAGATGCTGGGCTAGCCGCCCGTGGTGCAACGCCTCTCGCGGGGGTCGCGCCGTTTGCACTGTGGGCAAAGTCGGTGCGAAGGGCCGCCAAATTCCACAGGGGCGAAGCTCGCAGTGCGAGTTTCGCGCCCCCGGCAAGCAATGCAGGCGCGGCCCCCGCGAGCGCAGCCCCGGCATGGGGCTCCGGGTCCCCATGCCGGTGCGAGCACAAGCCGAAGGCGCCCGGAAGCGTCGGGCGCGTGGCCTTCCGCGCTGGGGCCCGTCATGCCAATCAAGGCACCACGGGCTGCTAGGTGCGCGGGCCGCCCCGTGTGCGCGGACCGGCCCATGATACAGTTCTTCCTGCCGAAAATCAAATCTAACTCCTTTATTGTCAATAGCATGAACGACGCTCATTGAATTAGATCCCACCCCCTTAAACTAGATCATCGCCAGGTGTTATGATCTAGTTCATGCCGTTTTCCTTCACCGACGGATTCCTCGCCCAACAGGCTTTGAACCACGGCCTGGTGCAGAGCGTCCGCCTTGTCGGCGAATTTCGCGGTAAGCAGGACCTTTTTCAAAAGCAGTCACCGCAAATTCTCGAGTCGCTCCGCCAGCGTGGGGTGATCCAGAGCACCGAGTCCTCGAACCGAATTGAGGGGGTCACCGCTCCGCCACGGCGCATGCGGGATCTCATGGCGCACCGTACCACTCCAGAGAACCGTCCGGAACAGGAAATCGCCGGCTACCGTGAAGTGCTCGATACCATTCACGCCAATTTCGCGGACATGGATTTCACCCCGAACCTGGTGCGGCAACTCCATCGAGATCTGTTTCAGTTCACTCCCGGAGGCGGAGGCCGATGGAAAGCGACCAACAATGCGATTACCGAAATCCGCCCGGACGGTACCAAGGCCGTGCGCTTCAGCCCGATTGCGGCCCACGTTACCGCCGACGCCATGGACCGGCTGCACTCCGGTTATCGCACGGCGCTCCTCACGCATGCCGCCGATCCAATACTGCTGATCCCGGCCTACGTCCTCGACTTCCTCTGCATCCATCCGTTCACCGATGGGAACGGACGCATGGCGCGTCTCCTCTCGCTGCTGCTGCTGTATCAGGCTGGCTACGAGGTCGGACGCTACATTCCCTTGGAAGCCGTCATCGAAACTACCAAGGACAGCTATTACGACGCCCTATATGCCGCGTCGCAGCGCTGGCACGAAGCTCGCCACACACTGACGCCATGGTGGGAGTACTTCGTCGGCGTGGTACTGGTGACCGCGTACCGCGAGTTTGAGGAGCGCGTGGGCGCCATCACCGCGAAGCGCGGGGCCAAGCGTGCGATGATCCTCGATACGGTCTCCCGCCTGCCCCGCCGCTTTCGCTACGCCGACATCGAGCGCGCTCTTCCCGGCATCAGCCGTCCTACCATCGCCCGCGCATTAACCGCCATGCGCGCCGAAGGCGCCGTCCGCTGCCTGGGCACCGGCCGCAACGCCACCTGGGAGCGCTTTGACGCTGCCGAAGTCCGCGGCTGAGCGGCAGTGGGCGATTCGCGGGGGTCGCGCTGTTCGCACCGTGGGCAAAGTCGGTGCGAAAGGCAAGCAATGCAGGCGCGGCCCCCGCGAGCGCAGCATCGGCATGGGGTTCCGGGGGCCCCACGCCGGTGGCGAGCAGAAGCCGAAGGCGCCCGGAAGCGCCGGGCGCGTGGCCTTCCGCGCCGGTGCCCGCGCCCATCAACGCGAATGCATGGCGCCGCTCCTCTGCTAGGCTAGTCTTTCATGCCGGACGCCTTGATTTGCGATGCCGTACGCACGCCCTTTGGCCGCTATGGCGGCGCCTTGGCGGGAGTGCGCACCGATGACTTGGCCGCCGTCCCGCTGCGCGCCCTGATGGCGCGCAACCCCGGTGTGAACTGGGCCGCGGTGGACGACGTGCTCCTCGGTTGCGCCAACCAGGCGGGCGAGGATAACCGCAATGTCGCCCGCATGGCGCTCCTGCTCGCCGGCCTGCCGCTCGGCGTCCCCGGGGCCACCGTCAACCGGCTATGCGGTTCCAGCCTCGACACGCTGGCGCTGGCGGCGCGCGCCATCAAAGCCGGCGAGGCCGATTTGGTGATCGCGGGCGGCGTCGAGAGCATGTCGCGCGCGCCTTTTGTCCTGGGCAAGGCCGAAAGCCCCTTCAGCCGCTCCGCCGAGATCTTCGATACCACCATCGGCTGGCGCTTCATCAACCCCGCCTTTCGCGCCGCCTACGGCACCGACTCCATGCCGGAGACGGGCGAGAACGTGGCCGAGCAGTTCCACATCAGCCGTGCCGACCAGGATGCCTTCGCCTTCCGCACCCAACAACGCTGGGCCCGCGCCCACGCCGAGGGCTTCTTCCGCTCGGAGCTGACGCCGGTGGAGATCCCGCAGAAGAAGGGCGAACCCCGCCGCGTGGAAACCGACGAGCACCCGCGTCCCGATACCACGCCGGAGGCGCTGGCCAAGCTGAAACCCATCGTCAGGCCCACCGGCACCGTCACCGCCGGTAACGCCAGCGGCGTGAACGACGGCGCGGTGGCGTTGCTGCTCGCCTCGCCCGCCGCCGCGGCGCGCTACAACCTGAACCCGCTGGCGCGCGTCATCGCCAGCGCCGCGGCCGGGGTCGAGCCCCGCATCATGGGTATCGGACCGGTACCGGCCTCGCAGAAGGCCCTCTCCCGCGCCGGGTTGACCCTGGAGCGGATGGACGTGATCGAGCTCAACGAGGCCTTCGCCGCCCAAGCCCTGGCGGTGACCCGCCAACTCGGGCTCGCCGACAACGATGTCCGCGTCAACCCCAACGGCGGCGCCATCGCTCTCGGACACCCGCTCGGCGCCAGCGGCGGGCGCCTCGCCGCCACCGCCGTCTACCAGCTCCACCGCCAGCGGGGACGCTACGCCCTCTGCACCATGTGCATCGGCGTGGGGCAGGGCATCGCCGCCGTTCTGGAACGCGTCTAGTGTAGTGCGTCACAAAACTAGAACCGCAGGAGCCGGGCGATCGCGGCCCGAATGCCGTCCACGCTCGGCAGTACCGACTCCATCAGGCCGATGTTGTAGGGCAGGGGCACGTCGGGCACCGCCACGCGCTCCACCGGCGCGTCCAGATGCAGGAACGCCTCGCGCGCCACCACCGCGGCGATCTCGGCGCCAAAACCGGCGGTGAGCGTGTCCTCGTGGACGATCAGGCAGCGTGAAGTTTTGCGCACCGAGGCCAACACCGCTTCCCGGTCCCAGGGCATCAGGGTGCGCATGTCCAGAATCTCGACTTGGCCGTCGCGGCCTTCGCTCGCGGCCAGGCAGCGCTCCAGCATCGCCCCCCAAGTCACGATGGTGAGTTCGCTCCCGGTCTGGACCTGGTTGGCGACGCCCAGCGGCAGCACGAACTCGTCGCCGGGGTAGGGACGCCGCGCGCTGGCGGTGTCGAGCAAATTGCGGTGTTCGAAAAAGATACTGGGGTTGTCGCTCCGCATGGCGGCGCGCAGCAGGCCCACCGCGTCCTCGGCATTGGAAGGGAACAGCACCTGCCAGCCCAGCGCGTGCACGAAGGTGACCTCGCTCGAGAGGCTGTGCCAGGGGTCGCCGCACTTGAAGAACCCGCCCGGGACGCGCACCACGATGGGTGCGGCAAAGCGGTTGGCGGTGCGCCAGCGCAACGTGCCGCAATCGTTCAACTGTTCGGTGGCGGGATCGGCGTACTTGCGGAACTGGATTTCGGCCACCGGGCGCAGGCCGGCGATCGCCAGCCCGACCGCCGAGCCGATGATGCCCTCCTCCGACAAGCTGGTGTCGAACACGCGGTTCTCGCCGAACTCGGCTTGCAGCCCCTGCGTCGCGGTATGCACGCCGCCCTTGGGCCCCACGTCCTCGCCGAAGACCAGCAGTTTGGGGTTGGCGCGCAGCTCCGACTCCAGCGTGCGCCGGATGGCCGCCACCATGTTCAGGCGCGCCCCCTCGCCGCGGCTGAGCGGCAGCGGTCCCGCCGCCGGCTGGGGCGCCAGCACAAACTCCTGGATGCGTGCCGGATCGGGCTCGGGGCGGGCTTCCGCCTCGGCCACCGCGGCGGCGACCTCGGCCGCGGCCGCCGCTTCCATGGCCTTCCATTCCTCTTCCGGCATGCGGCTCGGCACCAATTGCGCTTTGAGCCGCGGCAGCGGGTCCCGCGCCTGCTCGGCCGCCAGCCGCTCGGGGCTCTTGTACGCCTGTGAATCCTGGCCGGAGTGGCCGCTCAATCGCGGTACGGTCAGCCGCACCAGAGCCGGTCCCTGGCCGGTGCGCACCGCGGCGACGCCCGCCCCGAGGCAGGTCAGGGTGTCGCGCGGGTTGCAGCCGTCGCCGTCGAAGATGCGCAGGTTCTTGAACGCGGCCAGGTTGGCGGCGATGTTCCCCCCGGGCGTCTGCTGCGCCCCCGGCACCGAAATGCCGTAGCCGTTGTCCTCGATATAGAACAGCATTGGCAGGCGCAGCGTCGTGGCCAGCGTCAGCGCCGACCAGAAGCCGTTGGTGGCCACCGAACCATCCCCGCCCAACGCCACCGCCAGCGCGCCCCGGTAGCCGCTATCGCCCAGCGCGTCGCGGTAATACAGGATCGAGCGGGCCCATCCGGCGGTGGTGGTGTACTGCGTCCCGACCCCGCCCGCCATCGGCAGCACGGTGGCGCCCAGACTACGCGCCTGCGGCAGGTTGTAGACCGCGCCGATGTCCCGGCCTTCGCTGACGCTGCCGGTCTTGCCCATGCCGCCCGCCAGCGAATCGGCGGCGCTCAGGCCGAGCGTCAGCAGCAGCGGCCGTGAACGGTAGTAGCCGCTGGCGGCGTCGTGCGGATGGGTGAGCATCGTGCCCAGCACGATCTGGCCCAGTTCGTGCCCGCGCGCCGAGAACTGGTACAGCACTTTCTTGGCGGGGTGAAGCTGCGTTTCCTCGACCCGGTCCAGCTCGCGCGACAGCAGAAACGTGCGCGCTACCTTGACCCAGTCAAAACGCAGCTGCCCCGCCGCGAGTGAGGTGCCTTGCGTCTCAGACGCGGATGGCATGAGACTCCTCGACCGCCTGCGCGCTAAAGGCCGGATAGAGCCAGTGCCGGTATTTCGGAATGCGTCCCCGCACCGCATCGGCGTAGAGCGAACGCAGTTTGAGTGTCAGCGGCCCGATCTGTCCGCCGCGCACCGGGCGGTGATCCACCTGGGTCACCGGTGCGAGCTCGACCGCGGTACCGCAGAAGAAGATCTCGTCGGCGATGTACAGCTCGCTGCGGTCAATCGAGCGCTCGGCCACATCCAAGCCCAGCTCGTTGTGGGCCAGCTCGATCAGGCTGGCGCGCGTGATCCCTTCCAGGATGTTGTCCGAAACCGGAGGCGTGATGAGCTGGCCCTTGCGCACCATAAACAGGTTGCAGGCCGCGCCCTCGGCCACATGCCCCTCCTGGGTAAGGAAGATGGCCTCGTCGTGGCCGTTGCGCCGGGCTTCATCGCCCGCCAGCACGCTGTTGGCGTAGGCGCCGCAGATTTTGCCCCGGCCCGGAATGGCGTTGTCGTCCACCCGCCGCCACGACACCACCCCCGCCCGCAGCCCGTTGGCGCTGGCGACATAGTCGCCGTAAGGCACGGCCACGATGGCGAAGGCGTCGTTGTCGTCCGAATGCACCCCGATGCGGGCGGAGGCCTTGAACGCCAGCGGGCGCACATAGATATTCGATGCGAATTGATTCTTCCGGCAGAGCTCGGCGGTGATCTCGGCCAGCTCGCGCGCGCTCGGCCCCACCTCGATGCGGAGGATCGAGCAGTTGTCCTTCCAGCGCTCGTAATGTTCCACCGCGCGGTTGAGGAACAGGTTGTTCTCCGTTGCGCTGTAATAGCCCCGGATGCCTTCAAAGACCCCGGTGCCGTAGTTCAAGCCATGCGTCAGGATATTGACGTTCGCGTCCCCGAGCCGGACGTAGGCGTCCTGGAACCAGACGATGATGTTCTGATCGGGCGGGGTGGTCTTCATAGCGGCGGAGTCCTCCCGGTTATTTTCGCGCATTTCCTCCGCGTCTTCGATTACCTTCACCCATTTATCCAGTAAATTACCGTTCGGTCGGGGGCGGGGAGTGCGAAACTAGTGCGGAGTGTTCTACCTGACCGAGCTGCTGAATTTGCCGTTGCGCGGCCCCCAGGGCCAGGTGTACGGACGTTTGCGCGAGCTGGTGGTCGAACCCGAACAGGATGTGAACCTCGTGCGCATGGTGATCTACCGCCACGAGGGTAACCTCTGGCAGCTCCCGGTCGAGATTCTCGGCGTCAACCTCGAGGGCGTCACCATCGGGGCCGGACAAGCCGCGCCGGTCCCCATGCAGACCAACTCCGGACATTTGCTGCTGCGCCGCGACGTGCTCGATCAGCAAATCATTGACGTCAACGGCCGCAAGGTGGTCCGCGTCAACGACGTCGGCCTGGATTTTATCCGCCACAACGGCGGCGGCGAGCTGCGGGCCCAACAGGTCGAGATCGGCGTGGCCGGGGCGCTGCGCCGCATGTTTCAAGGAGCGGTGCCGCGCCGTTACCTGCGCGGTGTTTCGGACTGGGTCGCGCCCCGCACCATCCCCTGGCGGACGTTCAACCTGGTGGAGGCCGACCCGGCGCGGCGCATGCGCTTGCAGATTGATTACCACGCCCTCGGCCGCCTGCACCCCGCCGACGCCGCCGACATTATGGAGGAGCTCGCTCCCGCCGAGCGCGAGGCCGTGTTCGGCTCGCTCGACAGCGAAGTGGCCGCCGACATTCTGGGCGAGGTGTCGCCCAAGATGCAGCGCGCCCTGCTCGAAGGCCTCGAGACCGAGCACGCCGCCGATATCATCGAGGAAATGGAGCCCGACGAGGCCGCCGATGTCCTCGCCGAACTGCCCGAGGCGCGTTCCGAGGAGATCCTCCAGGACATGGAGGCGGAGGAGCGCGAAGACGTTACCGATCTGCTCGAGTACCGCGAGAACACCGCCGGCGGCCGCATGACCACCGACTTCCTGGCGCTGCGCGAAAACGCCACCGTACGCGATGCCATTGCCGCGTTGCGCGGCTACGAAGGCCAGGTCGAAAACGTCACCACCCTGTTTCTGCTCTCGACCCAAGACGCCCTGGTGGGCATGGTGCCGCTTTCGCGGGTGTTGCTGGCCCAACCCCACAACGAGCTGCGTCCCATGGCGGAGGAACCCATCTCGGTGGCGCGCGAGCGCTCGGAGTCGGAGGTGGCGGCGCTCTTCAACAAGTACAACCTGCTCGCCCTGCCGGTCGTGGACGAGCACCACCATATGATTGGCGTCGTCACGGTGGACGACGTGATCGCCTGGCTGAGCGAGAAGTAGGCATGCCCACCCTCCCCCCGCCCGCCGTGGACAGCCCGGAAACCGAGCTCTGGCGCCAGGTGGATGGCAGCCGCCTGCCGCGCCACATCGGTATCACCATGGACGGCAACGGCCGCTGGGCGCATCAGCGCCACTTGCCCCGTATCGCCGGCCACCGCGCCGGGGTGGAGGCGGTCCGCGCCGCGGTCGAGACCTCGGCCCGCCTGCACATTCCCGCCCTCACCCTCTACGCCTTCTCCACCGAGAACTGGAAGCGCCCCCGCCCCGAGGTCAACTTCCTGATGACCCTGCTGCGCAGCTTCCTGCGCTCCGAGGTGGAGGAGCTCGACCGGCAGAACATCCGGCTCGAAGCCATCGGCCGCCTGGCCGAGCTGCCTGAGGCGGTGCGCCGCGACCTCGACGCTTCCCGCGCCGCCACCGCCGCCAACACCGGCATGCGCCTCACCCTGGCGCTCAACTATGGCGCCCGCGCGGAACTGGTGGATGCCTGCCAGGCGCTGGTGAACGAAGCCCGCGCCCAGGGCCGTCTCGATCAATTGGAGGTCACCGAAAGCGACCTGCAGCGCCATCTCTATACCGCTTCGCTGCCCGATCCCGACCTGATCATCCGCACCAGCGGGGAAATGCGGCTCAGCAACTTCCTGCTTTGGCAGATCGCCTATGCCGAGATTTGGGTCACCCCGGTGCTTTGGCCCGACTTCCGCGGCGCCGACCTGCTGCGCGCCGTGATCGAGTTTCAGCGCCGCGAGCGCCGCTACGGCGGCGTCGGCGAGCGCCACTCAAGCGGCGGCGCGCCTTCCGGCGAGGCCGCTTCCTCATGAAGCGAGTCCTGACCGCCCTGGTCCTGGTGCCGGTGGTGTTGGCGGTGGTGCTCTGGGCCCCGCTCTGGCTGTTCACCCCGCTCCTGCTCGCCGTCGCCCTGGTCGCCGGCCGTGAGTTCTTCGACCTGGCCGAGGCCCAGGGGCTGGCGCCTTATCGCTGGCTGGGTCTGGTGGCGATTGCCGCGGTGGTTCTTTCCATGGCGCTGCCCTGGGCGGTGCCCACGCTGGTGCTGGCCCCTGTCTTGGTCGCCTGCATGCTCGCGGTGCTGCTGCGCGCACTGATGCTGCCTGAAGCCATGGCGCACACGCTCGGCAGCGCCGGCGCCACCATGCTCGGCATCGTCTACCTCGGGCTCTGCATGGGCGCTACCGGCGCCATCCGTCTGGAGTTCGGCAGCGCCTGGCTGATTTTTCTGCTGTTGGTAGTCTGGCTGGGCGATACCGCCGCGTTGTACGGCGGCCGCCTCTTCGGACGCCATGCCATGTCGCCGCGCGTCAGCCCCAAGAAGACCTGGGAGGGCGGGGCCGCCTCGCTGCTCGCGGGCTTTGCCGTGGGCGGCGCCTTCGGCCACTGGTTCGTCGGCCACACGTTGCGTTACGGCGCGCTGGCGGTGCTGATCAACGTCGCGGCCCAGGGCGGCGACTTGGTCGAGTCGCTCTTCAAGCGCGGTGCCGGCGTGAAGGATTCCGGCACCCTGCTGCCCGGCCACGGCGGCATGCTCGACCGGATTGACGCCATGCTGCTGGCCGCGCCGGTGCTCTGGTATTATGTTGCGTATTTTCCCCGCTAATTTTGCATGACTTCCGTCCCACCGCGTCGCGTCGCGCTGCTCGGTTCCACCGGTTCCATCGGCCGCAACACCCTGGACGTGATTGCGAGTCTCCCCGACCGCTTGCAGGTGGTCGCGTTGGCCGCCGGCGACAACGTCGAGGAGATGACGCTCCAGGTCGCCCGCTTCCGCCCCGCGCTGGCGAGCATGCGCACCGCCGCCGCCGCCGAAGCGCTGCGCAAATCGCTGCGCGCCCAAGGCATTGACCGGACCGAGATTCTCCACGGTGCCGAAGGCCTGCTCGCCGCCGCCACCGCTTCCGGCGTCAACCTGCTGGTGGCCGCCACGGTTGGCGTCGCCAGCCTTGCGGCCATCGCCGCCGCGCTTGAGCGAGGTTGCGACCTGGCGCTCGCCAACAAGGAAGCTCTGGTGGTTGCCGGCACCATCCTGATGGACCTCGCCTGCCGCGGTGGTTCGGCGATTCTTCCGGTGGACAGCGAACACAGCGCCATTCATCAGTGCCTCCGCGGCGGCGCCCCCGCGGAGGTCGAGCGGCTGGTGCTGACCGCCTCGGGCGGTCCCTTGCTCCGGCTTCCGGCCAGCGAAATGGAAGCGGTCACCCCCGCCCAGGCCCTACGCCATCCAACTTGGAATATGGGGGCGCGGATCAGCTTGGACTCGGCCACGATGATGAATAAGGGCTTTGAAATCATCGAGGCCTGCCACCTTTTCGGGGTACGCGAAGACCAGGTCGAGGTGCTCGTCCACCCCCAGTCCATCGTCCACTCGATGGTCGAGTTTACCGACGGCTCGGTTCTGGCCCAACTGGGCACCGCCGATATGCGCACCCCGATCCAATATGCGCTTACCTATCCCGAGCGCGTTCCTTCGGCCAGAATCCGGCTAAAATTGGAAGAGGTGAACAAGCTGGAATTCGAGGCACCCGACGAGACCCGTTTCCCCTGCCTGCGGCTGGCGCGGCAGGCCCTTCGGGCGGGGGGTGGAGCTGCGGCGGTGTTGAACGCCGCCGACGAGGTGGCGGTTGGCGCTTTCCGGCAAGGACAGATCACGTTTCCGGGGATTGCGCGCGTGGTGGATCGGACCCTCCAAGAGCTCGGTGCCCCGGCCGTAGCCTCGGTGGAGGAAATCCAGGCGCTGGATGCGCGCGCGCGCCGCGCCGCGCTGGCCTGCATACGGGCATGAATCACATTCTGGTCAACACGCTGGCGGTCGCCGTTGTCCTGGGCGTCATTGTCTTCGTCCACGAACTGGGCCACTTCCTCGCCGCCAAGGCATTTGGCGTGCGCGTGGAGACCTTCTCCCTGGGATTCGGCACGCGGCTGTTCGGCGTTCGATACGGCCCCACCGATTACCGCATCAGCCTGCTGCCGCTGGGCGGCTACGTCAAGATGGCGGGCGAAAACCCGCTGGAGGAGCGCTCCGGCCAGCCCGACGAGTTCCTCTCCAAGAGCCGCTGGCAGCGCTTCATCATCGCCCTTGCCGGGCCGTTCATGAACGCCGTGCTGGCCGTTGGCCTCCTCATCCCGGCGTATATGCGCGAGTTTCCGCGCAACCCCGTGCTCGACTCCCCGGCCGTGGTGGCCGAAGTCCAACCCGATTCGCCCGCGGCCAAGGCGGGCATCCGGCCCAAGGACCGCATCGTCAACATTGACGGCGCCAGCAACCCCACCTGGGAGACCATGTTCCTCAAGACCGCGGTCTCCGTGGACCATCCCTTGGACGTCACACTGAATCGCCAGGGCGCGATCGTGCATACCAAAATGACCCCGGTGTCCGACGGTCCCGACAATCCGCCGCTCGTAGGTTTGGCTCCCGCCCAAACCACCCGGTTTGGCGACATCACCGCCGGTTCGCCGGCCGCCGCCGCCGGACTCGCAGCGGGCGATCAGGTGGTGCGCGCCAATGGGGAAGAGGTGCTGGATCCGGGCAATCTGGTGGACCTGATCCAGCAGTCCGAACCCGATCCCAAAACCGCCGGTTTGGGCGCCGCCGGCCGCCCGGTATCGCTGGAACTGCTGCGTGGCGGGCACACTCTTTCGATCGCTGTGACGCCAAAGCTCCAGGATTACCAAGAGCGGCGCCAGTGGATGATCGGCGCCGCCTTCGTCAACGACACCACGATCGTGCAACTCCCGTTTGGCGAGGCGCTGCGCCAGTCGCTCGACGAGAACAAGCAGTACAGCATGGTGATCCTCGACCTGGTGGGGAAGCTGGTCGAACGTCAGGCCTCGATCCAGAACCTCCAGGGACCGGTGGGCATCGCCTCGGTAACCGGCGACGCCGCGCGCTCCTCCAGTTTGCTGCCGCTGTTCCAAGTCACCTCGCTGATCAGCCTGAACCTCGGCATCCTGAACCTGCTGCCGATCCCCGTGCTGGACGGCGGCATGATAATGTTCCTCTTCATCGAGGGCATCATGCGGCACGAGATCAGCCTGAAAGTGAAGGAGCGCGTCTATCAGGTGGGCTTTGCGTTTCTCCTGATCCTGATGACGGTGGTGGTGTACAACGATATCGTCCGGGCCGTGGTGGTGCAACATTAGCCGGCGAACCAGCGCGACAGTTTGGGTGGGCGGCGTTCCGGTGGGTGGCGGCTACCCCATCGTCGTCCAGTCCATGACCAATACCGATACCGCGGACGTCAACGCCACCGCGGATCAGGTGGAAGCGCTCGCCCGCGCCGGCTCCGAGCTGGTGCGGATCACGGTCAACACCGAGGCCGCCGCCCGCGCCGTGCCCGCCATCTTCGAGAAGCTCGAGGCCCGCGGCTGCCGCGTGCCGCTCATCGGCGACTTTCACTACAACGGACACCTGTTGCTCACCAAGTTCCCGGAGTGCGCGCAGGCGTTGGCCAAGTATCGTATCAACCCGGGCAACGCCGATATCGGGCGCAAGGACTACGGCAACTTCCAGACCATGATCGAGGTGGCGATCCGCCACGGTCGCCCGGTGCGGATCGGCGTCAACTGGGGCTCACTCGATCAGGCGCTGCTGACCCGCATGATGGACGAGAACTCGCGCCGGCCCCATCCGCTCGACGCCAAGGCGGTGATGATCGAGGCCATTGTCGCCTCCGCGCTGGAATCGGCCCAGGCCGCCGAGCGTCACGGCCTGCCGCATGACCGCATCCTGCTCAGCGCCAAGCTCTCGGGCGTGCAGGACCTGATCCTCGCCTACCGCAAGCTGGCCGCTGTGTGCGACTACCCTCTGCATCTCGGCCTGACCGAGGCCGGCATGGG
>DATNAC010000057.1:0-11044 GCA_035573035.1 Terriglobales bacterium
CGTGGGCTTCTTCCAGACCGTCCGGAACGTTCTCAACAAGTCACTGCGACAGCAGAGCCGGCCCGAGCACGAGATGGACGCTGCCATCCGGCAGATCATCTCTCGCGCCGTCGTGGCCGACGGGGTGGTGGATATCTTCTCCGCCGCGGGCTTGAAAAAGCCGGAAATTTCGATCCTCTCCGACGACTTCCTCGACGGCCTGGCAAAGCTGCCACAGAAGAACCTCGCGGTCGAGCTGCTGCGCAAGTTGCTCAAGGAGGAGGTCAAGACGCGCTCGCGCCACAACGTCGTGCGCGCAAAGCTCTTTTCCGCAATGCTCGAGACCACCCTGCGCAAGTACCATAACCGGGCCATCCAGGCAGCACAGGTCATTGAAGAGTTGATCGCGCTGGCCAAGGAAATCCGCCAGGAAGGGGAACGCGGCGCCCAGCTTGGGCTTACCAGCGACGAGATTGCCTTCTATGACGCCCTCGAGGTCAACGACAGTGCCGTCAAGGTCCTGGGCGACGAGGCCCTCAAGAGAATCGCACGCGAGTTGGTCGAGACCGTTCGCCGCAACACCACCATCGATTGGACCGTGCGCGAGAGCGTCCGCGCGCATCTCCGCGTGCTGGTCAAGCGCATCCTGCGTAAATACGGCTACCCGCCCGATAAACAGGAGAAGGCGACGCTCACCGTCCTCGAACAGGCGGAAGCGCTCTCCCGCAGCTGGGCCGAATAGGATTACGCGGACCGCGACCCGGCGGAGGAGCTAGGCGGGTGCCTTCGCAGAGTGCGCTGCTTTCGCATTTTTAATAAGGCGGGGAGCGGGACGATCATACTGGGGCAGAACGGCACCTACTAGGCCACGCAGCCGATCGACTGGTGTTATGGTCGAACGCGTTTCCGGAGACTGCCTGCTCGCTCCTGGTCACTGGGACGGGGACGAGCATTTGTCGTGCACCGAGCTTGCCTGATTCTGGTTCTTTTATTTCTCCGGGGGCGAGACCAGTCGGCTGGCTGGGCTCGAAGTTGCCTGGGCGTAGGACGATCCACATGTCGTGGCGGCGACGAGCGCCAGGCCCCGATTCCTAATGCGCGGTTTCTTTGTCAGCCCTGCGTGCGATGCTCCTCCTTCAGCGCGCCAGGCGCTGCTGTGCCGCGGCTGCGCCAGTCGTTAGCGCATGCGCGCGAAAAGCCGCCAATGCGGGAGTACACTGGCTGCTGCATGTTGACCACGGCTCCTGTGCGTAAATCCCGGGTCACGCCTATGCCCGTCCTGTTGGGGCTGGGCGTCGTCACCGACTTCTTCGATACGCTGGGCATTGGGTCGTTTGCCACCACCACGGCGGCGCTGTGCTTGGGGCACATGGTGGAGGACGACGATATCCCTGGCACGCTCAACGTGGGGCAGGCCATTCCCACCGTCTCCGAGGCCATCATCTACATCATCCTGCTGGGCGGGCTGATTGACTGGCGCACGCTGCTTTGCATGGTTGTGGCGGGCGGCATTGGCGCCTGGGTCGGCTCGGGCATCGTCGTCCGGTGGCCGCGGCGGTTGATCCAGCGGGCCATGGCCGTCGCGCTGCTCGTCACCGCCGCGTTCATGGCCATGCGCATGGTGGCCAGCTTGTCGTTGGACGCGGGGACGATTGGCTTGGCGGGCTCCGCGCTCCTCATCGCGGTGGGGGCGAACCTGGTGATTGGGGCGCTCACCAGCCTCGGGATCGGCAACTACGCCCCCACCATGGCGGTGACCTTCATGCTCGGCATGAACGCCAAGGCGGTGTTTCCCATCATGGCGGCGTCGGCGGCGGTTATCCTGCCGGCGGCGGCCATCCGGTTCTACCGGTCCGGGCGGTTCGACCGGCGTACCGCCCTGGGGCTCGCCGTGGGCGGGGTGCCGGGGGTGCTGGTGGCGGCATTTATGGTGAAGGCGCTGCCCCTGGGCGTGGTCAAATGGGTGGTGGTGGGTGTGCTGCTCTATACCGCGGCCACCTTGTGGATATCCTCGCGACGCGAGACCCGGAGTGCCGCCGCATGAAAATTACCGCCATCCGCGCCTACCAGATTGACCTGCCGCTGCACGAGGGCAGCTACAAGTGGTCCGGCGGGAACGCCGTGACCGTGTTCGACTCCACCGTGGTGGCGGTCGCCACCGATGCCGGGCTGGTGGGATGGGGCGAGGTATGTCCGCTGGGTCCGGCCTACCTGCCGGCGTATGCGCGCGGCGCCCGGGCGGGGATCGTCGAGTTGGGGCCGCAACTGCTGGGGGCCGATCCGCTGGCGCTGGGAGAGTTGAACGAGCGGATGGACCGCGGCATGCGCGGGCACCCCTACGTAAAGTCCGCGCTCGACATGGCGTGCTGGGACCTGCTGGGCAAGGCCAGCGGGCTGCCGGTGGCGACGCTGATGGGGGGCCACGTGGGCGACGACTTCGCCCTCTACCGCGCCATCTCCCAGGAGTCGCCGGCGCAGATGGCCAAAAAGATCGGCGGCTACCGCAAGCAGGGCTACCACAAGTTCCAGCTCAAGGTGGGCGGCGATCCCGATACCGATATTGACCGCATCCGGGCGGCGGCGGCGGAACTCTCGCGCGGCGACGTGCTGATCGCCGACGCCAACACGGGCTGGACCCAGCATGCCGCGCTTCGCGTGGCCGACGCCGTGCGCGACGTGGACGTCTATATCGAGCAGCCCTGCATGAGCTACGAGCAGTGCCTGGCGGTGCGGCGCCATACGCAGCGGCCGTTCATTCTGGACGAGGTGGTGGACGGCATTGGGATGGTGGTGCGCGGCGCCGCCGACCAGGCCATGGACGTGATTAACCTCAAAATCTCCAAGGTCGGCGGCCTCACCCGCGCGCGCCAGATCCGCGACCTGTGCGTGTCGCTGGGCATCGCCATGACCATCGAGGACACATGGGGCGGCGACATCATCACCGCCGCCATCGCGCACCTGGCCCACAGCACGCCCGAGCGCTACCTGTTCTCGGCCACCGACTTCAACTCCTACGTCACCGTGGCCTTCGCCGACGGGGCCCCGCGCCGCCAGAAGGGGCGGCTGGCGGCCTCGCGGGAGCCGGGCCTGGGGGTGCGGCCGAATTTGAAGGCGCTGGGCAAGCCGGTGATCGATATCCACTAGCGGGGGTCGTGGGGCTCGGCAGGCTTCGGCCGGCGCAGAGGAGCCTGGAAGCGGCATTTTGTCGTTTAATGAAAGTATACTTTCATTATTTGTGTTGTTTAGTTAAAATAGCGGTGGATGACGGTCTCCCCAGAAGAGCTGGTCGCGGTGCTGTCCCAGTTCAACCCGTGGTGGCGGGGCGGAGCCATTGCCGATTTGCCGCGGTGGCGCCGGGCCGCATTTGCGGATTTGCACGGGTGGATGACGCGGCCGCCGGCGCGGCGCGCGGTCATGCTGTCGGGCGCACGACAGATCGGCAAGACGACGCTGATGCTTCAGACGGTTGAGGCGCTACTGGGCGCCGGAGTGCCGAGCGCCAATATCCTCTATGCAACTTTCGACCACCCGATTCTGAAGTTGGCAGGCATCGATGCCGTGCTGGATGCCTGGCGCCAGCGCGAGCCCAAGGCGGAAGGTCTGGAGTACCTGTTTCTCGACGAAGCACAGTTCATCCGGGACTGGGGCACGTGGATCAAGCACGGGGTGGACTTCCAGAGCAACAGGCGCATCGCCTTTACCGGCTCAGCCACGCCGTTGGCCGAGACCGGCCAGGAGTCGGGGGTGGGACGCTGGCATACGATTCGGCTTACCACGCTCTCGTTCTACGAGTACCTGCGGATCAAGAACCTGTCGCTGCCGGAGCTGGCGAGGATCGAGTCGCTGCGCGACCTGTTCGGGTGGCCGGCGGCCGACTTCCACCGCGTCAGCGAGGCGGCGGCGCCCTACGCCGGCCATTTCCATGAGTATTTGGTGCGCGGCGGGTTCCCGCAGACCGCGCAGGTCGAGAGCATCACCCAAGCCCAGCGGCTGATGCGGGAAGACATCATCGACAAAGTCCTGAAGCGGGACATGACCGCGCTCTTTGGCGTGCGGCGGGTGCTCGACCTGGAGCACACCTTCCTGTACCTGTGCATGCACGATGGCGGTCTGCTCGACATGACCGACCTTTGCGCGAATCTGGCGGTCAAGCGTCCCACGGCGCAGCACTTCATCGAGCTGCTGGAGGCCACGCACCTGATCTACCGTTTGCCGCCGTTTGGGTACGGCAAGGACGTCTTGCGGGCGCGCTTCAAGATTTACCTGGCCGACGCCGCGATCGCGCCCGCGGTGATGCTCAAGGGAAAAGCAATTCTGGAAGACGCGGCGGCGTTGGGCGTTTGCACCGAGACCGCCGTTTTCAAGCACTTATTCGCCCGCTATTACGAGCAGAACGTGCGCTTCACGTACTGGCGCGGCAAAAAGGACCGGGAAGTCGATCTGGTTGCCGAGTTGGGGGGCGAGATCATTCCCTTTGAGGTGAAGTACCGCGCCCAACACACGGGTGCCCGGGAGCTCAAGGGCCTGCTGGAGCTGTGCGAGGAAAAAAAGATCTCGCGCGGTTACGTTGTCACCAAGTCGCTCGACGATTTTGGGCCTCTGTCCGGTGCGCCCCGGTCCAGCGGGGCGGAGAAGCTGATGCGGGTTCCGGCGCCGCTCCTATGCTTCTGGATGGGTGCGTCGGAATTGAGACAGCATACGGCGTGGGAGGCCGAGTCGGTCGGCTGAATCGTGAACTCGACCGCAGCGATTGATTTACTGGCCGGCCGCCGCCAGCTTGGTTTTCGACTTCTTGATGGTGAGCACGGTGAGCGTGCCGTTCTCCAGCGTGCCGGTCAGGACGACGTGCTCCCCGGAAAGCGCCACGACCTTTTTCATGTTGGCGATCTTGAAGACCTCGCCGGAGGGGTCCGCGACCAGGACCGCGTCGCTGCCTTGTTGCAGGCATTTCCGCACGCACTCCACGTTGCCCTTCATTGTGCCCAGGTCCGGGCCGGCGTATTTGCCGTTCTGCACGCCTTCATTGGTGCACTTCGAATCCATGATGTAGCCGCTCATGGTCGTCGGCGCCGCAGCCAGCGCCGCCATGCCCAACATTGCCGTCATTCCCACCACACAGATGAGCTTTTTCATCGGGTTGCGTCCTTTGCCCCCGGCTTTTACCGGGTTCGTCATCGTTGCGCTTGACCAAGGCCCCGCATCTTCCGGGACGGATTTGACATCATCGTACACCAAGTACGCCAAACTGAGCGCAGGCGGGGCAGGCGGCGGGGGCGAGTGTTCAAGGGTTCAGGCGGCCAGGCGGAAGGGGCCGCGGTGCTTGACCGCGCCCATGACGATGGGGACGGTGGTGGCGGCGCCGATGGCGAGCAGGGTCCAGGCGGTGCGGCGGCGGCGGGCGCGCTTCATGCGGTCGGCGGCCAGCAGGCCGATGCCGACGCCCATGGCGACGCGGGTGCCGATGATAAAGGCCAATTCAGGGACTTGCAGCTTCATTTCTTTGGACATGGGACCTCGTTACCGCTAGTCTACCGCCCGGGGGACGTTGGCGGACGGCGAGGGCGATCAGGCGTAGGGGCAAAGTAGGCAAAAGGCTGTAGGCCGCGACGCTGCCCTATACTCAGTGCATGAGCACCAACGCGGTACACCTCGAGATCAAGCGCTGCTTTTTTTGAGCCGGCATCAAGGCTGAGGCCGTGAGCCTCCAAGAGAGTCTGGAGAAGGAGTTCGGCGTTTCGGTTCCCGTGCGGGCCGGCGCGCCCGGTTCGCTCAACGTTTTTCTCAACGGCGAGCGGATTTTCTCCCGCAAGGAACAGGGGCAGCCGCCCTCGGCGGCGGACATCATCCACATGGTGCGGGCGAAAACAGGCGGCGGCTAGTGTAGTGCGTCAGTTGGCGCCGGGCCGCTCGATGTGATCGAGCACGAGAAAGGCGACCGGCGCGGTGCTGGCGCGCAATTTGAGGCCGAGATCGCCCGCTAGCGCGCCAAGTGGCACGGCCACTTTTGCCTGGGTCGCTCCCGATGGTCGCTCGGAGGCCGGGCTTCGATTGCCGGCAGGGGATGCCCGTCCTGCTCAGGCATCTGCGAGCTACCGCCATAAGCAAACTCTGGCAATCGGGACCGCAGGTTCCATCGTCTGGCCGAGTCGCATTCGTGGCCGGACTTTGCCATCGAACGGTGAAGTTGTAGACGCCGCTGAGGCCGGTGTGGTCGAGCCCGGGCTGGCCCAGGATCATACCGATGCGGCTCGCGAGGGCGGCGATGGCGGCGTTCTTACCGCGGAGGAATACCAGACCGGGGCCGGTGGCGGAGCCGATGCCGCCGGCTTGGCTCGGGTCGCCGCGGGTTGCATTCTTCAAAGCGGCGCCGGCCAGCGTCATCACGTACACGCGCGATGGCTTGGTCAGGTGATGCAGCCGCACATGAAAGCGGTCGGCCAGCATGGTTTGCAACATTGACCGGATCTGGCGGATATTCTCGGCCGGGGGCAGGTTCGGGAAATTGGGCGACGGCTTGGCGCCGACCGCGTACCGGGCGGTCTTGGCCCAGGCGGGCAAGGCTCGAAAGTCGAAGCGGTAGGCCGGTAATCCGTAGGCCTCAAACAAGAGCGAATAGATGGTCGCGGCAGGCTGGGAGAAGCGGCCACCCGGCTTAAATGGCCCTCCGGGGTTTGGGGGGGCGGATTGATTGGGGTCCACCGGGACGACGGATACAACCGCGAATCTGGGAGGCGATGCCGCTTGCCCCGCCGCCTGGCCAAGGGAGAGCGCGGGCAGCAGCAGAAGCAGCATCATTGCGAGGAGATTTGGTCGAGGATGTGGCGCTCGCATTGTGTTCAGCCCTTGACCTGATGACCGCTCTCACCCAGCCAACATTCATATTTCTATCAATCGGCTCCGGCGGCCCTGTGGGCGAGAATGGGTATATGCGAGGCAGCGCGCAGTTGCCGGAGATCGTGCGGCGGCTTGAGTTGGCCTGTCAGCCGGAGCGCATCTATCTCTTCGGCTCGGCTGCCCGCGGCGACGCGCGCCTTCGGAATTCCGCAGCCTTTCGCGCCGGCTTTGCCCACGGTGCAAACGGCGCGACCCCCGCGATTGGTGCGAATGCCGCAAAAGGCGGTATGCTGCTGGCCATGCGCTTGTGGATGCGACTGTTCGTGTTTCTTGGCCTGTGCGCGGCGGCTTTGGCGCAGGTGAATCCGGCCCTGTATAGCGGGATGCGGTGGCGGATGATTGGGCCGCTGCGCGGGGGGCGGGTGTCGGCGGTGAGCGGGGTGGTGGGGCAGGCGGCGGTCTTCTATGCGGGGCTGCCGGCGGGCGGGGTGTGGAAGACCGATGACGCGGGCAATACCTGGCGGCCGATCTTCGACGCGGTCAAGGAGGTCAGCTCGATCGGGGCCATCGCGGTGGCGCCCTCCGACCCCAACGTCATTTATGTCGGGACCGGGGACCTGGTCACCGGCGGGGCGGTGAACGAGGGCAACGGGATGTACAAGTCCACCGACGCCGGCAAGACCTGGCGGCACATCGGGCTGGACCAGACGCATCAGATCACGACCATCCTGGTGGATCCCAAGAACCCCGACCTGGTGCTGGTGGCGGCGCAGGGCAACATCCATGCCGCAAGCCAGGACCGGGGCGTGTACCGCTCCACCGACGGCGGGGCGAACTGGCACCAAGTATTGTTCCGCAACGACACCTCGGGGGCGCAGGATATCGCCTGGGCGTACGACGATCCCCAGGTGATGCTGGCGGTGACGGTGCGGCATTTGAGCGCGGCGCCGGGGGAAGCGGGGCGGGGCGCGGCGGCGGGGGACGCCGATACCGCGCTGTACAAGTCCACCGACGAGGGGGCGACCTGGAGCGAGGCCGCGGGGAGCGGGCTGCCGCGGCTCACCGGGCGCACCGCGGTGGCGGTGGCGGCGAAGACCGAGGGGCGGCGCATGTTCCTGGTGGGCACGTTCGGGCTGTACCGGTCGGATGACGGCGGGGCTTCCTGGGCGCGGACGACCACCGACAACCGCATCGTGGGCAGCGGCTACATCTGCGGCGTCTACGTGGACCCCACCAACCCCGACGTGGTCTACACCATGAACACGTCGATGTACCAGTCGGTGGATGGCGGGCGCAACTTCATCGCCTTCAAGGGCGCGCCGGGCGGGGACGACAACCATGTGTTGTGGATCGACCCGACCAACGGCAGCCGCATTCTGCTGGGCGCCGACCAGGGCGCGGCCGTTACCTACAACCGCGGCGCCACATGGACCGGCTGGTACAACCAGCCCACGGCGCAGGTGTACAACATCGCGGTGGACAACAACTATCCCTACTGGGTGTACGCCACCCAGCAGGATACCGACGCGGTGGCGACCAGCAGCCGCGGCGACCTGGGCGAGATCACGCCCATGGACTGGTGGCCGCTGCCGGCGTGGGAGACGGGCTCGATCGCGCCCGATCCGCTGCATCCCCACGTGATCTTTGGGGGCTCGCGCACCAGCGGGCTGGTGAAGATCACGCGGCCCTCCTGGCACTGGCAGTACGTGGGACCGACGATTGGGAACACCGACTACCGGCGGACGGCGAACCAGCCCGTCGTTTTTTCGCCGCAGGATCCGCACACGCTGTACTTCGCGACGCAGTACGTGCTGAAGACGACGGACGAGGGCGGGCACTGGACGAAGATCAGTCCCGACTTGTCGGCACGGGCGGGCGCCGCGCCGGTGCGGGGCGGGCGCGGGGGCGCGGCCATCCAGAGCCTGGCGCCGTCGCCCAAGCAGGCGGGCGTGCTTTGGGTGGGGACGAGCAACGGGCTGGTTCATGTGACGCGGGACGGGGGCGCGAACTGGCGGGATGTGTCGCCGAAGGGGCTGCAGGTTTCGAGTTTGTGCGAGGTCGAGGCTTCGCATTTCGAGGCCGGGGCGGCGTACCTGGTGGTGGACGATCACAACGCGGGCGATTACACCCCGCACGTGTACCGCACGCGCGACTTCGGCGCGAGCTGGCAGCCGATTACTTCGGGCCTGCCGACGGATGAGCCTTCGGGCAGCTTCGCGCGGCGCATCCGGGAGGACACGGTGCGTCCCGGGCTGCTCTACCTCGCCACCGAGACCTCGGTGTACGTGTCGTTCGATGGCGGGGATCATTGGCAATCGTTGGGGCTGAACCTGCCCAACACGTCGTACCGGGACCTGGTGGTGCATGGTCAGGACCTGGTCGCGGGCACATACGGGCGCTCGATGTGGGTGCTCGACGATGTATCGCCGCTGCGGCAGATCAGCGTGGAGAACGCCGCGACGCTGGCGGCGGAGGCGGCGCACTTGTTCCGGCCGGGGGTGGCCATCCGGACGTGGCGCGACATCAACGAGGACACGCCGCTGCCGCCGGAGGTGCCGCACGGGCAGAACCCGCCCGAGGGCGCGGTGCTGTACTACTACCTGGGGCAGCCGCCGAGCGGCGAGGTAAAGCTGGAGATACGGGACAGTCAGGGCCGCACGGTGCGGACGTACTCGAGCGCGCCGCTGCCGGTGGCCGACGAGCCGCTGCCGCACGTACCGGATTACTGGATCCGGCATCCGCAGCCGCTGCCGGTGGCGACCGGGACCAACCGGGTGAACTGGGACCTGCGCTGGGAGGAGCCCAAGACCTTCAGCCACAACTACAACAATGTGTTCGCGGCGATCGACCACGACACGCCGGGGTATCCGCAGGGGCCGATGGCGGTGCCCGGGACCTACACGGTGCGGCTGACGGTGGACGGCAAGGCATCCACGCAGCCGCTGGTGGTGAAGAACGATCCGCGGATTGCGGCGACGCCGCCGGACGCGGCGGCGCTGCGGTCGCAGTTCCGGCTGGAGCTGGCGCTGCGCAACGGGGCCGACACGGCGTACGAGGCCTACCAGCAGGCGGCGGGGGTACGGAAGCAGATCGCGGCGCTGGGGAACCTGCCGCCGAGTGTTGCGGGGCGGGTCAAGGCGCTCGATGCCGCGCTGACGGCGGTGGCGGGAACCGCCGGGGGCCGGGGCGGACGCGGGTTCACCATCAACACCGCGGGACGGGGCGCGGCGGCGGGGCCGGCCACGCCGCCGCTGGCCACGCTCAACGGTACCTTGGCCGGGCTGATCTTCGTGGTGGCGGGGAGCACCGACGCGGCGCCCACCGCCGCCAAGGTGAAGGCCTGGCAGGACGGCTGCGCGGCGCTCGACCGCGATCTGGCGACGATGCGGAAGATCGCCGCGGGCGACGTGCCGGCGCTCAATACGGCGCTGCGGCAGGCGGGGGCGGCGCCGCTGAACGCGCCGGCGCCGCCGGCGGGGCCGAGTTGCGCGGGTGGGGCGGAGTAGCGGGTTGGTTCGGCCGTCTCGCCGGCCAGATGGGAACGGCGAGCGAAGGGGGAGCTGCGAGAATGAAGTCTTTGTTCGATGCGACGGTGGTGGATCAGGTACAGACCCGGCTGGCGGGTCTTACGCCGCACAGCGAGCGGCGCTGGGGCAAGATGTCGGTGGCGCAGATGCTGTCGCACTGCGCGATCAGCCTGCAGTGGGCGACCGGCGAGGTGGTACCCGAGAAGGCGCCGCTCCCCATACGCCTGATCGGGCGGTTGGTGAAGCCGCTGGTGTTTCGCAACGACGATCCGATGAAAAAGAACTCGCCGACGGCCAAAAGCCTCCTGGTTGCGGGCGAGCGGGAATTCGGCGCCGAACGGGAACGGCTGTCGGGGTTGATCGCCAAATTCGCGGCGGGAGGAGCGGCGGGGTGTACCAGCAACCCGCACAGTTTTTTCGGCCAGATGACGCCGGGGCAGTGGGCGATCTTAATGTACAAACACCTCGATCACCATCTGCGGCAGTTTGGGGTGTGAGCTATAGTCCCGGGGCGGCCGCGCGGGATGCGGGCGCGGTGGCGGCGGCGGCGGCGCTCAGCTGGGCCGATTCCATGCCCACGGTGATGGCGGTGCGGAGCTCGCCCAGGAAGTCGGTCATGCCGCCGGGGGAGTGGGGCATGAGGATGGTGTTGCTGCGCGAGTTGCTGCCCAGGTCTTTGAGCGTGTCCAGGTACTGGGTCATCA
>DATNAC010000058.1:0-7320 GCA_035573035.1 Terriglobales bacterium
CGCGCCCGACGCGCACTCCTCTGCCGTGTGATTCCTCTCTACCGCCCTCCACGCCCCATCCGGGCGCTGCGCCGCTGCGTTCGTGAATAATCCGGGCTAGACTACCGCCCAGGAGCTCCCCATGGACCTGAACCGCCGCCAATTCGCCCAACGTTCGGCCGCCGCCCTCGGCGCCGCCCTGGCCGTTCCCGAACTCGCCCCCTTTGCGCGGGCCGCCACGCTGCAGCACTCGCCCCGCCCCGCCGGCTCCAACATCACTCTCGATTCCAACGAGAACCCCTACGGCCCCTCGCCCGCCGCCTGCGCCGCCATCACCGCCTCCGAGCCCATCGCCTGCCGCTACCCCGACATCAACGAATCCAAAATGACCGCCCATTTGTCGGCCTTCTACCATCTACCTCCCAGCCAAATCCTGCTGGGCTGCGGATCCACGGAGATCCTGCGCATCGCCGACATGACCTTCCTGGGCGCGGGCAAGGGCGCCATCGCCAGCGAACCGACGTTCGCGAAACCGTGCTCGGCTACGCCAAGGTCATGCAGGCCAACCCCATCAAGGTGCCGCAGACCGCCGACTACCGCCATGACCTCAAGGCCATGGCCGCCGCCGCGGCCAGCCCCGCCGCCGGCCTGGTCTACGTCTGCAACCCCAACAACCCCACCGGCACCATCGTCTCCCGGGCGGAGTTGCAGGCGTTCCTCCACCAGCTGCCGCCCACCGTGCCGGTGCTGGTGGACGAGGCCTACTACGACTTCGTCACCGACCCCGCCTACTCGACCGCGGTCCCGTGGCTCAGCCAGTTTCCCAACCTGATCGTCGCCCGCACCTTCTCCAAGGCCTACGGCCTCGCAGGCATGCGCCTCGGCTACGCCCTGGACTCGGAAAAGATGATCGCGGCCATGCGCCGCTTCAAGCTGGGCATGAACGCCAACGAGGCGGTGCTGCGCGCCGCCATGGTCAGCTTCGGCGACGACGCCCACGTCGCCGACCAGCGCCGTCACATGATCGCCACCCGCGACTGGCTCTGCGCCGAGCTGAAAAAGGACGGCCGCGCCTACATCCCCTCCCACGGCAACTTCGTCATGATCCAGTTGGGCCGCGACGTGACGCCGGTGATCGCCGCCTTCCGCCAGCGCAACATCCTGGTCGGCCGCCGCTTCCCCTCCATGCCCACCTGGCTGCGCATCACCGTAGGCAAACCGGAGGAGATGCAGGCCTTCATGTCCGGCCTGCGCCAGATCGTGGCGGCCTAACTCATTTAGGCCCTGCCGGACGCGGGGGCCGCGCCGTTGGCACTGTGGGCCAAGTCGGCGCGGAACGCCGCGAAGCCGCTCGGGGTCCCGCGCCCATCGATCGATCCGTCCGACCACTGGCCGGTGGCGACGATGACGACGGTGATCGGAGCGGCGTCCAGGGGGCCGGCCACGTCAAGCGGCGAGCCCGGCAGGCCCGCCCCCAACTCCGCCGGCGCGACCGACGGAACATAGAACATCACGTGCGCCAGATTGCCGCCGGAGTTGGTCAGGTAGGAGTGTTTCGACAGCATGAACGAGACCGCGTCGGGCTCCAACCGCGGCAGCCGGTGGGCGGCCAGCGCGGCTCGCACGCCCGCCAGGATCTCCGCCTGCGAGCGGTGGGCCAGCGCCAGTTGGGTGCGCAATAGGAAATACGGCAGCACGGATCGCGCCGCCGGCGGGTTGACGCAGTTCGCGCCGCGGATATGGGGACTCCAGAATGTGGGAGCGTCGAAGGGGCTATCCCAGGAACGCTCGACAAAGCATACGAAGCCGTTGCTGCCCTGGGCGGCGGTGACGTAGCCCTGCGGCGTCAGCACCAGCACCGTCGCGTGATCCGAAACGGCGGGCGGGGCGGCGCTCCGCGCCAGCGCGATCTCGGCCGCGCGGGGCATGAGGTAACTTGCCACCGGCGCCATGTGCGGATAAGCGTCCGATTTCGCCTGGGCAGGCAACCGCGCGGTGAGGAGCAGGAGCGCGGCGACAGCCGCCACGGAGAGGGTCTTGTTAAGGTTCATGAAGGGCCTCACGGACCATGACGCGCCAAGGCGCGGCGTTTCGACAGCAACCGCTCCCCGTTTCGACACATACCTGTTGCTTTCCCAAAGGAAGTGCGAGACGATTCGTGTAGGAAAACAACAGGTGGGTCAATGAAGCAAAAAACGGACGTCTTGTCAGGAACGCTCGCCCTGATGGTGCTCAAGACCCTCGAAGTCATGGGGCCGCAGCACGGCTGGGGAATCGCCCGGCGCATTGAGCAGATCAGCGGCGACCTCCTCGCGGTCAACCAGGGCACGCTCTATCCGCTCCTGCTCAAGCTGGAACATGAGGGATCGATCGCCTCCGAGTGGGGCGCATCCGATAACAACCGGCGCGCCCGCTTCTATCGGCTTACCGCGGCCGGCCGCAAACAACTCCAGGCGGAGACACGCTACTGGGAACTGAGCGCGGCCATCATCGCCCGCTTCTTCACCGTGAAGGCGGAGGACCTGACATGAGAGCACTGCGGCGCTTCATGATTCGCCTCGGGAACTTCGCCACCGGACACAGCCCCGACCAGCGCCTGCGCGAGGAGATCGCCGAACATCTGGCGCTCCAGACCGAAGCGAATCTGCGCGCCGGCATGTCCCTGGCGGAAGCGCGGCGTCAGGCGGCGATCAAGCTGGGCGGAGTCGAGGCCATACGCCGGCGTCAGCACGACGAGGCCGGTCTTCCCTGGCTCGAAAATCTGCTCTCCGATCTGAAGTACGCGCTTCGCCTGACGCGCAAGAACCCGGGATTCACCGCCGTCGCCGTTCTGACCCTGGCGCTCGGCATCGCCGCCAATACCACCGTGCTGAGTTGGGTGAGCGCCACCCTGTGGAACCCGATTCCCGGCGCCGCCCACACCAGCGACCTGCTCACCATCATGCGCGGCAATCGCACCGATAATCCCACCCCGCCGTTTTCCTTTCCCGACCTCCTTGACCTCAGCCGGCGCACCCGGACGTTCTCCGGACTTCTCGGCTATCACCATGACTACATGTCGCTCACCGGTGTCGCCCGGCCCGAGCGCATCTACGGGGCTCTGACCACCGCCAATTATTTTGATCTCCTCGGCGTCCACCCGGTTCTCGGCCGCGCCTTTCTTCCGCGGGAGGGAGCGCCGCACGCCGGCGCTGCCGTGGTCGTCATCGGTTACGGCGTCTGGCAGCACCATTTCGGCGGCGATCCGAGCATCATCGGCAAAGCGATCCAGATCAACCGCCATCCCTACACGGTGGTGGGGGTGGCCCCGCGGGATTTCACCGGCAGTGCCCCCGGGCTTCGCGAAGAACTGTGGATTCCTCTCCCCATGGATCGTGACGTATGGGGTTTCAACCGCCCCGATTATCGCGGCATCTTCTGGCTGAACGTGCTCGGAAGGCTGCGCCCGGGCGTCACCAGCGCTCAGGCACAGGCCGAACTCAACCTGCTCATGCAGGGCATCGCCGAGCGCTTCCCCGAGGATCACCGCAACAGCCCGAACGCGATCTCTCTCGACCCCCTGTGGCGATCTCCCTTTGGCATCAACGGCTACCTGTACAAGACCCTTCCGATGTTGCTGGCGCTCGCCGCGGTCCTGCTCCTGCTGGCCTGCGCCAACGTGGCCAGTCTCCTGTTGGTGCGTTCGGTGGAACGCCGCCGCGAGATGGCCATCCGGCTGGGCATGGGTGCTTCGCGTCCGGCGATCATCCGCCAGTTTGTGATCGAGAGCCTGCTGCTGGGTCTGCTCGGCGGTACGGCCGCTCTGGTGATTACCGAGTGGACCTCCCGCGGCATCGCCGCCTTCGTTCCGCCCAGCTCGCTGCCGCTGACCCTCGGCGCGCACGTGGATCAACGGGTATTGTTCGCGACGATTGCGGTCTCCATCCTGGCGGCGATCATCATCGGGATTCTTCCGGCCCTGCGCTCTTCGCGTCTGCCGGTGCAATCGGTCCTCAAGGAGGAAGCGGCCAGCGTCTCGCTGACCTGGCACAAGTCCCGGCTCCTGAGCGGCCTGGTGGTGGCGCAGATTGCCCTCTCGCTCGTTCTGCTGGTCTGTGCGGGGCTCTTCACCCGCAGCCTGCGGAAGGCCCGGCAGGCCGACCCGGGATTCGAGGCCGATCATGTGCTGCTCGCCTCGTATGAGCTTTCGCCGGCTGGTTACACCCGCGCAACGGGTGCGGCCTTTGACCGCCAGGTGCTCGACCGGCTCGCGGCGCTACCCGGGGTCGAATCCGCGACCCTGGCGGATTTTTCACCGCTCAGCTTCAGCCTCCACACCGACTATCTGCAAGTTCAGGGGTACGTGCCGCAGCCCCACGAATCCATGGAGATCAGCCGGGCGATTGTCGGGCCGAATTACTTTCGCACACTGCGCACCGCGCTGATGGCCGGCCGCGAATTCACCGCCGCGGATACTGCGGAATCACAGCCCGTGGCCGTCGTCAACCAGGCCTTTGCCGATCGCTACTGGCCCGGCGCCAACCCTCTCGGCCAACAGGTGACGGACGGCGGCGAGCGCTTCACCGTTGTCGGGGTGGCCGGCAACGCCCGCTACCGCTTCCTCACCCTGCCCCCCGAGCCGGTCATCTACCTGCCCGACGCCCAGTCCTACAGCCCCACGCACGACACCATCATTCACCTCCGCACCACCGGCGATCCGCGCACCGTGGCCGCGTCCCTGGAAATAGCCATCCACCAACTCAATCCCGACTTGCCGCTGTTCAACGTGAATCCGCTCCCCGTCACCATGCAGCTGGGCACGCTCTTTGGACGCGCCGCCGCCACCTTTGCCGGCTCCTTCGGCCTGCTGGCCATGCTGCTCGCCGCCGTCGGCCTCTATGGCGTCGTGGCCTACAGCACGCGCCAACGCACGCGGGAGATCGGCATCCGTATGGCGCTCGGCGCCCGCAAGGGAGCAGTCTACCGTCTCCTGCTGGGCCAGGGATTCCGGCTCACGCTGGCGGGCCTCGTCGTGGGCGCAGTGCTCGCCGGAGCATTCACCCGCCTACTGAAGGCCCAACTCTACGGCGTCAGTGACACCGACATGCTGACCTTCGTCTCGGTCGGGCTGCTTCTCGCCGCGGTCGCTCTGCTCGCCTGCCACATCCCCGCCCGCCGCGCCGCCCGAGTGGACCCCATGGTCGCCCTACGCCACCAATGACGCGCGCACCCGACCGGGCTGGGGCTCCAGGGCCCCCGGCCCGGTCGAGCGTCAAGCGGGTCGAGCGTCGAAGCCGCTCGGGGTCCCGCGCCCATCAATGACGCGCCAAGGCGCGGCGTTTCGACCCCAGATGATCGCCCACGGCGGAATCCTCGCTGAGCCCGATGGCGATGTCGTAGGCGGCGCGGGCCTCCCCATGGCGTCCCAGTTGCCCGAGCAGATGGCCGCGCACCGCCCAGTAAGGCTGATAGCCCGCGGCGGCCTCCTCGTCGACCGCGTCCAGACAGGCGAGGCCGGCGGCGGGCCCGGCGGTTTCCGCCGTCGCGGCGGCGTGGGCGGTGCGGGCGCCGAGGGACGGGGTCAGGCGCACGAGCTGCTCATAGAACGGGGCGATGGCGGCCCATTCCGTGCGGCCGGTGCGGGCGCGCTCGGCATGCCTTGGGGTAAAGTCGCATACGGGGCATTGGCATAATGCCTGCAATTTGTGACGCACTACACTAGAGCTGGTTTCATAAATGCCTTGCGGCAATGAGCAGGCAGGCGACGTGGAAAAGGCCGCGGTAGATCACAAAGAGGCGATCCCAACGGATGGCGAGCCGCCGAAAGTTGCTCAGCCAGGCAAAGGTCCGTTCTACTTTCCAACGGCGACGATAGCGCCGCAAGGTACGACCGTCGGCGGTTTTGCGTTTTCGGTGGCTGCGGTTCGGCGCAATCAACTCTGTGCCCCGGGCCAACAGTCGCCGCCTCAGGTCGTCGCTATCGTAGGCCTTGTCGGCGATAATGCGCGGCAGCTGGGGCGCGCGCAGGCGGCCGTCGGCGCAGGGCAGGAGTACTTTTTCGAGCGTCGGCTCCAACAGCGTTACTTCCGCCGGCGAGGCAGACGCCAGGAGTGCTCCGAGCGGAACACCTTCACCGTCCACCAGTAGCATCCACTTCGTTCCCTTGCCGCGCTTGGTCTTGCCGACTTCCGAGCCCCCTTTTTCGCCGGGGCAAAGCTGCCGTCGGCGAAAGCCTCGTCCCATTTCAGCAGACCCTTCCGGTCCAGGTCGGAGAGCAGTTGCCGCCACGCCGCCTCCCAAACGCCGGCCTCTTCCCATTCCTTCAGCCGCCGCCAACAGGTCACCCCACTCGGGTATTCCGACGGCATATCCCGCCATCGCGCTCCCGTGCGCAGCACCCACAAAATGCCCTCGAAACAGCCGCGATTGTTCCTCCAAGGCCGACCTCTGCCGTCGCGCCGACGCGGCAGCGTCGGCAGCAGTGGCTCGATTCGCGCCCATTGGTCCTCGGTCAGTCCTGATCGGCTGGCCATCGTCGGTTTGGAGTTTCCAGAGCTGCTTCATTCTCTCCTCCGACTCGCCCGACCGCAAGCCCCATTCACGCGGCGTACCTATTTATGAAACCAGCTCTAGCTCGCCCGATTCGCCGAGCGGACGCGTTCGCACATTCATGTTAGACGCGCCGCAGCAGGGGCCAATGCCGCCGGTGCCTTGCTCTTCCTCTGGCTTGCATCTCGCGGCTGGAGGATACCTCAGGAGCATGGGATAATTCCGATCGCGGGAGAGCCCATCGTGTGGGCCTTGGCAGTACCGGTCTTCTTTTTTCTCTTCTTAGCCAATGTTATCTCGGGAGGCTTGCTCGTTCGCTGTAGAGCGCGGAAAGGCTGGCTGTGGTGGTTCGCGGTGTGCGGCGTTTGGCTGGCGGCGATATGGGTGGATCTCGCTCACCACTGAACGCTGCGGGGATGAGGCCTACAACAGGGAATCCACCATCTACGTGATGATCGACGCCGCGTCAATCTCGTCCAGGGTGCTCGCGGCTGGCGTTTCATAGCCCGCCGTGGCCGCGCTCACTCCCCTTTGTCCGGTACTCCTCCAGATACGCTTCCTGCAATCGATCGTATCCGTCCAGCGAACCCAGGTCAGCGGGCGGCGGCCCAGGCGATGGGCGTGAGAGAGGGGACAGTGGAGCGAGGGCGGCGGTCGAGGCCGGGCAGTACCTCGGCCAGATAGGTGCGCAGCGGCAGATCGAGGCGGCGGCAGGTCTCAACCACCGAGAGGATGGCGGCGATGGGCGGCCCGGCCAGCGCGCTCCCCAGGTGGATCCAGTTCTTCCGGCCCAGCGCCAGCGGCCGCATCGAG
>DATNAC010000059.1:0-12268 GCA_035573035.1 Terriglobales bacterium
TCAACCTCGTGCTGCACAAGTTGGCCCCCGCCATCGCGAGCGGCAATCCGATCGTCGTTAAGGCTTCCCCGCGCACCCCGCTCACCGCGCTGCGCTTGGGCGAGCTCACCCAGGGTTTGGAGCTGCCTCCAGGAGCGGTCAACG
Source organism: Terriglobales bacterium (assembly GCA_035573035.1). GTDB lineage: Bacteria > Acidobacteriota > Terriglobia > Terriglobales > SCQP01 > SCQP01. The sequence goes on from DATNAC010000059.1 coordinate 145, forward strand.
TGATCGCGGGCGGGGCGGAACCGGTGACGCAGTTGCTCCAGGACGGCCGTGTCGCGATGCTTTCCTTCACCGGCAGCGCCGAGGTGGGCTGGAAGCTGAAGGCCGCCGCCGGCTCCAAGCGCGTCACGCTGGAACTCGGTGGCAACGCCCCCAACTTGGTACACGAGGATGCGGACCTCGATCTGGCCGCCGCCCGCCTCACCGCCGGCGCCTTCGCGTATGCCGGGCAAAGCTGTATTTCGGTGCAGCGCGTCTATATTCACCGCAAAATTTACGGCCAACTGCGCGACCGCCTGGTGGCCGCCGCCAACAAGCTGCGGCTGGGCGATCCCGCTGACGATACTACCGACCTGGGCCCCATGATCACGGAAGAGGCCGCTATCCGGGCCGAGAGGTGGATCCAGGAGGCCCTGGCCCAGGGCGCGGTGGCCGCCTGCGGCGCCAAACGCGACGGCGGCTTCGTCTGGCCGACCATTCTGGAAAATGTTCCTCCCGCCGCCGCCATCTACAAGGAGGAAGCCTTCGCCCCGGTCATGGTGCTGGCGCCTTACGACCATCCGGAAGAGGCGTTGCGCGAGGCCAACGCCAGCCGCTTCGGTTTGCAGGCGGGAATCTTCACCCGGGACATTGACTTCGCCCTGCGCGCCTTCCAGCAGCTCGAAGTGGGCGCGTTGCTGCTCAACGAGGTCTCCAGTTGGCGCATGGATCCCATGCCCTACGGCGGGGTGAAGCAGTCGGGGTTCGGCCGCGAAGGCTTGCGCAGCGCCATTCAAGAAATGACCGAGCTCCGGCTGTTGATCTTGCGCGGGCCGGCCTGAACGCGGCATACTGCCGCCTATGGGAATCTCGCGTCGCCTTCTCACTGTCTCCGCGGTGTCACTCCTGTCACTGGGGCTGCTGGCACAGACCGCCGGCTCGCCCGACTTGTCGGCCATCCACAAGCTCAAAAGTTTGGAGACCACCGACTCCCATGTGATGGAGATCGAGAGCTGGCTGACCGACGTCTACGGCCCGCGGCTCACCAACTCGCCCGACATGCGCGAAGCCGCGCACTGGGCGGAGAAGGAGATGACTTCCTGGGGCATCGCCAACGTGCACGAGGAGCCCTGGACCTTCGGCCGCGGCTGGTCCAATGACTTTACCTCCGTGCAGGAGATCAGTCCGCGTGTGTATCCTCTCATCGCCTACGCCGCCGCCTGGACGCCGGGGACGAATGGCGACGTCAAGGCGCCGGCCGAGATCGTGAGCATTGCGGCGCCCGCTGATTTCGCTAAGTACCGCGGCCAACTGCGCGGCAAGTTCGTGCTCGACCAGCCGCTGCCCACCATCCCGATCGTGGAGGGTACGGGTTCGCAGATCACCGGCGAGTTCCTGCGCTATAGCGACCAGGAGCTGCGCGGCCTCGAGACTGCGCAGCCGGCGCGCGGACGCGGTGGCGTAGGCCGCGGCGGCAGGGGACCGGCGGCGGGCGTGTCGCCGGCGCAGTTGATGAAATTCTTTTTGGACGAGGGCGTGGCCTGCGTGCTTGCACCGGGCCGCGGTAACTCCAACGATGGGACCGTGTTCGTGGCCCAGGGCACCGGAGCCGATAGCGCGGGCCCGGGCGGCCGCTCCACCCCGCTGCAGAGCGCGGAGGCGCCGCCGACGCCATGCCAACTGGCACTGGCCAATGAGAGCTATGGACGCGTCTATCGCACCCTGGAAAAGAAGGTGCCGGTGACGCTCGACATCAACGTCAAAAACACCTATCACACCGAAAACGGGCTGGACTCGTTCAACATCACCGGCGAAATTCCCGGCGGCGACCTGGCCAGCCAACTGGTCATGTTGGGCGGCCACTTCGACTCCTGGCAGTCGGGCACCGGAGCCGCCGACAACGCCGCCGGCGCGGCCACCATGATGGAGGCGTTGCGCCTGCTCAAGGTCAGCGGCCTGAAGATGCGGCGCACGGTGCGCATCGCGCTCTGGACCGGGGAGGAGCAGGGACTCCTGGGTTCGCGCGCCTACGCGCTACAGCACTTCCGCAATGCCGCCGGTGAGGTGCTGCCCGAGCAGAAGCAAGTCAGCGGCTACTACAACGTGGACAACGGTTCGGGCGCGATCCGGGGCGTCTATTTGCAGGGCAACGACATGGTGGCGCCGTTGTTCGAGCGCTGGATGCAGCCCTTCCACGACTACGGCATGAACACGCTCACCATCCGCGACACCGGCGGCACCGACCACCTCAGCTTCGTGGCGGATGGCATCCCCGGCTTCCAGTTCATCCAGGATCCGCTCGACTACGAAACCCGCGTGCACCACTCCAGCGCGGACGTGTACGAGCACGTCATTCCCTGGGACATGGAGCGCAACGCGGCCATCGTGGCGGCGTTCGTCTACCAGACCGCCAACCTGCCGGAGATGCTGCCGCGTCCGCCGCTGCCGCCGGCGCCGGCGCCGGCGGGCCGTGGCGGTCGTTAGGCTCTAGGCCGCCGCGACGGGCCTGGCGCCCCCGAGCAGCGCCTCGACGAACTGGCCGGGTTCGAAGGGAATCAGGTCCTCGGCCTTTTCACCCACGCCGATGTAGCGTACCGGCAGGCCCAGCTCGCGCGCGATGGCGACCACGATGCCGCCGCGCGCGGTGCCGTCCAGCTTGGTGACGATCAGGCCGGTGAGGCTGGCGGCCTGGGTGAATTGCCGCGCCTGTTGCAGGCCGTTCTGTCCCGTGGTGGCGTCGAGCACCAGGAGCGTTTCATGGGGTGCGCCCGCTACCAAACGTTCGGCGGTGCGGCGCATCTTGGCCAACTCCTGCATCAGGTTGGTCTTGGTGTGCAGCCGGCCGGCGGTATCCACCAGCACGTAATTCACCTGCCGCGACTTGGCGGCGGTGAGAGCGTCGAAGAGTACCGCCGAGGGATCGGCGCCCGGCTTCTGCTGGATGACCTCGACCCCGGCGCGCTGCGCCCAGACCCCCACCTGCTCGGCGGCGGCGGCGCGGAAGGTGTCGCCGGCGCAGATTAGGGAGGTGAACCCCTCGTTCTTGTAGCGTTGCGCCAGTTTGCCGATCGAGGTGGTCTTGCCGGTGCCGTTGACCCCGACCATCATGATGACGAAGGGGCCGCCGTCGCTGTTCTCGCGCGGCGCGGCCACGGTGCGGTCGAAGATTTTGACCAGTTCCATCTTGATCGCCGCCCGCACCGCCTCGGGGGTGGTGGCCACATCGCGTGCCCGCTGCTGCTCGATCTGGGCGCGCACGGCGGCGACGATTTCGCCGGCGGTGCGCGCTCCCAGGTCGGCGTTGATAAGCGTGCTCTCGAGCTGGCGCAGCAACTCGGGGCTAATCTGGGCGTTGCCCTGGAACAGGTCCTCGACCTGGGCCACCAGGTTGTCGCGGGTCTTCTCCACCGCCCCGGCGACTTTTTCTTGCAGGCGCTCGAACAGCGTGGCCTTCGGCGGCGGCCCGAACAGGGTCTGGATCATGGCTTATTTTCGCATGGGGACACGCCCCGTCCGCGCCAGTCAGTGCCGGCGGAACATGCGCCACAGCTCGGCGCCGCCGCGCACCGCCACCACGGCGGTGATACCGGCGAAGACGGCGCCGGCGCCGATCAGCGCGATGGTCCAGAACCAGAGCCAGAATCCGGCACTAGCCATAGGCCGCCTCTCCCCGCGGCTTGCGCCGCTCGCCCAGCCACGAACCCACGATCATGGCCGCCGCCGCCAGCCCGAAGGCCGCGAAGCCCGAGTACGTGGCGGGCAGGTTCAGTACGAAGTAGCCCACGGTGGCCCCCGCTCCGCAGATCATCGCGGCGTAACCGCCGGCCAGATTGGCCCGCTTCCAGTAGAGACCGCCGATTACCGCGGCAAAGGTGCCCGAGAGAAAAATCGTTGCCGTCAGGTTCAGGTACAAATATAGCGGTCCGGAGAGCGTATACCACAAGCTCCACCAGAGGATGAAGGCGCTCACGAACACGTTGGCGATGCGGTTGATGCGGATCTGGGCGCGCGAGCTGAGCGGCCGCCTCTGGCGGGCCGCGCGTAACGGGCCCACGATGTCCTGCGAGATGATCGAACTCCAGCCCAGCAGGTAGGAACTGTTCACCGACATGGTTGCGGCCAGCATGCCCGCCACGACCAGTCCCTTCACGCCGGGCCCCAGCAGATGCGCCAGCAGCGTCGGCATGGCTTGCATGGAGTCGAATCCCGGCCCCAGCGCCGCCAGCGCCGCGATCCCCCACAGCATGGGCAGCATGCCGCGCCCCAAAAAGATCAACCCGGTCCAGCCAAAGACCTTCTTGCTGAGTTCGGGCGTCTTCATGGACATGGTGCGCATGGCGGTGGTCTGCCAGCAGGTGTCCACCGCCGTCCAGAGAATGACCTGCCAGATGATGTAGCCGGCGCCGTAGGTGGGGTTGGTGAGCGGGTTGAATCCGGGCGCGCCCATGTGGGCCGAAACCGCATGCACCATCGAGCCCCAGCCCACCTTGGCGACGCAGTAGAGCGTGACGATGATGGTGCCCACGCTCAGCGCCACGTACTGCACGAAGTCGGTGATCACGATCGAGAGCATGCCGCCGACCACGGTGTACAGCAACTCGATCAGCAGGATGCCCGTCATCGCGATCTTCAGGTAGTGAAACGGGATTCCGGTGAGAATGACCAGAAACTCGCCCTCCACCCGGAGGAACATCCCCATGTTCAGGATGCCGCCCAGCGCCACCAGGCATCCGGTCAACACCCGCAGCCCCCGGCTGTACTTGCGCTCGAAGTACTCCGGCACCGTCATCAGCTCCAGCTTCCGGAAGCGGTGGATGATGAAGCCGGTGTAACCCACCATCAGCATCACCAGCCCGGAAATCAGGCCGGTGACGAAGGCCGAAAACCCGGTCTGGAAGCCGAGTTGGGCGTAGTACATGAAGGTGACGGTGCCGGTCTCCGTCGCCGCCAGGGTGGCGATGCCGAGAAACAGGCCAAGCCCGCGCCCGGCAACCAGATAATCGCTGATGTCGGAGAGAAAGCGCTTGGCGGCGAGACCAATCGCCAGCGTCCCGGCCAAATACAGAATGACGATCGCGGTATCGAACCAGGTAAAGCCCATGCGCCGGTATCAGTTCCGCGGACCGAAGCGCTTGTGGCACTCATCGCAGCGGAAGACCTGCGGACGCCGAAGGACACGGTCCCACCAATTGCGTTTCACGCGGTGCACGTCGATCGACTTGCAGCGAGGACAAGCCCGGGGGGATGGCATGACTGTTGTGACAACCTTTCCTGGGGGCTGATTGTAGCAAACCCGGGATAAAAAAAATTACAATGATCAGGGGCCGCGCGCGGCTCAGCCATGCCGGTAACGCCTGACGCCTCGATCCCGCCTCCGCCCCGGCTGCGCCGCCTTCACCTCGCGCTGGATATTGCCATTGGCTTGCTGCTGGTGATTGCGGTTCTGACCGGGCTGATCTATTGGTACGTGCGAAGCGATCAGCCGCACTGGGACGGCCGGCTCCGGCTCCAGGGCTTGCAGGCTCCGGTAAGCATTGTCCGCGACAATCTGGGCATCCCCCATATCCAAGCCCAAAACATCCACGATTTGTACATGGCGCAGGGGTTTGCCATGGCCCAGGACCGGCTTTGGCAAATGGACCTCATGCGCCGGCTGGGGGAAGGCCGGCTGGCGGAGGTGTTCGGCCCGGTCGCGCTGGACGTGGATCGGAAGAACCGGGAACTCGGACTGGGACGCACCGCCGCTGCCGAGGCCGCGCGGATGCAGCCTCAGGAAGCCGCACTGCTCACCGCCTTTGCCGCCGGGGTGAACTCGTTCATCACCGACCGCGGCCGGAGGCTGCCGCTCGAATTCTGGCTGCTGCGCTACCGTCCGGAGGCATGGACGCCGCGCGATTCGCTCGCCCTGGCGGCCTACATGTACCAGGTGCTGGGATCCGACTACGACGACAAACTCTTGCGCGAGACCATCACCGCGCGCATTGGCCCGGGCCTGGCGCAGCAGCTTTTCCCGCGGCGCTCGGCTTGGGATGTCGTTCCGGGGGCGCTGGGTCCGCGCTTGGGGCCGCAATTCGGATCGGGCTTACCGGTCTTTGCCGCGCCTCCGCCACGGCGAAAATCCGCCGCGGCTTGGGCCCGCGGGAGCCCCCAAGCCGCGGCGAGCCTGGGCGGGGCGCGCGGCGAAGCTGTGCTGGGGCCCGCGCCACGATTGGACCACCGCGGCGGCAGCAACGACTGGGTACTGGCCGGCATGCACAGCTTCACCGGCAAACCGATTTTGGCGAATGACCCGCACCTGCAATTCCAGATTCCCGGCCTGTGGTGGACCGCGCAGTTGAGCGCTCCCGGCGTCGATGTCGCCGGAGTGGCGATTGCCGGCGTGCCCGGCATCGTCATCGGCCACAACCAGCACATTGCCTGGGGCGTGACCAATACCCGTGCCGACGTCCAGGACCTGTACCGCGAAACCTTCGACGGCAAGGGGAACGTGCTCACGCCCCGCGGCTGGCAGCCCCTGCGGCATTGGCACGAGAGCATCGGCGTGCGCGGCGCCGCACCCGTGCCGCTGGATGTGACGGTCACGCCTCACGGTCCGGTGATCGCCCGCGACGCCGGCGGTCCGCTGGCCCTGGCCTGGAGCATGTATGCCCCCGGCGCCTTACAGGCGACCCACATCTTTCTGGCGATTGACCAGGCACACAACTTTGCCCAGTTCGAATCCGCGCTGTCCGGCTTTGCCGGACCCACGCAGAACTTCGTCTATGCCGACGACCAGGGCCACATCGCCTACCAGTGCGCGGGCTGGGTGCCGCTGCGCCAAGGCTACGATGGCTCGGTGCCGGTGCCCGGAAATACGGCCAGCCTTGATTGGCACGGGTGGATTCCCTTCGGTCAGCTCCCCCGCGTGCAGGATCCCGCCGCCGGCGTGCTCGCCACCGCCAATAGCCGGATCACGCCGGATGGCTATCCCTACACCATCTCCACCGATTGGGACGCGCCCAACCGTACCCGCCGCATTTACCAGTTGCTCTCGCAACTGCCGCGCTGGAACGCCTCCGCCATGGGGCGATTGCAACAGGATGTGTACTCCGAGCAGGATCGCGACTTCGCCGCCGCGCTCATCGCCGCCGGCGAAGCCGTCACCGCGGCCGGAACCCGGCTGCCGGTGCCGCTGCAACAGGCCTTGCGCCAGCTCCGCGGCTTCCGTGGCGCCATGGGCCACACCGGCGCCGGCCCCACGCTGGCCTATCAGACACGTCGGGAGTTTTTGCGCCGCGTCCTCAGCCCCAAGCTCGGCGACCCGCTGGCCCGGCGGTACAACTGGGATGAGGCGCCGGTTTTTGAGCAGTGGCTGCTGGCCGCGCATCCCCCACAGTGGCTGCCGCCCGACTACGCCGGGCGCGGTTGGAACGGGCTGTTGCTCGACAGCCTGGCCAGTGTCGTCGAGAGCCTGGGGAACACGCCCAGCGACCAGCATTGGGGACGCTTTGAGACCCTCAGCGTGCAGCACCCGGTGTGGTCGCATTTCCCGGTGGTGCGCAATTTTGCCGATCTTGGCCCGGTGGAGTTGAATGGCAGTCCGCTTACGGTCAAACAGGCGCGCAACGTTGCTTTGGGCGATCCCAACGATCTCGGTCCCAGCATGCGGTTTGTCGCCGATGTGGGCGCCTGGGACCGCTCCACCGTGACCCTGGTGGCGGGCGAGTCCGGACAACTTTTCAACCCGCACTACCGCGACCAGTACCTCGCCTATCTGCGCGGGGTGGCGTTGCCGCTGTGGTTCTCGCCCGCCGCGGTGGCGGCGCACCGCCAGCATCGGCTCGAGCTGGTCCCCTGAGACTCAAGCTCGTGTCAGCGCCACGATCACGTCCTCGAACACGCCTTTCATCGTGGGCGGCTGCGAGCGCAGCGTCACGTCCGCGCCATGCAGGCGGCGAATGCCCTCGCGCAGGCGCGCCTCCGGCATGGAACGGCTGAGTCCCAGCACCGCATCCGCGGCAAACCCCGGGGGCCGCAAGCCCTCGGGCAGTACGCGGTAGATGCCGCTGCGGTCGCGCACCTTTTCCTGGCGCAGGATCAGCGCCATCTTGAACGCGCGGCTGAGCTGGAATACCAGCCCGATCGCGCCGCCGTCGCCCTCGTCCGCCCAGATCCGCTCCAGGCTGGCTAAGCTGCCGGCGCGGTCGCCGCGGCCCAGGCGCTGCGCCAGTTCGAAGCTCGAACCCACGCGCGAGGCCGCCACCAGGGCGGTGACCGCCTCCGGCGTGATCTGCCGCCCGGGCAGGGCGTAGGCCGCCAGTTTGTCCACTTCCTGGCGAATCCGGCCCAGGTCTCCCTCCAACATTTCCGCCAGCAGGCGAGCCGCGGGCGCGGTTAACTCCGCGTCCCGTGCCGCGGCCATTTCGCGGGCGAGGGTGGCCGCCGTCGCTTCGGATACGCGCGCGCAGGGAATCAGGCTGCCGCAGGCGCCCAGGGTTGCCTCGATGCGCTGCAGCTTGCCCTTGTCTTCGAGCGACATGCGCTGCCGGTCCGCGGGGAGATGCAGATGGTCCGCCAGGAACACCAACACCGCCGCGGTCACGCCCTTCTGCGCGGATACGAACCGCTCCAGGTTGGCGGGAAAGTCGCCGTGCTTGCGCTTGGATTTCTTGGCGGATTCCTTGCCCGTGTCGCTTTCCGCCGCGGAAGCGCCCCTTCCGAACAATTCCTTGGCGTTGCGCACGAAAAAGATCTGGAGCGGCGCCATGAGCGAGGGAGTGCGGGCGCGATCCAGGATTTCATCGAGCGGCGTCGCCGCCAAATCCTCGTCGAACAGGGCGAACTCCTCCATGTCCGGGGGCACGAGGGCCGCCATCTCGGCCCGGAATCTGTCCCGGAGGAAGATTTCGTCGCCCACCAGCGTGTACACCGGGCGCACCGTGTTCAGGCTCAGCCCGCCGCTCAAAACGCCTCCACAATGTCCGCCACGAGCGTTTGGGCGAGGGATTGGCTCAGGCGGCGAAAGGCGCTGGAGTCTTCTTCGATGAAGTTCGACTGCTGCGGGCTGATCTGGTACTCATCGTGAAACACCAGGTCGTTGTTGCGGTAGACCTCGTGGCCGCCGGGCTCGGTGGTCATCCAGGCCTGGACGTGAATCACCACCTCGACGGTGGTGGCCCGGCCACTCGTGGCGTCGAAGGTTACCGGCGTAATTTCCACGCTCCGCAGGTCGCCGTGGAGAGCCGCATCGCAACCGACCGCGCTCGCTTGCACGTGATAGTGTGTACGGCGTTCGAACTCCTGGGCGACGGCGGCGCTGATCGCTTGCGAGAGCTGCGGCTGCCCGGTGTGGTTCTGGAAAGGTAGCACCGCCACCACATGGGTGGCGGGAGGCAGGATGGTGGGCCGCCCCGCGAAGTGATAACCGCAGCCGGCGAACAGCCACGCCGCCAGCAGCGCGGCCGCGGTGGCTGCGGCGCGGGGGCCCGGGTTCATGCCGGCCTCCGCGCCAGCGCGGCCGCGGCGGCATCCACCGCGCTGAAGGCGATACGGCGAAGATTATCGGTGCCGGCATACAGCCACATACCGTGTCCGGCATCCATCCGCGGCCCGCTCACTTGCACCGTATCCTCGCCGGCCACGCTCACCACATCGGGGCTCTCGACCCGCCGCAGCCATGGACTCTCCAGCGCTGTCTGCACCGCGGCCGCGGGCGGCGCGGAGACCCAACCGACAAATAGCGACACCACCGAACCATGGAAGAGCGGTGGCTGCAGAACTTGCAGCGCAAGCCGCCCGGCGGCCTGGCCACAGAGGGTGCGGGTGTCGGCGAGAATCCGCTCGCGCACCGATGCCAGACTCGGTACGGCTCCTTCACCCAAGCTCATCCGCAAATTGAACGCCACTTGGCCGTCGAACACGGCTTGTGGCAGCGCCTGCAGCGCCAGCAGCTTGACCGTCTGTTGTTCCAGCTCCTGAATCCCGGCCATCCCGCGTTGGCTGGCGGGTTCGAACACGGTGGCTGCGGCCACCTCGATCCGGCCGCACCTTTCGAGCCGCTCCAACAGCAGCGCCAACATCTGAGCCGCGGGGTGTGCGACGACCAGCAGGCGCGCCCCACCGCCATCGCCGGGCTCGGCTTCAAATCCCGCCAGCCGCGCTCCAGGCTCGTGATCGAGTGCCCCGGCCAGATCCACCAGCAGTGGACAGGGATGCGCCACCCGCGCCAACTCCGCTACCCGGCGGGCGTCGGCGGCGCTGCCCGACAGGAACAGCACGTCGAACTCCGCTAGCATATCCGCGGAAAATGGCTCGATGACCGCAGCCTCATCGCCGAAGGCCACAATTCCGAGCAACGCCGGTTCGACCGCGTCCATGGTGAGCAGACGCGGCGAAAGGGTCGGAAACTTGCGTTCCTCCAAGGCGTTGTTCAGCTCTTTGGCCAGGAGCCCCGGCGCTCCGATAATACCGACTCGAACCATGAGTTAGTGCGCCTCGCGCCGCTGCCGGTGAAGGGAATACGTGAGCCGCCATGTCAGCGCCGAGCCGATGTACACCACCACCACGGCAAGCAAGACGATTTCGGAAGCGATCCAAAGCCCGGCCATCAACGCCGCCAACACTACCATGATGAAGTAGGGATGCCGCCGCCCCAGGTCAATGTCTTTGAAACTGTAGAACCGCCATGTACTGACCATCATCCATCCCAGGCTAAGGACGAAGAGCATCCAGACCACGGCAATGGTGCCCGAACGATTGATGGCGGTGAACAGAAAGGACGGCGAGGCAAAGAAGTGAATCACGGCGGCAATTGCGCCCGCGGCGGCCGGGATCGGCATACCTACAAAGTAGCGCTTCCCCGGCTTGCCCGGATTCGAGGGACGCGATTCGTCGGTCGCGATGTTAAACCGGGCCAAGCGCGCGGCGCCGGCTACCACAAAGAGAAAGACCACGATTTGCGCCGCCCGGTTCAGGCTCACGGTGGCGGCGGGACCGAGGGTGAGGAAACGCAATCCCCAAACGTAGGCGAGCAGAGCTGGGGCCACGCCGAAACTGATGACGTCGGCGAGGGAGTCGAATTCCCGGCCGAAGGCGCTGGAGGCATTGGCCATGCGAGCAATGCGCCCATCGAGGCCATCCAGCAAAATAGCCCAGCCAATCGCTTTGGCGGCGCTATCCAGCAACGAGGCGGGCTCAAAAGACAGGGCATTGGCTTGCAGCGCCAGCACTGTCTGCTGAATGGCATACCAGCCCATCCCCAGGTTGGCGACGGTGAAGAGCGAGGGAAGCAGGGCCACGCCGCGCCGTAAGGGGCGTGGAGAGCGGCGAACCGGGGTAGGGGCGGAGTAGGAAGCCGGATCGGGCATGAACGCTTCTATTCTATATGCGCCCGGCCCCCGGCCTTGCCGCCCGGTTCGCATTCCTGGGGGCGGCGCAGGGACTCCGCGCCGCGCTGCGCCCGCTCCGCGTCAGCGCGCGGCGCGCTGCTCGTCCTCCAGCTTGTACATGTACTTGATGATGTCTTTGTAGATGAGCAGGTTGGGCTCGCCCGTACGGTGCACCTTCAGGCAGTGGCGGTCATACCATTCGATCACCCCGCGCACGCGCTCGCCGTCCTTGAGCACCAGGACCATCTCGGTCTTGGTTTGCATCTGCTTGAGGAAGTAGAAACTCTCGGCGTTGGTCTGATCGGGAGGGATGGGCTTCTTGGGCAGGCGGGGGGCGGGAGCCGTGGCGCCGGTCAGAGCCGGGGCGGCGGCCGCACCGCTGGAGCTGCTGCGCGCCAGTTGATCCCGCACCTCGGCGAGCGAGGGTCGGATCAACTTGCGGTTAGCCGACATTTCCGGGTCGGGATTCCGGCGCTGCAGCGTGTCATTCAGGGTCGAGGCCATAAGTGCGCGGCTCCAGTCCTCCCGACGGCGTTCCCGGGCCTTAGCTGGCGTTGTCCGCCAAACCAAGTGCCCAACTATCCAGGGCTAGCGGGCGAAACACGTTTCGTCCGGTCGCGGCTTGCATTCGATCGAGTCCCTCAACCCATTCCGGGAGCCGGCCCGCATCGAGCCGCCGCGCCAGTTGGGTGAGTTCGGGAAGGCAATCCACGTTGCGTACCGCCTGGGGAAAATCCGACTGAAGGTAAACACAATCTTGCAAGACACTATAAAGAATTTCG
>DATNAC010000060.1:0-10816 GCA_035573035.1 Terriglobales bacterium
GCAGGGCGGCCCGCCCCCGGCAAGCAATGCAGGCGCGGTCCCCGCGAGCGCAGCACCGGCATGGGGCACCGGGGTCCCCATGCCGGTGCGAGCACAAGCGGGGCGCGCGGCGCAGCCGCGCTGGGGCCCGCGCCCATCAAAGGACGGACACAAACTGAGCCACGCGAGCAAAATGGACGCGCGCCAGACCCGTGTGGGGTTTGACGGATGCGGACAGGTGGGTTCAAATGAGGGTGGTGCATACGGCGGCGCAGCGTGGGCCGGGCACCCCGGTGACCGTTTGAACCTGCCCAATAGCCTGACCTTGTTGCGCATTTTTCTCGTGCCGCTATTGATCGCGGTGCTGTTCAGCACCCGTTTGCCCAACCAGGAGATTTACGGAACCATTATTTTTTTGGCGGCCGCGATCACCGACTTATTGGATGGCTACCTGGCGCGCCGGCGGCGGCAAATCACCACTTTGGGCATTCTGCTGGACCCGATTGCGGACAAGCTGCTGATCGCCGCCGCCTTTATCTCGCTGGTCCAGCTGGATCCGGCGCTGGTGCCGGCCTGGATGGTGGTGATCATCATCGGCCGCGAGTTCGCCGTCAGCGGCCTGCGCTCGATCGCCGCCGCCCAGGGTTTCGCCATCGCCGCCAACGAGTGGGGCAAAGCCAAAATGGTAAGCCAGGTGGTGGCGGTGTGTGTCTGCGTGGTGGGGCACAAGTACGGCCACCTCGCGCTGCTGGGCTGGCAGGTGGATGTACGCTGGCTGGGCAAGGCCGCGTTGTGGATCGTGGTGGTGGTGGCGCTGCTTTCGGCCTACACCTACTTCCTGCGCTTCTGGCGCCAGATCGAAACGCAAGTTCCCAACGCGCGCTACCAAGGGACGCGGGGTTAGCCTAGAGGGCGCAAAGCGGAGCGGGGAAGGGGCCCCGCGCGCGCCCGCGAGGCCAGCGAGCGCGGGCGGCGAAGCCGGGGGCCCGCGCGCACGGAGAGCAAAGCCACGCAAGTTCCCAACGCGCGCTACCAAGGCACCCGCGGCTAACGGCAAAAAAAGGCCCCGGCGCGGAGCGCCGGGGCCGTAAGTGCTTCACAGTCGGAGCGGAGTTTAGTACATCCCGCCCATGCCGCCCATGCCGCCATGACCGCCCGGAGCGGGAGCATCCTTTTTCTCCTCGGGAATCTCCGCCACCAGGGCCTCGGTGGTGAGCATGAGGCCGGCGATGGAGCCGGCATTCTGGAGGGCAAAGCGCGTCACCTTGGCGGGATCGATGACCCCGGCCTTGACCAGGTCTTCGTAGACCTCGGTCTGGGCGTTGAAGCCGAAGGTGTCGGAGCTGTTCTCCTTCACCTTGCCCACGACGATCGCGCCTTCCAGCCCGGCGTTCTGGGCAATCTGGCGCAGGGGCTCTTCCAGGGCGCGGCGCACCGTCTCGATGCCGATCTTTTCATCGGCGGATTCGGGCTTGAGCGCGGCCACGGCCTTCTCGGCGCGCACCAGGGCGACGCCGCCGCCGGGAACGATGCCTTCCTCCACCGCGGCGCGGGTGGCGTGCATCGCGTCCTCGACGCGGGCCTTCTTCTCCTTCATTTCGGTCTCGGTCGCGGCCCCAACCTTGATCACGGCCACGCCGCCGACCAGCTTGGCGAGGCGCTCTTGCAGCTTCTCGCGGTCGTAGTCGGAGGTGGTGTCGTCGATCTGTGTGCGGAGCTGCTTCACCCGGCCCTCGATCTCGCTGGTCTTGCCGGCGCCCTCGACCAGGGTGGTGTTGTCCTTGTCGATGACCGCCTTCTTGACCCGGCCGAGCTGGCTGAGCTGCACCGACTCGAGCTTGATGCCGAGCTCCTCGCTGATGAACTCGCCGCCGGTGAGCACGGCGATGTCCTGCAGCATGGCCTTGCGGCGGTCGCCGAAGCCGGGGGCCTTCACCGCGGCGGCGTGCAGCGTGCCGCGCAGTTTGTTGACCACCAGCGTGGCCAGGGCCTCGCCCTCGATGTCCTCGGCGATGAGCAGCAGCGGCTTGCCGGCGCGCGCGATCTGCTCCAGCAGGGGCAGCAGGTCCTTCATCGAGCTGATCTTCTTCTCGTGGATCAGGATGTAGGGATCCTCGAGCACGACCTCCATGCGGTCGGGATCGGTGACGAAGTAGGGCGAGAGGTAGCCGCGGTCGAACTGCATGCCCTCGACCACCTCGAGCAGCGTCTCCATGGTGCGCGACTCTTCGACCGTGATGACGCCGTCCTTGCCCACCTTCTTCATCGCCTCGGCGATGATGCCGCCGATGGTGGCATCGTTGTTGGCCGAGATGGTGCCGACCTGGGCGATCATCTCGCCCTGCACCGGCTTGGACATCTTCTTGACCGCTTCCACCGCGGCCGCGACGGCCTTGTCAATGCCGCGCTTCAGCGCCATCGGGTTGGCCCCGGCGGCGACGTTCTTGACGCCCTCGCGGAAAATCGCCTGGGCGAGCACGGTGGCGGTGGTGGTTCCGTCGCCGGCCACGTCGGAGGTCTTGGAGGCCACCTCGCGCACCATCTGGGCGCCCATGTTCTCGAGCGGATCCGGGAGATCGATCTCCTTCGCCACCGTCACCCCGTCCTTGGTGATGTTGGGCGAGCCGAACTTCTTCTCGATCACCACGTTCCGGCCCTTGGGGCCGAGGGTGATCTTGACCGCGTCGGCCAGCGTGTTGACCCCGCGCAGAATGGACTGGCGGGAGTTTTCACCATGCACAATTCGTTTGGCCATGAATCTTTTCTCCTAAAAAATGTCTCTCGGGATCGTTACTTGCTGAGCACGCCCAGCACTTCCTCTTCGCGCAGAATCAGCAGGTCCTCGCCGTCCAGCTTGATCTCGCTGCCGGAGTACTTGCCGAACAGGATGTGGTCGCCTTCCTTGACGTCCAGGGGCAGCACCTTGCCGTCCTCGGTCACCTTGCCCTTGCCGACGGCAATCACCTTGCCCTCCTGGGGCTTCTCCTTGGCGGAATCGGGGATGATGATTCCCCCGCGGATGGTTTCGCCCTCTTCAATCCGTTTGACCAGCAGGCGGTCGTGCAACGGTCTCACTTTTGCCATGAGTGTTTCTCCTTCAAGAAAATGTATGCGGCAGACAGTACGACGCTCCGATTAGCACTCCTCGGTGGCGAGTGCTAATCATAGTACGGGAAACGACTTAAAAGCAATACCCGTGATCGGGGGCAGGGAGGGCGGCACAGGCAAACGGCGGCCCGGGAGGGCCGCCGTTGGGGGCAGGGAGGTTACTTTTTTGCCAACTCTTCCGCAGCCTTGGCCGGCTCGCTGGGCTGTTCCGCCCGGGCCTCGGCCATGGACTTCTTGAACTCACGGATGCTTTCGCCCAAGCCGCGGCCGAGTTCGGGCAGCTTCTTGGGGCCGAACACCAGCAAGCAAATAATCAGGATGATGATGAGGTGGGTGGGTTGCAGCAGGCCGTCAAACATGGGAACGCCTCCGGCGCCGTGGCGTGAGTTGGCTGGATTGATTATATCGCACCCGGACGGTGTACGGGTAAGCTAGTGCAGTGCGTCACAAATAGCAGGCATTATGCCAATGCCCCGTATGCGACTTTTCCCCAAGAAAAGTCGCACGCTTTCGCCCGAAATTAAACGTCATTTTGTGTGACGCACTACACTAGAAGATTGCCGGCACCGACCATCCCCTCCGACCTCGCCCTGCTGATCCTCGATCTGGACGGCACCCTGATTGATTCCCGCGCCGACCTGGTCACCAGCGTCAACGCCATGCTGCGCGACGTGGGCCGGGACGAGCTGCCCGAGGAACGGATTGCGGCCATGGTGGGCAACGGAGCGGCGGTGCTGGTGCGGCGGGCGCTGAGCATTGCAGGGCCCGAGCCCGAGGTCGAACTGGAGGAGCGGGCGCTCGCGTCCTTCCTCGCCCACTACGCCCGGCACAAACTCGATGCCACCACGCTCTACCCCGGCGTTGCCGCGGGCCTGCGCCAACTGGCGGAGGCGGGCTTCACCATGGCGGTGCTGACCAACAAGCCGGTGAAACCCAGCCGCGAGATCGTCGATCATCTGGGCATCGCCGGCTACTTCTTTGCCGTGTTTGGGGGCAACAGCTTCGAGTACAAGAAGCCCGACCCGGTCGGGATCCGGGCGCTGCTCGCCTCGACCGGCGTCGAGGCGCGGGCGGCGGTGATGATCGGCGACTCGGCGGTGGATGTGCGCTGCGGGCGCAACGCCGGCACCTGGACGGCGGGCTTGACCTACGGCTTTGCCCCCGAGAGCCTGCGCCAGGAGCCGCCCGATTGGCTGGCCGACAGCTTCGACGCGCTCGCCGCCGAACTCTGCCGCGCCAAGATGGCACAATAGGAACGAGGATTCAGCATGGCATTCAAGCCCGGCGCCGCCGCGCCCCAAACCGGAATCTACTGGTGCAGTGTGTGCAAACTGCCTGGCCAGTTTGAGAAAGATCAACTCCTGCCGGAGTGCCGCAATAAGTGCGGCCGCGGCGGCTGGGATTTCGTCAAGGCCACCGAACCCGCCCCACCGGCAAACTGAGATCGGTTACTGAATAGCCGCCGCGCTCTCGGTGGCCACCAGCGCCTGGAAAATCGCCAGCACGCGCCGCCGGTAAGCCAACATCTGGTCGCACAGCGAGCGGAACCCGGGGTCGCGCGCGGCGGTGCGCCGCCACTGGTGCAGCACCGCGGCCGGGATCTCGATGTCCTGGCGCAACTCCTGGTAGCTGTAGCCGCGCAGGAACAGGCCGTAGAAAAAGGCGGCCTCCTGTTCGGGCGCTTCAAAGCTGGAGGGCAGGCGCGCCCCGTCCAGGGGCGGCAGTGCGGACGCGGTATCGAGATCGAACGCCATATCGGATCGCAAGTTATTGGATACACCGCCGCGCGCCAAAAAACAACCGTCTGGATTCCCGATCCGCCGCGCCCCCCGCGCAAGCGCTTGACGCGCGCGCAAAAATCAGGTGGATGCGGCGCGGAAGAAGGTGAGTTGGCTATCGCCCTGCGCATGCACGCGCTCGCGCCGCAGCCGGCCCACGGCCTCGGGCAGAACCGCGCCGCGCCGCGTTTCGGCGATGATACGGGCCCCGTCGGGCGCCACCCCCGCGGCCCGGTCGAGCGCCGCGAGCGCGAGCAGCAGCTCGGCCTCCGCGGCGTAGGGTGGATCGAGGTAAATGTAGTCGAAGCCGCCGGCACCTTCCCCGGGCAGGTGTTCGAGGCGCGCCAGCCCGCGCTGGAACCCGGCGCGCACCACCCCGGTTGCCGGTACGCCCAGCGATGCCAGGTTCGCCGTCAGCGCCCGCAGCGCGGCGGGCGCGGATTCGATCCAAACCACCGGCCGCGCGCCCCGGCTCCAGGCCTCGATCCCCACCGCGCCGCTGCCGGCATAGCCGTCGAGAAAGGAGCGGCCGCGCACCTCCGGGCCCAGGATGTTGAACAGGGTCTCGCGCAGCCGGTCGGAGGTGGGGCGGGTGGCGTCGCCGGCGGGCGCGCGCAGCGGGCGGCTACGGAAGTCTCCGGCGATCACGCGCACGTTAGCGAGTATAGCCGGGACCGGCGCGAACCCGCCCCAAGCCTCGGCTATACTTGATTCCACGCCTGCGGAGAGATGGCCGAGCGGTTGAAGGCGCACGCTTGGAAAGCGTGTAAATCCGAAAGGGTTTCTGGGGTTCGAATCCCCATCTCTCCGCCAGCCTTCGCCCCTACCCCGCTGCGGAGCTGCCGCTGAGAAGGTCGAGTTCCTCGTAGGCGCGCTCGCCGTGCAG
This sequence comes from Terriglobales bacterium, assembly GCA_035573035.1. Classification (GTDB taxonomy): domain Bacteria; phylum Acidobacteriota; class Terriglobia; order Terriglobales; family SCQP01; genus SCQP01. Next base: position 5,752 of record DATNAC010000060.1, read on the forward strand.
GGCGCGGTCGAGGCCCAGCTCCTCGCTCCCGGGGTCGACCTTCACCCGCGTGAACCGGTCGATCACCGACAGCATGCCATAGGTGAAGGCGAAGGCCCACACCGAGGGAAACACCACCGCCGCTACTTGCTTGCCGAAAAACGAGGGGTCGCCGTACAGAAGTCCGTTGGCGCTGTCGGGGTTGAACACCCGGTTGGCGAACACGCCCAAGAAGACAATGCCGAGCGCGCCCCCAACGCCGTGGACGCTCCAGACGTCGAGGGCGTCGTCCCACCGCAATTTGTTTTTTCAGCCCGACGGCAAAGTAGCACACCACCCGCCGCCAGTCAGATCACCACCCAGGCCGGCCTCGACCACGCGCCGCCGGCCCACGTAGAGCACCGAGGCCAGCGCCGCCATGCCGGCGATGTGGTGCACCACGATGCCACCGGCGAAGTCCTTCGCGCCCCACTGCGCCAGCAGGCCGCCGCCCCACACCATATGGACGAAGGGGAAATACACCAGCGTCAACCACCCGGTCAGAAACAGCATGTAGGCCTTGAAGGTCACCCCGTTGGTGAAGGCTCCGGAGATGAGCGCCGGGGTGATGATCGCGAACATCATCTGATAGGCGATGAATACCAGCGCCGGGATGGTCGGGTTGGGCGAAGGCGTCGACAAGTTGGTCTTGCGCAGCAGGAGCTGGTGCGTCGTGCCAGTCACCGCTGAAGCATAGGGAGTAACCGTAGAGGTTCCAGATCACCGTGGTCCAGCCTATCGAGACGAAGCTCTGCATCATGATGGCCAGTACATTCTTGCGGCCCACAAAGCCACCATAAAAAAACGCCAGGCCCAACGTCATCACATCACCAGTCTGGCGCACAAAATCATAAAACCGGTGTTGCCGATATCCAGATTTGGCATGGCTCCTCCTCCTTGTCAGGGCGAGTGTGGACGCATCATGCCCGCGGCGCAAGTGCCCAACCGGAATCCCCACGCGGCCGGTCCCCGGCGGTCGAAAGCCGTCATTTTGCCCTTTTCCCACCGTATCGAGAGCGGCAATTCCCTCTTGGTTACAAAATTATCTCAAAACTATGCTCTAAATCTGCGTTGCGCTTCGCCCCCGGCTGGGGGCAAATGGGACAACCGCGGCGCCGGCGCGAAGCGCGTGGGGCGGGCGGTGGGGGTGCAATATGGCAACCGCGGGAGTACCGCAGCGTTTTTCGCCGCGCGAGCGGCAGATTGTCAATGGGCTCTTGGAGGCCAAGGCGGTGAAAGACATCGCGGTCACCTTGGAGCTCAGCGTGAACACCGTCAAGGACTACATCAAGACCATCTATCGCAAGGCCGACGTGCACTCGGCGCGAGAGCTGATGCTGAAAATGGAGAACCGGCCCGGGGCCGCCCCCCCGGAGTCGGCTCTGGCGCAGCTGCTGCAGGTGGCGCAGAACCTCGAACGCGGCGGTATGCCCAATGAGGTGCTGGGACAGCTCGGCGCGGCGATCCGGCGTTGCACGCGCGCCCAGCGCGTGGATTTCTGGCGCGTGGTACGCTCCCCCGCCGATATTTTCCTGGTGAGCGAGCAGGGCGGCGCCACTCTGCCCATGAACCCATTCCTGCGCCGGGTGGTGGAGCACGGCTCAGGCCGGATGGAGCCGCAGGAAATCAACGGACCGGAGGGACGCCGTCTGGCGGCGGCCGGAATGCGCGGGGAACTCCTCGGGGTCTGTTGCTCGCCCACCCTGCGCACGCACGTGGTGCTGGCTAGTTTTCCGTCGGACGGCGCCTTCGGTCCGCTGGACTTGGCCACCATGCGGCTGCTGGCGCGGCTGGCGCAGGGCGAGCCGGCCCGCGTTGAGGTCCGGAGCGCCAGCGCGGGTGCCTGAGCCGTGCTAGCAGCCCGTGGTGCAATGAATTTTGACCTCCGGTCCAGTACACGAGACCCGCTCTGGGCGCGGGTCTCGCACGTCTCCGCCGCCCATCTGAGGCGTTGCACCACGGGCTGCTAGGGCCGCGAAATCTCTACCCGCTCGACCTTCTCCATCTGCGCCTCGGTCAGGCTGAGCTGGGGCCGCGGCTCGGCATAGGGATCGAAATGCGAGTCCACCGCGGTATGCACGTAGGTCAGTCCCGAGACGGCGGTCTGAAAGCGGTTGAACAGCGGACGGCGGGGTTGCGGCTGGAGCTTTTTCATGGCGCAGGGTTTTAATTAGGCCGGCCGCAGGCGCCGCCGCCACAGCATCCCCCCAGGTCGGGGGCGCAGGTGTCCGCAGCCGAGCGGGGGGCGCCAATGGCTACGCGCGAGTAGGGAACGCGCTCAATCCGGCCGGAGCCGCAATCGCAATGGGGCGCGGCGGCGGAGTCGCCCCAGGAGAGGCGCTCGAACCGGACGCCACACTCGCCGCACTGGTACTCGAACATCGGCATTGTGGTAGTTTAGCGCAGCTTACGCCTGCCGCTCCACCGCCAGCCGGGCCAGGGCACGCAGGCGCTCTGCGGTAACGCCCCACGCATAGAGACGGTCGTGGGCCTCTTGCTGCAGCGCCCGGGCCTCGCGGACGGCGGCCGCGGCGCCGGCCACGGCCGGGTAGGTGGCCTTGGCCTGGGACTCGTCCTTGCCCGCGGTCTTGCCCAATTGCGCGGTGGTGCCGGAGAGATCGAGCAGGTCGTCGGTGATCTGGAAGGCGAGTCCGATGGCCTCGCCAAAGTGGCGCAGGTCATCCGCTTGCGCGGACGTTGCCCCCGCTGCCATCCCCCCCAGCTCCACGCTGGCGCGAATCAGGGCGGCGGTCTTGGCGCGGTGGATAGAGCGCACCAGTTCGAGATCGGCCTGCCCGCGCAGGGCTTCGAGATCCGCCACCTGTCCGGCCACCATGCCCCGGGGCGTTCCGGCGGCGCGGGCCAGCGTCTGGGCCATGCCGGCGGCGGGCAGCTGTTCAAAAGCCAGGGTCAGCAGCGCGTCCCCGGCCAGGATCGCCATCGCCTCGCCAAAGACCTTGTGGCACGTGGGCTGGCCCCGGCGCAGGTCGTCGTTGTCGAGCGCGGGGAGGTCGTCGTGGATCAGCGAGTAGGTGTGGATCATTTCCAACGCGCAGGCCGGCGCCCAAGCCGCCTCCACGTCGTCTCCCGCCACCGCCCGGGCAGCGGCGCGGCACAGCAGCGGGCGCAGCCGTTTGCCCCCGGCCAGCAGGCTGTAGCGCATCGCCCGGTGCAGAGAAGCCGGAGGCACGTCCTCACGGGGCACGGCCAAGGCCAAGCGGCGTTCCGCCTCCGCGCGTTCCGATTCCATCCATGCGTCGTTCACGACTAGAAGAGTGTAGCGCGGGCCGCCGGCGCTTATCGAAAACGCCGCGCGCCCCCGCCGCCATCCAGTCGCTCCACTTCGACATGCCGTTGTTCGAGATCATGACCATGGATCAAAGCGGTCATCACCCTGCGCGGCGAACTAGCGTGGATGGCCCAATCCTGGCTCCTAAAGCCCCTATAATGGGAGGAGTCGGGACGGGCCCTTCATGGAATATCAATTCCTCAACAAGATCAATGCGCCAGCCGATCTCAAGAAGATCGCGCGCGCCGACCTGCCCCAGGTGGCGGCCGAGTTGCGCGACTTCATGATCACCACCGTCTCCAAGGTCGGCGGGCACCTGGCCTCCAGCCTGGGCACGGTGGAACTCACCTTGGCCCTGCACTACATCTTTCAGGCCCCCGCCGACAAGATCGTCTGGGACGTCGGCCACCAGGCCTACGGCCACAAGATCATCACCGGCCGCCGCGACCGGTTCCCCACGCTGCGCCAGTATGGCGGCATCAGCGGCTTTCCGGTGCGGGACGAGAGTCCTTACGACGCCTTCAATGTCGCCCACGCCTGCACCTCGATTTCGGCGGCGCTGGGCATGTGCACCGCGCGCGACCTGGCGGGCGAGGGGAATTACGTCATCGCGGTCATCGGCGATGCCGGTCTCACCGGCGGCGTCGGCCTGGAAGGTCTGAATCAGGCCGGCCACCTCAAGCCCAAGCTGATGGTCATCCTCAACGACAACGAGATGTCCATTTCGCCCAACGTCGGGGCGCTCTCGGGATACCTCAACCGCATCGCCCACGGCCAGGCTTACCAGCGCGTGCGCGACGAGATCGAGCAGTTGATCACCTCGGTGCCGCGCATCGGCCACCGCCTCTTCCGCCTGACCCGGCAGTGGGTGGACGCCATCAAGGGCCTCATCCTCCCCGGCCTGGTCTTCGAGGAATTGGGCTTCGAATACGTCGGCCCCATCAACGGCCACAGCTTCGACGCGCTGTTGGACACCATCCAAAAGTATAAGGACCACCCCGGGCCGGTGCTGCTGCACGTCGTCACCCGCAAAGGCAAGGGCTATGCCCAGGCCGAGCAGTTGCCCATGAAATATCATGGCGTGACCGCGTTCGATATTTCCACCGGAGCCTTCGTCAAGGCCCCGGCTTCGGCCCCGAGTTACACCAGCGTCTTCGGCCAGGCCATGTGCGAGCGCGCCGCCGCCGACCAGCGCGTGATCGGCATCACCGCCGCCATGACCGAGGGCACCGGGCTGAGCGAGTTCGCGGTCAAGTACCCGCGCCGCTTCTTCGATGTCGGCATCGCCGAGCAGCATGCGGTCACCTTCGCGGCCGGATTGGCCTGCGAGGGGCTGCGCCCGGTGGCGGCCATCTACTCGACCTTCTTGCAGCGCGCCTACGACCAGGTCATCCACGACGTCTGCCTGATGAACCTTCCGGTCACTTTCGCGCTCGACCGCGGCGGGATTGTCGGCTCCGACGGGCCCACCCATCACGGCCTGTACGACATCGCCTATCTCTGCGCGGCGCCGAACATGACCGTGATGGCGCCCAAGGACGAAAACGAACTGCGCCATATGCTCTACACCGCGCTCGAGCACGGCGCCCCCATCGCCTTCCGCTATCCGCGCGGCAACGGAGTCGGGGCGGAGCTGGAGCCGGTGCGCAAGCTGGAGATCGGCCGCGCCGAGATTCTGCGCGAGGGCTGCGACGGCGCCGTCCTGGCCCTGGGCAGCATGGTCTACCCCTGCCTGGAGGCGGCGGAGCGGCTGGCCCA
>DATNAC010000061.1:0-2479 GCA_035573035.1 Terriglobales bacterium
CCGGCTGCGGCCTTGCGCCGCTTGCTTCTCGCCCCTTCCCGAGAGTCGCTACCCGGCAGGGAACCGCCGTTCCGAATTTCGCGGTTCTGGCCCTGCGATCTTGCCCCATGCCGCTGGGGCAACTCGGGCCCTGCCGCCAGCCGGCAAAGGCCAGCGGTAACCCTCCCCTTACTCCTGCCGCAGGGCGCCGGCGAGGGCGGCGCGGTACTCCTCCATGCGGGTGTTGAGGAAGTGGTCGCCACCTGCAATCCAGATGCGCTGCTTGGGCGGGTCGAGTTGCGCGAACCAGGCTTCGAGCGCCCCCACCGACGCGAACTGATCCTGGTCGCCGGAGATCATCAGCTTCGGCCCCTGCCACTGCCAGTGCGGGGAAAGATGATCGGCGGTGCTGCTCTCCACCGGCAGGCCCAGCAGCACCGCCTGCGCCACTTCGCCGCGGGCTTCCTCCGCCAGCAGGCGGGCCACCGTGCTCGCCCCGAAGGAAAACCCCGCCAGCACCAGCGGCCGCGGATACAGGCTGCGCACGTACGCCATGGCGGCGCTCAGATCTTGCCTCTCGCCGCGGCCATGGTCGTAGATTCCCTGGCTGAGGCCCACGCCGCGGAAATGGAAGCGCAGCACCGGCATACCCAACTCGGCCAGCGTCTTGGCGGTGTGGAAGACGATGCGGGTGTGCATGGTGCCGCGGTAGAGGGGGTGGGGATGCGCCACCACGGCCGCACGCCCGCCGCCGTCGGCCGCGGGTTCATTTAAGATGTACTCCAACTGGCCCGCCGGGCCGGGAAAGGTGCCGTGCCGGATGGGTGAAAACTCACGCTCCATACCCGAGGATAAACTCTTTGCCTTGACCCGCGCCCTGGTGGATGTGGACGCAACCACCGGACGGGAAGGCCCCACGGGCGCGCTGGTCGCCGATTTTCTGCGCCGGGCGGGGGGCTTCGATGAGATAGCCGTCTGGCCGGTGGAAGCGGGAAGGGACAACATCTTCGCCCGGCGCGGCACGCCGCGGGTGGTGATGAGCACCCACCTCGACACGGTGCCGCCGTTTTTCCCCAGCCGCGAAGACGCCGAGCATATCCACGGGCGCGGGTCGTGCGACGCGAAGGGCATCTGCGCGGCCATGTGCTTCGCCGCCCTGGCGCTGGCCGAGCAGGGCGTCAGCGATTTCGGCCTGTTGTTTGTGGTGGGGGAAGAGCGCAACAGCGCCGGCGCGCTGGCCGCCAACCTGTGCGCGCCGGCGGTGCCGGGTGCGCGCTACCTGATCAACGGCGAACCCACGGAGGGGAAACTCATCCGCGCCGGCAAGGGGGTCCTGCGGCTCAACATCACGGCCCAGGGCCGGGCGGCGCACTCCGCCTATCCGGAGCTGGGGGAATCGGCGATCGAGAAGCTGCTGGCGGCGCTGGCGCGACTGCGGCGGATCCCTCTGCCCGAGGACCGGCTGCTCGGCGCGACCACTCTGAACCTGGGGACCATCTCCGGGGGCCGCGCCCCCAACGTCATCGCCGACCAGGCGCAGGCGGAACTGATGTTTCGCACCGTGACCGATACAACCCGGCTGCGCGCCGCCATCGCCGCGGCGTTGACAGAGGAGGTGGAGTTCCGCTATGTGCTGGAGATCCCGCCGGTGCGTCTGGCGACGGTGGCCGGCTACCCCACGGCGGCGCGGGTGGCGTTCGGCACTGACGTTCCGCAACTAGGGAACTGGGGCACGCCGCTGCTCTACGGGCCGGGCTCGATTCACCTGGCACACACACCGGAAGAGCGTATTTCGAAGGCGGAATTAGTGGCTGCCGTGGGTGTCTACGCGGGACTCACGCGCGACCTACTGGCCGAAAAAGGGGTTCAGTCCCCCCCCTCTGATTGACCCTGAGGGGCGAATTTTTCGGTTGAATTGTAACAAAATTGTGACAATATCGTGACCCTCATTAGAATTTCCTAAGGAAATCGCGGATCGCGCAGCACGAACCCGGCAAACCGGCCGGCGGATTCAGCCCTTCCAGGTGATTCTTGGGGTACGACAGAGCGGCCGAGAGTGCGGTAATCGCACTATCGGCCACTCAAAAAAACACTTGAGGAGAATAGTCATGAAGAATGCTCTTGTTGCTGTCACCTTTGCCATGGTCCTGCTCGCCGCCACCTTCGGACTGCGCAACGCCACCACGTCCACCGTCCAGGCTGCCGCCCCCACATTCGCCCAGGCTCTTACTGCCCCGGCAGGTTTCAATGGTCTCGGCGACCCTGCGCCGACTCCCCACGGCTCGAACTTCAACGGCCTCGGCGACCCTGCCCCGACCCCGCATGGCAGCAGTCTGTCGTTTTAGTCATGACGCTCCGTCAGGAGCTTAGATTTTCCTGTTGAAAACCTCCTCAGTGCAGCTAGACTGCAAGCGTGAGTTTCAGTCTTGCAGTCTGGCTGGTCGTATGTCTCGCCGATCTCGCTGCCTTCGCAGCGACGTTCCGCCGCGGGCTTGACCGC
>DATNAC010000062.1:0-11630 GCA_035573035.1 Terriglobales bacterium
CGGCCATTTCCGCCGCTGAACAGCGGCGGCCCCATTGAAGCGGCGGCTCGCCGAGCGAGCCGCTGGATGTCTTTGGCATTTCCGCCGCTGAACAGCGGCGGCCCCATTGAAGCGGTAACCTTGCGTCCGCGCCTGGAAGTCGCCCCGCAGATTTCCGCCGCTGAACAGCGGCGGCCCCATGGAAGCCTGGCTGCCGCACTCGTCGCAGATGTAGGGGTTAGCATTTCCGCCGCTGAACAGCGGCGGCCCCATTGAAGCTCCTGCAAGAGGCGCGAACCGGCGAGGCACGCTGCCATTTCCGCCGCTGAACAGCGGCGGCCCCATTGAAGCGGCGTACAGGCGAGCGTCGAGGACCCCGCCGTCCCGCATTTCCGCCGCTGAACAGCGGCGGCCCCATTGAAGCCTCGTCGAGCTTGGCCAACGTTGCGTCCACCACCTCATTTCCGCCGCTGAACAGCGGCGGCCCCATTGAAGCTCCAGGGCGCCGGCGTGATCGACCGCGAGGATTCGCATTTCCGCCGCTGAACAGCGGCGGCCCCATTGAAGCAAGAGGCCCTGCGCCGTGGCGTCGAATTTGCTCTCATTTCCGCCGCTGAACAGCGGCGGCCCCATTGAAGCGGACCACCAATGGGCAGCGAGCTGCTTTTTGGCCTTATTTCCGCCGCTGAACAGCGGCGGTTCCATTGAAGCCTGGAAGAGCTGCTCCTGCCTCACATCGTCCGTGTAGGATTTCCGCCGCTGAACAGCGGCGGCCCCATTGAAGCCGTGCTGCCGCGGTGGCGCTCGCCGCGGTGCCAAAATTTCCGCCGCTGAACAGCGGCGGCCCCATTGAAGCTCGGAGGTGTGGGGCGTTCATGACCGGCCCTCCGCCTATTTCCGCCGCTGAACAGCGGCGGCCCCATTGAAGCTAGAGCGCATCCTGCATCAGCATCGGCAGTCGGTGGTATTTCCGCCGCTGAACAGCGGCGGCCCCATTGAAGCCCGGAAGGCGCACGGCCGCACCCAGAAGTGGGTTTCATTTCCGCCGCTGAACAGCGGCGGCCCCATTGAAGCGTGCGTCTTGGTGTTGTCAAACATCAGGATTGAGGCAATTTCCGCCGCTGAACAGCGGCGGCCCCATTGAAGCAGAGCCTTAATTACCCCGTCGGCCTCGCGGTGCGCGATTTCCGCCGCTGAACAGCGGCGGCCCCATTGAAGCCCGTCCCGGTTGGCGAGGAACATGCTCGACTCGATCATTTCCGCCGCTGAACAGCGGCGGCCCCATTGAAGCAGCAGGCTGGTGACAAATATATCCAAGAGGCAAAGATTTCCGCCGCTGAACAGCGGCGGCCCCATTGAAGCCCGACTACTTTGCCCAGTATTCCCCGGACCAGACCGATTTCCGCCGCTGAACAGCGGCGGCCCCATTGAAGCTCCTCGCACGCGATCTGTACCCAGTTGCCGCGCGAGATTTCCGCCGCCGATCAGCGGCGGCCCCATTGAAGGTCGTCCAAGGACAGCCAGTGGCATACGCTGTTGGAGATTGGAGTGCGGCATCAAGCCGAGTCGGCTCCCTTGCCGACGCCACGACCGCTGCGGCGGCGAAGGGCGACCGCTACTCCGGACCTGATGCGGTCGGCGTTCCGCGCCAACCCAATCCGAAGTCCGCCGACGCTACCTCGAGATAGGCGAAGCAGGCATACACTGTAGCTATGAACGGGATTCTCTTGGCCATCGTGACACTGATCAAGGGCATTATCATTCAGAAGCGCTTGCCGCGAGAGATCGAACGGAGGCGTCAGGCGCGCGCGACGAAAGCCTCATAGGCACGTGCCGTCAGGGCATTGGATTCTCGGCAAGAGTCACCCATGGGCCGCCATGTTTGTTTCCGCCATGAGTTAAACGGAGCAGAGCCGCCTCGGCGTATACGGCTGATGGAAGTTTTCGACCGGACATAAAAGCGAGTCCCTAAACTTCCGGCCGAGGATGAGATGTGGGCGAAGGCAGCGCGCGAAACCCGTGAAGGCGAAGCCGAGCGCAAGGTCGCGGCGGCGCGGTCGAAGGGTTCTTGGAGCGGGCCCAGCTTTCAGCCTCGGTCCCTTTGGCGGCGGCTTGATCGACGCCCCGAGCGGGCGGGCACCCCTTGCCGGTCATGGACGCCCGCCCGGGTGCCAGCCAATGACTCGCTTCTCTTCCACTACCGGGCGCATCGCCGCCAAGCTGGTGGACGGGTGGAACCAAGCCCATGCAAGCCAGCGCGGCTATGCGGCCCACAAGCTGTTTTGCATCCGCAAAGAACTTGAGATGGACTGGGAGCAGAAGCGGGGCGCGCGCCGTAGCCGCGCTGGGTCCCGCGCCAACCACTGTCTCCGATTTGTGTCGCAAACGACTCGAATTCATCGCGGCCTCCTTCTGCCAGCGCCCGTCAAACTGGTTAGGAGCCTTCTTCGATGCGTGCCATTTCCTTCGAACCAAACCCCGAGGACAATCAGCCAGACCCCGCTCCCCAGTGCGCCCCTGCGAACCCCGGAGGCTTCCCCACACCCTCAATGCACCCTCAATGTCTGTTCCACAGCTTGTCGAGCGCCTCCAACAACTTGCGCGAAAAAACGGAACAGATCCGCGCTCTTCGTCTTCGCTTTGCGCCGCCCCCCAACAACGTCTATAATGCGCGCGGGGTCTGTTCCTCGGGAGGCTGGCAACGGTGACGAAATTGCGCGTAGCGGGTGTGTTCGGTGGTCTGGGGCTGTTCCTCGGTCTGAGTCTGGCGGCGGGGGCGCAGGCGCCCGGCGGCCAACTGGGCGATATTCATTTCCGCTTCATCGGTCCCGAAGGCAACCGCGACATCTCCGTCGTCGGCGTCCCCGGCGACCCGCTGGTGGACTACTTCGGCGCCGCCTCGGGCGGCATCTGGAAGACCACCAACGGTGGCGTCAGCTTCAAGCCGGTCTTCGACCAGCAGGACGTCTCGGCGGTCGGCGCGCTGGCCATCGCCCCCTCGGCGCCCAATATCGTCTGGGCGGGCACCGGCGAGCCCTCCATCATCCGCCAGGCGACCTCGCCCGGCGACGGCGTCTACCGCTCCACCGACGCCGGCCTGCACTGGCGGCACATGGGCCTCGAGCAGACCGGACACATCGCCCACATCGTCATCAACCCCCACGACCCCAACCAGGTCTTCGTCTGCGCCGTGGGCCAGGGCTACCGCGACAACCCCGAGCGCGGCGTCTACCGCACCGGCGACGGCGGCCAGACCTGGACCCAGGTGCTCAAGGTGGATGACCAGACCGGCTGCAGCGGCCTCACCATGGACGCGCACGACCCCGCCACCCTCTTCGCCGGCATGTGGCAGCTCAGCATCCGCCCCTGGGATGAGCACAGCGGCGGCCCCGGCAGCGGCGTCTTCGTCACCCACGACGCCGGCGCCACCTGGACGCGCGTCAGCGGCCACGGCCTCCCGCCCCAGGGCGCGGCCGTCGGCAAGGTCTCGGTGCGCATCGCCCCCAGCGACTCCAGCCGCGTCTACGCCCTGCTCCAGGAGCCGGGCGAACCCGCCTTCTACCGCTCCGAGGATTACGGGCGCACCTGGAAGCTGGTCAACCGCGACAACCGCCTCATCGGACGCGCCCCCTACTTCACCAACTTCCAGGTCGCCCCCGATAACGAGAACCTGCTCTACTTCACCGCCATGAACTGGAGCGTCTCGCGCGACGGCGGCGACACCCTCGCGGCCGACGTGGGACGCGCCGGTGGCGACCTGCACTCCGTGTGGATCGACCCCACCAACCCCAACCGCATCATGACCGCGCACGACAGCGGCGGGTCCATCAGCCTGGACGGCGGCAAGAGCTGGGAGCAGGTCAAGCTCCCCATCGCGCAGATGTACCACGTCTACACCGACAACAAGGTGCCCTACGACGTCTTCGGCAACCGCCAGGACGACGACGGCGAGGAAGGCCCCAGCCGCTCGCTCTTCGGCGGCGGCTTCGGCGGACGCGGCGGCAACATCGCCAGCGACGAGTGGCACGGCTACGCCGGCTGCGAGAGCGGCTTCAGCGTCCCCGACCCGGTGGACGAGGACATCCTCTGGACCGGCTGCTACAACGGCGACCTTACCCGCGTCGACTTGAAGACCGGCATCGCCCGCAACGTCTCGGTGTGGCCCGAGGACTCCTACGGCGGCCCGCCCAGCCAGGTGCGCGACCGCTGGAACTGGACCTTCCCCATCGCCATCTCCCCGCAGGACCACAACCAGGTCTTCGTCGGCAGCCAGTACGTCTACAACACCGTCAACGGCGGCCAGAGCTGGACCCGCATCAGCCCCGACCTCACCCTCAACGACAAGAGCCACGAGGGCGACTCCGGCGGCGTGGCCGGCGACAACCTCATGACCTTCGACGCCGAAACCCTCTCCAGCATCGCGCTCTCGCCGGTCGAGGCGGGCGTGATCTGGACCGGCGGCTTCGACGGGCAGGTCAACGTCTCCCAGGACGGCGGCAAGACCTGGTCCAACGTGACCCAAAATATCCCCAGCCTGCCGCCCTACGGCGAGATCACCATCGTCGAGCCCTCGCACTTCGACGCCGGCACCGCCTACATCAGCGACGACCTCATGATGATGGGCGACGACAACCCCTACATCTTCAAGACCACCGACTTCGGCAAGACCTGGACCAGCGTCGCCGGCGACATCCCGCACTCGCTCTTCAGCTACGTGCACGTGGTGCGCGAGGACCCGGTGCGCAAGGGCATGCTCTACGCCGGCACCGAGAACACCATCTACTTCAGCCTCGACGACGGCGGCCACTGGACCCGGCTGAAAAACAACCTGCCCGCCGCCCCCATGTACTGGCTCACCATCCAGCCTCGGTACAACGATCTGGTGGTCGCCACCTACGGCCGCGGCATCTGGATCGCCGACGATATCACCCCGCTGCGCGGTTGGGATAAGGCCACCGCCGCGGGCGCGATCGAGCTCTTCAAGCCCCGCGACGCCTACCGCATGCGCCGCTCGGTGCTGGTGCCCGAGAACGCCGCGAACCCGACCGTGTCGGGCGAGAACCCGCCCCCCGGCGCCGACCTGAACTATTACCTGCCGGCGGCCGCCCACAAGGCCACCCTGACCATCAAGGGCGCCGACGGCCAGGTGATTCGCACCGTGACAGGCGGCGTCCACGCTGGGTTGAACCGCGCGTGGTGGGATCTGAGCTACGAGCCCACCACCGTCGTGCACTTGCTCACCGCGCCCCCGAACATGCCCTGGGTCACGATGGGGCCCGAGGGCTGGCGTCCGGTGACCGCCTGGGGCGGCAACGCCGGCTCGCCCCAAGTGGTGCCCGGCACCTACCAGGTGGAGCTGAGCGTGGACGGCAAGCCCGCGGGCACGCAGCCGCTCACCGTCCTCAAAGACCCCGCCAGCCCGGGCACGCCCGCCAGCATGGCCGAGCAGTTGCAGTTCTCGCTCCAGATGCGGAACGAGGTCAACCAGGTCGCTGCCATGATCAACGGCGTCGAGAGCACCCGCAAGCAGTTGGAGGATGCGGTGCTGGTGCTCGGCAATCGTCCGGGTTCGTCCGCGGCCATCGCCAGCGACAAGGCGCTCGAGGCCAAGTACGTCGCCCTCGAGCTCAAGCTCACCGACACCAACCTCACCAGCGCCAGCATCGAGGAGTCGTTCGTCAACCCTGTGCAGCTCTACGCCAAGCTGTGTACGCTCGCCGCCGACTTCAACGGCACCGGCCGCTACGGCGGCGGCGCCGACATGGGCCCCACCGAACAAGCGGTCGCGCTCAACCAACAGCTCGTCCAGCAGATGAACGAGGCAGGCGCCGGCCTCGCCGAGCTCAACCGCACCGCCGGCGCCGCCTTCAACCAACAACTGAAGTCGCTCGGCATGGGCCTCGGCATCGAGTTCGCCGCCCTGCCCCCGGCAACCGCGGCTCCGGCTCCCACGCGGGGAACGGAGAAGCGGTAGCACGAAACCAAGGATCTATCCCTCCGCTAACCAGCGGTGGACGAAGTAAATGCTGATCGCGCCTTCGCCCACGGCGCTGGCGACGCGCTTGACGTTGGCGGCGCGCACGTCGCCCACCGCGAACACCCCGGGGAGGCTGGTCTCCAGCAGCTCTGGAGCCCGCTCCAGCGGCCAGTGCGCGCTGCCGGTGCCATCGTGCAGCGGTAGATCCCGTCCGGTCAGGATGAACCCCTTGGGGTCGAGCGCCAGGCAGCCGTGCAGCCAGGCGGTGCCGGGCGAGGCGCCGGTCATCACGAACAAATGCCGGATGGCGTGCTCGCTGGTCTCGCCCGTGGCTTTATTCAGCCACTGCAAGCGTTCCAGCCGCTGCTCGCCCTCGACCGCGGCCACCTCGGTCTGGTAGTGGATGCCGACTTTGGGGTTCTGCTCCAGGCGCTCGATCAGGTAACGCGACATGGTGGCGGCCAGGCCGGAGGAGCGCACCAGCATGTGGACCTTGCGCGTGGTCTGCGCCAGGAAGGCGGCCGCCTGTCCCGCCGAGTTGCCGCCGCCCACCACCGCCACCTCCTCGCCCAGGCAGAGCTGGGCCTCCATCTGCGTGGCGCCGTAATAGATGCCGTTGCCCTCGAACCGCTCCAGGCCCTCGAGCGGCAGCTTGTTGTACTGCGCCCCGGTGGCGATTACCACCGCCCGCGCCGCCAGCGTCTCGCCGCCGTCGAGCCGCAGCTCATACGGGTGCCGGGCGCACTCCAGCGCCTCGACGCTCCGCGCCACCATCATCTGCGTCCCGAACTTTAGCGCCTGCGATACCGCCCGGCCCGCCAGATCCTGTCCCGAAACGCCGGTGGGGAAGCCCAGGTAGTTCTCGATACGCGAGCTCGACCCCGCCTGCCCGCCCGGCGCCAGCGTCTCGATCACCAGCACGCTCAGCCCCTCCGACGCCGCGTACACCGCCGCCGCCAGCCCCGCCGGACCGGCGCCGACCACGATCACGTCGCGCAGCTTGCGTCCGTCGGCGTTGCCCGAGAGCCCCAGGCAGGCGGCGAGCTCCTTGATGGAAGGACGGCGAAAGATCTGTTGGCCCGCGTTGCACACCACCACGGGGACGTCCGCCGCGGTCAGCGCGAACCGGTCGAGCAGCGCTTGCGAGGTCGCGTCCCGGTCGAGGTCGATGTAGGTATGCGGATAGCCGTTGCGGGTGAGGAACTCCCGGATCTCCAGCGTCCGCGAGGAGTGCTGCGAGCCCAGCACCGTCAGCGTGCCCCATCCCTGCCGCACCAGCTCCACCCGGCGCAGCAGGAAGGCGCGCATCAGGATTTCGCTCAGCTCGGCGTCGCGCGCCACCAGCGCCCGCAGGCTCTCGCCGCTCAATTGCAGCACCTCGCCCGCCTCGGTCATGCGCCCCGTCACCAGGCAGCGCTGCCCCGAGATCATGGTCATCTCGCCGGTGAACTCCCCGGCGGTATGCACCGCCACCTGGCGCTGGCCGTCCAGCCCCGGCTGCCAGATCTCCATCCGCCCGCCCAGCAGCACGAAGAACGGCACCGTGGTGTCGCCCGGACGGAACAGCTCCTCGCCCACCTCGGTCGCCCGCACCTCGCCCAGCGGCCGTATACGCTCGATCTGCTCCGCGCTCAGTACCGGAAACGCCCGCGGCCGCGACTCCTCCGACCCGAAAGTAGACGACGCCATCTATATATTCTGCGCCCCGGGCGCGGCGTCAGCGCAGGAGCGACTGCCAGTTGTGGGGAACCCGGCCCCTCGGCCCGGGAGCCGGCTGGCTTTCCGGGTGGGAGCTCGGCGGTGCGAGGTTCAGCCCCGGCAGCATCTCCTCGGTTTCGTAGTTGTAGGCCCAATCCTCGCCCGGTTCGAAACTCACCGCGATGGGATGATGCGCCCCGGCCGCATGCCGCGTCGCGTGCTGTCCCGGAGAGCTGTCGCAGCAGCCGACGTGCCCGCACTCGGCGCACCGCCGCAAGTGGAACCACCACCCGCCCGCCGCCAGACACTCCACGCACCCCTCCCCGCTCGGCTTCACCTCCGGATTGACGCCCGGTGCGCGCCCATGTTCCTTTTTCATCGCTCGGCCTCCTTGCGCAGAATGTAGCAGAATCGTCTCAGTAAGATGTCACCCGGTCTCCTGTCGCCCACCGTCTAATGGATCAGGGACAAAACTTGTGAGCACGCTCACCATGCCAAACGAAAGCCTCGGGGGACCACGCGCCGCGGCAGGGAAGTGTCATCGGTTGAGCAATCGCCGATCAAGTAGAATCAATCACTTGCACGCGGTTTATGCTCAAATCCCGGCTGTATTTTCGCGGGGTAAAATTGCCAGGGGCACCCCATGCTGACCCGATGGCGATTTATCTGGCGCGCGACCCAGGGACACCGCTTCCGTCCCTGGAGAAGCCCCTACCTGCGCTGGCGGGTGGAGACCTTCAGCGGCCTTGATGCCGACCACATCCGCGCCCGCGACTTTTTCCGCTTCTGCTGGCGCGAGCGCCGCGGCCTCGCCCGCTTCCTGGCCTGGACCGGCGAGATGGACAAACACCGTCGCCACAGCCTGCACCCGGTACAGTCCGGACACGCGGGGCCCGACCCGAATGGCTGAGCCGATTTCGGCAAGGCGCACCCGCATACTCGCGCTGCTGGCCGCGGCGGTCGCGATGAGCGGTTGCGCCCACCTCAATTACCGTCTCGAGCCGCTCGGCCGCGACGTGCTGGTGATTCCGCCCAAGGCGCAGCCGGTGCCGGGCGATCCGTCTGCCTTCCGGGTTCCGTTTCCCGGGATGTCCACGGCGGCGCCGTGCAGCTTCGTTACCCCGGGCTACACCGGCCATGCGCAGCCGGGAGGGCTGGTCGTCTCCGCCGCTTCCGGCGCGGGCGAGCCCACCGTGGCCGCCGTGCCGCTCACGCCCGGCGCGGTAATGCTGGGCAAGCAAACGCCCGTCAGCCACCTCCACAGCCTGGACGAGCTCCGCGCCGCGCTCGATACCGCCCAGGCCGCCGGCTGCTTTGGCAAGGCCGCGGGCGAGGCGCGCACGCGGATCGAACAGGACCTGCCCTGGGCCTCGGACGACGTTAGCGCGCTCGCCTCGGGCGACCCCGCCGGTGAAGACTACTTCCCGCTGCATGCGGGCCAGCGCCTGCGCGTCACCACCCCGCTGCTCAACGCCGCCGGGGACTGGGCGGGAGCGGCGAACCTCTTGTACGATCTCGCGCCCCGCGCGCATGGGCAGGTGGCGCTGGTGCTCGCCCGCACGACGGTGAAGCCCGGACTCCACCCCCAAATGTTGGACCTGCCGCCCGCGCCTGCCGCCATTTTCTGGCGATTGATCGTCTTCGGACGCTCCGGCGCCCAGTTTCAGATCAACGACCTGGTCGGCGCGCCCAACCTCGCCGCCATGCGTGCGGCGACCGCGGCGATCGAGAACGACCCCCGCCAGTGCGACGCGTTGCGCCGGACCATGATCTGCGTCGCGCCCCGCTACGGCACGGTGATCAACCCCGAGCTGCGCGTCTGGGTCGAGGACCGCTGGCTCGCTCTCCCGATCGGCTCGACCGTGGACCGGGCCATCGGTGAGCGCCTCGGCGCCTCCCCCCAACTCGCCCGCCCCGCGGCCTACCGCGTCCAGCGCCCCTACGGCAAGAAACTGATCAACGTCGCCGCCCCGCCCGACTCCCTCGCCCGCCTCGTCCTCCTCGGCGGCGAACGCATCACCTGGAGGCGGTGACGCCAATCTCAATGGCCCCGTATGCCACTTTTCCCCAAAAAAAAGCCGCACGCCTTCGCCTGAAATCAATCGTCGTTACTAGCGCGGGGAGATTCCTTGGGTCTGCGGCCGCCCGAAGAACAGGATGTAGCCGTCGGGGTCGCGGATCTCGAAGCCGCGCAGGCCGTCATGGGTGTCTTCGAGCGGGGCGCTGAACTCGGCGCCGCGGCCGGCAAAATCGGCGGCCAGCGCGTCCGGGTCGGCGGCGTAAACGAAAGCGTCCCAGCGCAAAAAGGGATGGCGCTTGAAGTTGGGCACCGGAACGATGCCGCCCTGGGACTTGATCAGGATCTGCGCGCCTTCGCGGCCGATGATGGCGAAGAAGGGACCCTCGGCCGGAGCCGAGTATCGCGTCTCGAAACCCAGCGTGTCGCGGTAGAAGGCGATCGTCCGCCCAACGTCGCTGACGATCCAGGAAGGCGAGATCGCTTGGATGGCGGCCATAAGTTACCCCGGTTGCTCAGTTGGGCGGCGTGAGGTTGTAGTAGAACGAGAACTGCAGCGTGATGAAGGGCCCGTGGAACTCCGAGGGCAGGGGCGGGAAGGGGTTGGAGGCGCTGATCGAGGCCTCCGCCGCCTGGTCCAGCGAGGCGGTGCCGCTCAACCCCACCGGGTGAATCGCGGGTACGCTGCCGTTGGCGTTGATGTTGAAGATCACCACCACCTTGCCCTGCGTGCCCAGGTACACCGTCTCCGGCATCACCGCGTACCAGTTGCGCCGCACGATCTCGACCACGCGGCGCAGGTAGGGGTCGAAGTCCACCCCCTGGGTGTCGGTCAGGATCTGCACCCCCGCCCCGGTTTGTCCCGGCGCCGAGCTGCCCGAACCTCCCGACTGCGACGGACGCGGCAGCGGCGCGGTCTCGGTCACCCGCGCTCCGCGCGAGGCCTGGTCGCGGGCGGCAGCCTCGATGGCGCGCTGCATCTGGTCGGCGGCGCCGATGTTCAAGTTGAGCTTGTGGTTGGTGGTGGGCTTGGGGATGTCCTCGAGCTTGAGGCCCTCCGGCGCGGACGAAGGCTGCGGCTTCGGCGGCGCCGGTGCCGCTGCCGGGGGAGCCGCGGGCGGCGGCGAGGCGGGCGCCGGCTGGGGAGCGGGTGGGCCGGGCGGCGGGTTCGAGGGTTGCGGCCGCGGCGCCGGACGTGTCACCGGTGCGCTGATCGAGTCCGGCATCTTGGTGGGGTTGTCGAAGTGCCGGTCCCGGTCGCTTAAGACCTTGGGCCGCGGAGCCTTCTTGGGGGTGATCAGGTCCTTCGGCATCTCCAGGTAGGTGAACTGGTGCCGCTGCAGATCCTGCTGCGGCGTCGCCATCTTGATGCGCACCGGCCCAAAGAGCTTCGGGCTCAACAGCAGCAGAATCACCAGCGTGAGATGGACGATGACCGAGAGAAACGCGGCTTCCCGCCGTTTGGCCTTGAGCCGCTGGTCGCGCAACTCCAACAGCAGATCGTCGATCGGGAAATCGGCCCCGCGCAGGTGGGGTGGCGGGGGTGGAAGCGTGTCATCTTCCTGATCCGCCAGTAGCTTAATGAGGGCCATTATTGCGTTCCCTCATAATACCAGGGAGGATATATAGTTCCTTCAACGCTGCCCCCGCGCTTTTGGTTTCAGGGGAATCGTTGAGCCTGCCGATGTCCGACTTCTCCAAACAGCTCAAGGCCAAGGCCGACATCGCCCGGATCATCGGCGAGG
Organism: Terriglobales bacterium; assembly: GCA_035573035.1. Lineage (GTDB taxonomy): Bacteria > Acidobacteriota > Terriglobia > Terriglobales > SCQP01 > SCQP01. Next base: position 11,417 of record DATNAC010000062.1, read on the forward strand.
CGGTGGCGCTCAAGCCGGGCGGCAGCGGCTTCATTGGACTGTGCCCGTTCCACTCCGAGAAGTCCCCCTCCTTCCACGTCCATAGCGCCAAACAGTTCTACTACTGCTTTGGCTGCCATGCCCACGGCGACATCTTCCAGTTCGTCATGCAATGGAAGAAGATGTCGTTTCCCGAGGCGGTGGAGGCCGTGGCGGAGCGGTTGGGCATCGAGGT
>DATNAC010000063.1:0-23430 GCA_035573035.1 Terriglobales bacterium
TCCGCCGCCTCCTCCGGCCTGCCCAAGCGTCCCATGGGGGTGCGGCGGATGATCTCCTCCCGCAACGGCAGGAAACCCGCTCCCCGCCCGGCGATCTGCTCGGTGGCAAACAGCCCGGGCAACAGCGCGTTCACCCGCGCCCGCGGCGCCAGGCGGCGGGCCAGGTACTGCGTCAGGGCGGGCACGGCGCCCTTGCTGAGCACAAAATCGGCCGAGCTGCCGTCCCCGCGCGCGGTGCTGCCGCTGCCCACGTTGACGATGGCCTCCAGGCCGGCGCCGTGCGCGGCCGCCGCCAGCGCCAACTGCAGCGGCGCGCGCAGGTTCACCCCGATCGCCCGGTCAAAGCGCTCCGGGTCGAAGCCTTCTTCGGCGTCGGCGCGCTGAAAGCTGGCGGCGGGCACGGAGCGCAGCGGATTGGCCGGGGTGAAGGCGGCATTGTTGACCAGATAATCGAGCCGGCCAAAACGGTCGAGCACCCGCGCCACCAGCTCCGCCGGCGCCTCGGGCCCGCTCAAGTCGGCCGCAAACTCGCCCCCCGCGTGCCGGTGCGCCGCCACCTGGGCACCGGCGGCGGCCAGTGCCTCGGCGGTGGCCGCGCCAATCCCGCGCGCCGCCCCGGTCACCAGGGCGACCTTACCCGTGCAATCGAAAGCCGGCGAAGTGCGCATCGTCTCTCATTGTACGGGGTGCGCTACCATGAAATGGCATGAACAAAGTTCTGGCCAGCGCGGACGCGGCCGTGGCCGATATCGGCGACGGCGCCACGGTGATGATCGGCGGCTTCGGACTCTGCGGCAATCCCGAAAACCTGATCGCCGCCCTGCATCGCAAAGGCAGCCGGGGTCTGACCGTGATCAGCAACAACGCCGGCACCGACCACGAGGGCATCGGCAACCTTCTCGCCGCCGGCCAGATTCAGAAGATGATCGCCAGCTACGTCGGGGAAAACTCCATCTTCGAGGCCCAGGCCCAATCGGGCCAACTGGCCACCGAACTCTTGCCGCAGGGCACGCTGGCGGAGCGCATCCGCGCCGGCGGCGCCGGGATTCCGGCTTTCTTCACCCCCTCCGGCGTGGGTACCCTGGTCGCCGAGGGCAAGGAGCAGCGCGCCTTCGACGGCCGCACCTATCTCATGGAGCGCTGGCTGCGCGCCGATTTCGCCCTGATCAAGGCCCACCGCGGCGACCGCTGGGGCAACCTGACGTATCGCAAAACCGCACGGAATTTCAATCCCGTGATGGCCACCGCCGCCCAGGTCACGATCGCCGAGGTGGAGGAGTTGGTCGAGCCCGGGAAACTCGATCCGGAAGCCGTGATCACCCCCGGCATCTACGTCCAGCGCCTGCTGCTCGGCTCCGGCTATCGCAAACCCATCGAGCGGCGCACCCTGCGGGAGGCCCAGTGAGCGATCTCGACAAGCGCTACCGCATCGCCCGCCGCGTCGCCCGCGAGCTGCGTGACGGCTACTTCGTCAACCTCGGCATTGGCCTGCCCACGCTGGTCAGCAACGTCGTGCCGCCGGGAATCGAGGTGGTGCTGCAATCGGAGAACGGCATGCTGGGGGTGGGGCCCTACCCCGTTGCCGGCCAGGAAGATCCCGATCTGATCAACGCCGGCAAGGAGACCATTACCGAGATTCCCGGCACCTCGTACTTCTCCAGCGCCGAGTCGTTCGCCATGATCCGCGGCGGACACATCGACATGGCGGTGATGGGCGCGATGGAAGTCGCCGAAAACGGCGATCTGGCGAACTGGGTCATCCCCGGCAAAATGCTCAAAGGCATGGGCGGCGGCATGGACCTGGTAGCCGCCGCCAAAAAGCTCTACATCGCCATGGAGCACACCACCCGCGACGGCAAGCCCCGCATCCTGCGCCGTTGCCGTCTTCCCCTAACCGGCGAAGGCGTGGTGGACTACGTCGTGACCGAGTTGGCCTTCCTGCGGGTGGCGCCCGAAGGTTTGGTGCTGGAAGAACTCGCCGCCGGCGCCTCGGTGGAAGAGGTCCAGAGCCGCACCGAGCCGAAGCTGGTCATCTCGCCCACGCTGCGCACCATGCCGGTGGATTAGTTTAGTGCGGGTCCAACACCCGCAGCCGCACATGGGTGCCGTCGTCCAGGTTGAAGTTGGCGCCGGTGCTGGTGATCACCCCGCCCAAGTCGCTCTGCTGTCCCGCCGCCGTCTGTTGCACGCTGTAGCCGATCGGCACCCCGTTGCTGGCGCGGTCCATAGAGGCATTGGCGGGATCGCCGGAATCCATGGCCATGGCGCTGTTCACCGCGGCGCTATTGCCGCCCATCTCCGGCCCACGGCTGAATCCCGACACGGAACTATTGGAATAGTCGGCGTACACCTTGTCGATCGCCGCCCGCAAGGCCAGCGCCGGCCCTTTCTTGGGAACCGCCTGGCTGAACAGGACGCCAATCGTGGCGGGCGTACCCGATGCCGCCGGCGTAGCCTGCGTGACGATACCCTGCAACAGTGTGCCCTTCGCCAACACCACCTGATCGCTGACTTTGACGTTGTCGCTGCACTTGGCCGTCACCTTGTCTCCCACCTTGGCTTTCTTGCTGTCCAGCTTTTGTTGCAGCTCCGCCTTAAACTGCGTTCCGGACGGCAAGGGTGATTGCGCCCAGCCAAGGCTCAGGGTGCTGAAAACGGCCAGCAGCGTCACAGCGAACCAGCGGAACTTACGCATATCGCCTCCTCATGCAGCCAACGGCACTGTTGTAACGCCGGTCCCCAGGATTGTCAATCAGCGCTCTGCCAACCTATGCGGCCGCCCACCACCGTGAGCCAGGCCTCGGCGGCGGCAATTTCGCCGGCAGAAACCGAAGTCACATCCTGCGATAAGACGACAAAATCCGCCAATTTGCCCGGCGTCAGCGAACCCTTGTGCGCTTCGGCGCCCTCGGCGATGGCGCTGCCCATGGTGTAGGCGTACACCGCTTGTGCGACGGTGAGCGCTTCCTGGTGCGGACGGTTCACGGCCGCGGCCATGGTCAGCATCGGGTTGACCGGCGCCACCGGATAGTCGGTGCCCAGCGCCAGGGGCACACCGCGTTGCAGGAATTGCCGCCATGGATAGGCATGCCGATAACGCTCCTCGCCAAGTCGCGCCCACGCCCAGCGCTCGTCCTCCACCCAGTGGCGGGGCTGCACCGACGCAACCACTCCCAGGCGCCGCATCCGGGCGAAGTCCGCCGCGGCGACGAGTTGCAGGTGCTCGATGCGGTGGCGCGCAGCGCGGGAGACCGCTTGCACGGCCTCGAAAGCATTCAATGCCAGCGTCACCGCCCCGTCGCCGATGGCGTGGAATCCGATTGGGAAACCCGCCCGGGCGCGCTCCCGGGCCAGTGCCTCCAACTCGGCCGGCTCGTATTGCGGGATACCGCGGTTGCCGGGATCATCGGAGTACGGCGCATGCAAGACGGCGGTCCGCGAGCCCAGGCTGCCGTCGAGAAAGCCCTTCAGCATGCCGGTGCGCAGCCAGGGATCGCGCGGATCATGGTGCGCCCGCTGCGCCAGCAGTGTCTCCAGGGGGTCCCGGAAGGTCAGCCATTGGGAGACACGCAGTGACAAGCAGTCCTCCCGCTGCATCTTCTCGTACGTCAGAAAGGCATCCCATCCCGAATAATCCTGCACGGAGGTCACGCCGTGACGGAGCGACTCGCGCATCGCCAGCTCCAGCGCCCGGCGCCGCCGCGCGGGACTCATCGCCGGGAGGACTCGCTTGACCAAGTCGCGGGCCCCTTCCAAGAGCATGCCGTTGGGCTCCCCGTGCGCATCGCGGCCGATCCGCCCGCCGGCGGGCGTTTGGGTTTCGCGACCGACGCCGGCGGCTTGCAGCGCCGCCGAGTTGGCAACCCCGGCGTGAACGTCCGACCGTTCCAGATAAGCCGGGTGACCCAAGCTGAACGGGTCCAAATCCTCCCGGGTGGGAAAGGACTGCTCCGGCCAGAGCGTGTGATCCCACTGGGCGCCGATGATCCATTCTCCAGGGGCCAATCCTGCCGCATAGGCCTGAACTCGCTCCTGGAACTCGCGCAAAGAACTCACTCCCGCGAGGTTCAGGTCCAATTGGTGGCTTCCCGCGCTCAACTGGTGGGTGTGGGCATCGTTGAAGCCCGGCAGCACCAGCCGCCCTTCGAGATCCACCACGCGAGTGCCGGCGCCGCCCATGCCCTCAATGTCCGCATCGCTACCGACCGCCGTGATACGGTCGCCACAGACCGCCATGGCTTGCGCGGCGGGAAGCGCCGGGTCCATGGTCGCCAGCTTGCCGTGGAGGTACAGGGCATCGGGCGATGCGAACCGACCGTCATCAGGGCTTTCCAGCATGGAGATAGCCTACGGTACTGGACTTGGTTGGCGCTACAAAAGGTCAATTTGGGAACTCATTGACAGTCCGCGCCCACCGTGGCGAGCCTCTCCCTCCCCGAAACTCCCGTCCAATGCGGAGGGCACTGCTAAGGGGACTCCCTCATATTCACCCAAGCCCCGATCTGGTTTGATGAGAACAAGGCAGTCGGGGGAATGGCGTGAACGTCAGCGCGCCAATCTACAAGGGCATGGATCAAAACTCGTCCGGATTTTTTCAAATGCTGGAGGAGTCGCCGGGCGACCTCCGCCGGCGGCGCCGCTCGCTGGGGCTCAGCGCCGGGCTGCAGGTCTTCCTGCTCGGCGCGCTGGTTCACTTCGTGACCAGCAATCCCCTGCTCTTGCAGCCCGCGCGCCAGTTTAGCGACCTGATACTTCTCGCACCGCCTCCGGTCCACCCCCCCGCCCGGGTCGTGCCACCCCCTGTGCCCGCGCCGCCGCCACCCGTGATGCATCGCTTGACTACGCCGCCACCTCGCCCAGTTCCGGTCCGCGAGGCCGCTCACATGACGCCGCCGCCGGTTCCACGGCCCGAACCGGTAAAGGCAACCGAAGCGGTGCCACATTTCGATGCACCCGACGCAGCCCCCGCTCCCCGAGCTCCCGTCAAACTCGATAGCTTCGCCGCCACCGCCGCGGCCGCCCCGCATCCCGAACACCGGCAGTTGGAAGCGACCGGGTTCGGCGACCCGGCCTCACCGCTGACCGGTCAGAACCCCCACGGCAACGTCTCCGCAGCGGGTTTTGATCTGCCCACCGGCGCCTCCGGCGCAGCGCGAACCGGCACAATCGCTAGCGCCGGCTTTGGTTCGGTGACAGCCTCCGGCACTTCCGCACACGGGCATGGAACGGTCGCCAGCGCGGGTTTCGGTTCCGCTCTGGAAGGCCAGCGAACTGGCCAGGGGGCGGGCGGGGATGGAGCGGCTATCCACTCAGCCGGATTTGACGAGGCCCCATCTGTCGCGGTCGCCGCCACCCCGCGCGCCATCGCGCCTGCCACAACTCCGGTCGAGATACTTTCCAAGCCCAACCCTACCTATACTGCCGAAGCTCGGCAGCTTCGCATCCAGGGAGTAGTAGTACTCCAAGTTGCTTTTCAGACCAACGGCCAACTGCGAGTGGAACGCGTAGTGCAAGGCCTTGGGCATGGTCTCGATCAGGCCGCCATCCAGGCGGCCCAAGCGATGCGGTTTCGGCCGGCCCGCCGAGGGAATGCTCCGATTGAAACCGCGGCCCTGCTGCACGTGACCTTTCAACTGGCGCAATGACGACAGGCTTTTCCACCAGGATGACACCGATGCACCGTCAAGCTCTCACTACCCGGATCACCCGCTACGCCGGCTTCGCCCTCATCGCCAGCCTGTTGCCAGCTCTGGCAGCGGCCCAGTCGGGTGTGGCGCTCGACCCCACGGTCCAGGCCCAGATCGTGAACCGGATCGCGGCCCAGGAACATAATTTCACGACCGAGATTGCGCGTTTTCAGCCCAGGATCGAGACTTATATCCAATCCCTGGGACCCGACCGCGACCGCGGCACGGTGCCGGTGAGCGATGCCTATTTTTTGGGGACCCTGAGCACGCGCAAAGGATTCGCGGAACCGCTCTTCACCGGCGCCAACGCCGGCAAGCTGGCGGGCCGGTTCTTTCCCACCGGTTTTGCCGGCATGATTACCCCCGACCGCGAGCGGTTCGACCAGCGCCACTACACGTTCACCTTTGAAGGCCGGCAGTTCCTCGGCGGCGTCCGTTGCGTCATGTTTGACGTGACGCCCATTTCCAAGCGCGACAAGGGCAGCTTCATCGGACGTATCTGGGCGGAAGATCAGGGTTTCAATATTGTTCGATTCGACGGCACCTACGTACCGAACCCGAGGAACAAGTACGTGCACTTTGACAGCTGGCGCGCCAACATGGGACCCAATCTCTGGCTGCCGGTAGCGATATACAGTCAGGAGACCGATCAGCGCACCGGCTGGTTCAGCCACATTGATTTCAAGGCTCAGACCCGATTCTGGGGCTACCAGCTCAGCGCCACTCGCCCGGCCACCTCGCTGACCGATATTCAGGTAGACGCCGCCAACGGCGTGGACGACCAAAGTCAGACCGCCCACGACAAGAGCCCTTTGGCCCAGCAACGCGCCTGGGAGCTCAAGGCCGAGAACGACGTGCTCGACCGGATGGAAAAAGCGGGGCTACTGGCTCCGCCAGGTCCGGTGGATAAGGTCCTGGCCACAGTGGTCAACAACCTCGAGGTCACCAACAATCTGAACCTCGACCCGGAGGTGCGCGTGCGCGTGATGCTCACTTCGCCGCTCGAGTCCTTCACCGTCGGACACACCATCGTCATCAGCCGCGGCTACATTGACGTACTGCCCGATGAGGCCTGCCTGGCCATGGCGCTGGCGCACGAACTCGGCCACATCGCCCTCAACCACGGTATCAACACCGACTACGCCTTCGACGACAAGATGTTCTTCCCCGATACGCAGAGCTTCGAGCGGCTGCAAGTGGCGCGCTCGCCCGCCGAGGAGGCCGCCGCCGACCAAAAAGGCATCGAGATCCTGGAGCACTCCCCCTACAAAGACAAGCTCGCCTCGGCCGGCCTGTTTCTGGAAGCGTTGCAGCACTCCGCCGCCGGCGTCCCGAACCTGATTACGCCCCACATGGGCAATCCGATGGTCATCAAGGGCCGAGTAGACCGGATGCAGGCGCTGTTGGCGCGCGCTCCGCAACTCCAGGTGCGCGATCTCAAGCAAGTGGCGGCACTGCCGCTGGGGGCCCGCATCCAGGTGGACCCATGGAGCGACCAGCTCAGCCTGCTGCAAGCCCCGCCGGAGCCGCTGCTTTCGGCACGGGACAAATTGACCTTCGAAATCACGCCCTACATGCCCTATCTGACCCGCGAAAGCGCCGCCGAGACCACGGCCAGTTCGGGCAGCCGCTGATTCCAGCGCCGCGCGGGTTCGGTATTATGCTGACATGAGTACCCGCGCCCGCGCGCCCTACCCCTTCAACCACCGCACCGCCATCCGCCATCTCTGCGAACGCGACGCCAAGTTAGCCGATCTGATCGCACGGGTCGGGCGCTTCCAACTGGCGCTCGAACGCCATCCCCACCCATTCGATTCGCTGCTGCGCTCGATCGTCTATCAGCAGCTCCACGGGACGGCTGCCGCGGCGATTCTGGCCCGGGTTCATGAGCAAATCGGCGGCGGCGGCTTCCCCACCCCCGAGCAGATCCTGGCCGCCGATGACGCGGCGCTGCGCCTCACCGGGCTATCGCGCCAGAAGATCGCGGCTCTACGCGATCTCGCCGAGAAGGCCGCCGCCGGCGTCGTTCCCGCATGGAAGGAGATCGAACACCTCAGCGACGACGAGATCGTCGCCCGCCTGACCACCGTGCGCGGCGTCGGCGTCTGGACCGTGCATATGCTGTTGATGTTCCGCTTGGGCCGCCCAGACGTGCTCCCCACGCTCGATTTTGGCGTCCGCCACGGCTACCAGCTCGCCTACCGCAAACGGCGCATGCCCACGCCCAAGGAGCTGGCTGCCTTCGGCGAGCGCTGGCGCCCCTACCGCAGCGTGGCCAGTTGGTACCTGTGGCGTGCGGTGGACGAAGCCCGGGCGAGCGCCAAAGCCGCCGCACCCAAGAAAACGGCCCGCACTATGCGCGCGGGCCGCTCGGCGTCCGCCTAGTCTAGAGCGTTAGGTCAGAAGGTCAGCCGGGCCGAGAACTGAACCTCCCGGGCTGGAAGCTGTGCGGTTACGCCGGCGCTAGGCGCCCCCAAGGTAACAGGAGCGGCGCTATTGCCGTAGGTACCGAAGAAGCTCACAAAATTGGCGTGATTCAAGACGTCGAACGACTCGGCCCGGACCAGCAGGTGAACCCGCTCGGTGAGCGCGAACGGCCGCTCAATGAAAGGATCCACCGAGTAAGTAGGCGTGCCTCGCCCCGCATTCCGGGCCAGCACCACGCCGTTGACCACCGGCCGGCTGGTGTCAGCGCTATCGCCATCGTTGGTTGTCCCCGTCGTGATGTTGTAGGCGGGGCCGGAGGCCAGCGTCGCCACCCCGCCGAAGTTGATCTGGAACGGGGCATTGTAAACGCCGCTGATCACCAGCCGATGGCGCTGATCCCAGAGCGCGTTGCCCTTCTCTGCCGCGCCGGTAATGGTGGCCTGGTTCGGGTTCTGCTGGGTGGCGTCCATATCCACCGTGTCCAGCGTGTGCGACCAGGTGTAGCTCACCAGAGTTTGCAGACGATGGCTCAGCGGGTGGCTGAAATTCACCTCCAGCGCGTCGTACCAGGCTGCGCCATCGTTGATATCCGTCTGCACGGTCAGGAAGTTCTGCGGCAGATGGTTGGCGGTGTCGTAGATCACCAGCGGCCGCTCCGCATTGGCGGCGTTGACGGCACAAGTCGAGGCTGCCGAAGCACTGGTAACGGCCTTCCCGGTGGCATTGCAGATCTGGCTGCCGTCGGGCTCATTGGTGACGCCGCGCCACTGATTCTGCGCGGTCCGGTTGAACGCGGGCGGCGCGTCAATGTCGATTGGCTGCAGCAGCCGCAGCGAGTGCGAGCCGATATAGTCGGCGCTCAAGATGTAATTCTTGGCAAATGAATGCTCGACGCCGAACGACCACTGCTCGGTGTAGGGGTTTTCCAGTCCGTTGTACTGGTAGCCCGGATTCAACACCGACAAGGGCAGAAACTGGTTGTAATAGGAGGCTCGCCCGGGTTGCAGGTACAGCGAGCGGTTGAGCGGGGTCGTACCACAGTTGGGTACGCTGCTGAAGCCCTGCAGCGAGGCCGGAAAACACGGGCCGGGAGTGAACGTGTAGTTGGCCACGCCGGTGGGACCGGTCAAGGCGTAGTTGGCCTCGTTATTATCCACCACCGGCGAAAAGTACAACCCGTAGCTCCCTCGGACGACCGTGTCGCTCCAAGGGCTGTAGACGAAACCCAGACGCGGCGCGAAGTCCTTGGTGGACTGGGTGAAGGTCTGGCGTAGGTAGTTCACCCCCAGGTTCACGGTCAGGTTGGGGCGAACGTGAAAGTCGTCCTGCACAAAGCCGGACGCGATCATGTCGTTGATTTCATAGTTGGCGGTGCCGAAGCTCTGGGTGAAGGAGGAGGCATTCCCAATGTTGATGAACGCGGGGCTCTCGCAATAGGCGATCAGTTGAGCGCCCGTGGCATTGCCGTTGGCGGCTCCCGAGCTGCAGGTGGGAAAGGTGAAGGTACCCAGGTAGTTGGGTCCCCCGAACTCCTTGCTGTTGCCACCATTGCGGCCGTAGATGACATCCGCGCCAAACTTCACCGAGTGCCGTCCCCACGTGCCGGTGAGCGTGTCCCCCGCTTCATACTGGCGGTTGATAAGCTTGGCAGACTGCGAGGTGCCGCTGGTGAAGGTAGCGAAACCCGAAATGGGCACGCTGAAGGCGGTGGCGTTGTTCACCGGGGCGAAGGCGGTGATGGGGTCGGCGAGCTGGAATTGCGCGCGGGCGGAGTTGACCAGGGTGGGGCTCAGCACGTAGTCGTCGCCCAGCACCGCCTCGTATGTGCGGCGGGAGAAGACGCGCGCCACGCTGGGAAGGTTGTTGCCGCCAACAATGCCGTTCGGGTTGGTATCGTAAAACGAATCGCCGTTGGCGCGGGCGAAGAGCGTGTGGTTGGAGCTGAACTGGTGATCCAGCCGGCCAAAAATCATCCCGTCGTGGTAAATCCCCACATAGTTGGTGGGATCGAGCGGCGAGATCACCGGCGAGGCGCGATGGCGCGAGGTCAACTCACCGGAAATGGCAAACTGCGTGTGCTGGCCCATCGGACCAGACAAGGCCCAATCGCCCTGCTGCAATTCGTCGCTGGTTTGGTCGTTGCCACCGGTAGCGTTGGCACTCGTAAAGCCGCTCAGATGCGCCGCCACGCCATTGGGCCGAACCGAGTACTGCGCCAACCCATGCCACTGGCTCGTACCGCTCTTGGTCACGATGTTGACCACGCCGCCGGCGCCGGCGCCGTACTCGGCCGAGAAGCCGTTCTCGAGCACCGACATCTCCTGCACGGATGACGAGGGAATCGCGGTGAAAATGGTCTGGCGTCCCCAATTGTCGTTGCTGTTGACGCCGTCCACTGCGTAGACCTCCTGGCGGCGGCCGGTGCCGTTGCTGGTGATCAGGAATTGGTTCATGAAAACGTCGCCCATGTTGATTGAGGGGCGGTTGGCCGAGTTGAGCAGCGGCAGCGCGGTGATTTGGTTGCCGAGCAGCGGTACTTCGTCAATCTCGCGGGCGCTGAGGTTATCACCGAGCTGGGGCTGGTCCGCTCGCACGGTACCGACAGTGCCGGTAACCGTAACCACTTGCGATTGTGTTCCCGGCGCAAGCGACAGATCCACCGTTGCCGAGGCGCCGCCAATCAGGCTCAGATTCGGCACGCTCGCCGTTTCCGCACCTCCTTGACTGGCCGACAACGTATACGTGCCGCCCACCGGCAGCCCGGCCAGCGTGTAGTTGCCGGAGGCGTCGGTTTTGGTCGTTCGCACGGCGCCGGTCTGCGCATTGGTCGCACTGATGGTGGCCCCCGCCACGGCGGCGTGCGACGGATCGGTAACGTGACCCCGAAGGGTCGCGGTATCGGAGGATTGGGCCACGAGTGCGGCGGCATATAGCCCCAACACGCCCAGCACGAAAAGACGAGACATTCGGCGCATGAGCCCAAACTACCCGTCTCGGCGGCACTACTACCAGAGGCGTAGCGCAGTGGTCTCGGCGATTCGGCTATGCGAGCGACGACATGATTTCTTCCAGCACCGCTTGCGGCGGGCGTGTGACGCTTTCCGGCAGCTGCGCCAACGGCTCGTCGACCAGTTCCATTTGCGCAATAAAGTCCGGCTTCTTCGTGTCCAGGTATAGGACCCCGGTCAATACTTCGCCCTGATGGTGGGCCTCGGTCATCACGCGCAATGCCTGCTGCAAATCGGTGGGATCGAAGTCGCGTTCGAGCTTGCGCAGGCGCAGATGGCTGCCGTCGTGCATCTCCACCTCAATCGCCGTGCCCGGCTCGTAGTCCACGCTGATGTCCTCGAAGACGGGCACAAAGCTCACCTCTTGCAGCGCTTCTTCATGTTCCTGAACGTACTTATAGCTCTTGGTCGAGCCCTCGTGGTCATTGAACGTGACGCAGGGCGAGATCACGTCCAGCATCACCGTGCCCCGGTGCGCCAACGCGGCCTTAAGGATAGCGGTGAGCTGCTTTTTATCGCCGGAAAAGGAGCGCGCGACAAAGGTGGCTCCGCTGAGCGCCGCCAAGGCACAAGTGTCGAGCGCGGGCAGATCGTTGATGACCCCGCTTTTCTGCTTCGCCCCCAGATCCGCGGTCGCCGAAAACTGCCCCTTGGTCAGGCCGTAAACACCGTTGTCCTCAATGATGTAGATCAGCGGCAGGTTGCGGCGCATCAGGTGGATGAACTGTCCCATGCCGATGGACGCGGTGTCGCCGTCGCCGGAAACGCCGAGCGCCTGCATGGTGCGATTGGCAAGCACCGCCCCCGTGGCCACGCTCGGCATGCGCCCATGGACGGAGTTGAAGCCGAACGAACGCCCGAGAAAATACGCCGGGCTCTTGCTCGAACAACCGATGCCGGAGAGTTTCAGGAAGCGGTAGGGCTGCACCCCCATCTCGTAACAGGCATCAATGATGCGTTCGCTGATGGCATTGTGCCCGCAGCCGGCGCACAGGGTGGTTTTGGAGCCGCGATACTCAATTTGGGGCAGGCCTAGGCGGTTGACCTTGGGCGCCGGAGCGGTAGGGGTGGTGGCCATGACTACTGTGCCTCGTTTTCCTGGGCCAGAATGGCGGCGGTCAGGCTGCGCGCATCCACCGGCAGCCCACTGTAGTGGCGCACCGAGCGCAGCCGGGCGCCCTCGTCGGCACCCAGATCCGCCAGCAGCAGACCATGCATTTGGCCATCACGATTCTGATCTATCACATAGACGCGTTCCCAGCGCCGCACGAACTCCTTCACCGCCGCCGCGAAGGGATAGGCACGCAGCCGCAGATAGCTGGCCGCGATACCCGCCTCCTCACGCAACTGATCGAGCGCCTCCAGCACCGCCGGATGGGAGCTGCCATAGGCAATGACGCCGATGCCCGCACCGGCCGCCTCCCTCTCCAACACCGGCGCCGGAACATGTTCGCGTGCCCCTTCCCACTTGTGCAACAAACGGTCGAGGTTACGGAGATAATCCTCGGCCTTTTCGCTGTACTGCGCTTTCTCGTTGTGCCCCGAACCACGCGTAAAGAAGGAGGCCTGCGGATGCTCGGTCCCGGGCAGCGTGCGGTAGCCGATGCCGTCACCGTCCACATCGCGGTAGCGCGCCCAATCACCTTTAAGCCGATTGAGATCCTCCGCGGTCAATATCTTGCCCCGGTCGAGCGGTTGGTCAGGGTACCCGAACGGATCCGCCATCCAGTGGTTCATGGCCAGGTCGAGATCGCTCAGCACAAATACCGGGGTTTGATACCTTTCGGCCAGATCGAAAGCCTGCATGCCGAGCGTATAGCACTCCTCCACGCTGCCCGGCAGCAGCACGAGGTGGCGGGTGTCGCCGTGGCCGAGGGTGGCGACAAACGCCAAGTCGCCTTGCGCCGTCCGGGTCGGCAACCCGGTGGACGGCCCCACCCGTTGAATATCGAAGATCACCGCGGGAATTTCGGCGTAGTACCCCAAGCCGACAAACTCCGCCATCAGGCTGATCCCGGGGCCCGAGGTTGAGGTCATCGCCCGCGCCCCCATCCATCCGGCCCCCAATACCATACCGCACGCAGCCAACTCATCCTCCGCTTGTACCGCGGCAAAGGTGGCGCGGCCATCGGGCGTGCGCCGGTACTGCTTGAGGTAGTCGATGAGGTATTCGCACAGCGAGCTCGAAGGCGTGATCGGGTACCAGGCCACGAGCGTCACCCCGGCAAACAAACAGCCCAGAGCGGATGCCGCATTGCCTTCAATGACGATTTTGCCGCGGGTCGCGTCCATGCGCTGCAGCCGGCAGCGCGAGGGCTCGGGAAACTGCTCCTGGGCGTACGCGTAGCCCGCCTGCACCGCCGCCCAATTCAAATTGGCCGCCTTTTGCTTCTTCTTGAACTGCTGCCGCAGCGCACGCTCGACCTCGGCCATCTCCATGCCCATGAGGTGGGCGGCGCAACCGACGTAAATCATGTTGCGCACCAGCTTGCGCAGCTTGGCCTCCGGGCACACCGGCGCGACCAGCTTGTCAAATGGCACCGCGTAATACCGCAGGTCGGTGCGCAGGCTGGCCAGGTTCAGGGGCTGGTCATACAGGACTTCCGCCCCAGGCTCCAGCGCTTGCACATCCTCGCGCGCCGTTTCCGGGTTCATGGCAATCAGAAAGTCGATTTCCTTCTTGCGCGCCACGTACCCGCGGCGGCTGGCGCGGATGGTGTACCAAGTGGGCAGACCGGCAATGTTGGACGGAAACAGGTTCTTCCCGGAGATCGGGACGCCCATCTGAAACAGCGTCCGCAGCAGGACCAGATTGGAGGATTGACTGCCGCTGCCGTTGACGGTGGCGACCTGGAGGCTGAAATCGTTGAGCAGCACAGAAGCGGCGGACGAGCCCGCTCCCACGCCCTCGAGAGTGGAGGTGGCCATGGCTGTAGTCTCCAGTATACGGAAGAGAGAGTCGCCGGGCGAGCGCTTCGCCGAACGGTCCCAATGGCCCACGGAAGCGCCATTCTGGCGCCTCCGGCGGTGGCCAACAAACCTCAACCGAGGAGCCGACATCCATGCCGAAAGCCAACCGGGGTGGAAACTTTGGTCGAAGCACTCATGCTGTGGAATGAGCCCAACAACCTCTCCCACTGGAACTTTGCCCTGGATCCTGAATGGGCGCGATTCGCCGCACTGACGCGAGCGGCGGCGGAGGCCGCTCGCCGGGTCCGCCCCGAACTGCCGCTGGTTCTGGGAGGGATCTCGCCGGTGGATCCCGGCTTCATTCGGCTGTTGGCGGGCTATGGCGTGTTGGACGCGGTCGATCGGGTGGCGATCCACGGATTTCCTCTCGACTGGAATCACTGGAGGATTGACGAGTGGCCGCGGAAGGTGGCCGAAATCGAGGACGCCGCGGGCCGCGCGGTTTGGGTCAGCGAAGCCGGCGCCAGTTCCTTTGGCGCCGACGAGGTGCAAGTCTTTGGCCTGCGGCGCACCGCCGAATTGCTCCGGGACCGGGTCGAGCGGGTGCACTGGTATAGCCTCTTGGATCTGCCACCCTCGTGGCCGGCCACGACACGTCACCGCGAAAGCGAGGGCTCGGCTTACTACCGCCACTACTACATGGGACTGATTCGAGCGGACGGCACGCCCAAGCCGGCCTGCGCTGAGTTCCCACCCTGGCTGGGCGTGTGTCAGTGGTTCCACTTTGAGGATCCTCGCCTGGAAGCTGCCGTGCACTGGCTGCGGCGGCTCGGCGTACGGCGGCTTCGTACCGGCTTGAGTTGGGCCGACTGGTACCGCCCTGGTGCGGCGGCATGGTTCGACCGGCAAATGCAAGCTTTGTCCGAGTTCGAGGTCACGGTGACGCTCTGTTACACGCCGGAACACCTCGGCCTCGAACCCCATTGCGCCGCGCCTCCGCGGGAGGCGGCCGAGTTCGCCCGTTTTACCGCGTGGGTCGCCCAACGCTATACAGCCGAAGGGAGAGCCCTGGCAGCCCGTGGCGCAACGCTTCCGACCGGTGGCGGAGACGTGCGAGACCCGCGCCCAGAGCGGGTCTCGTGTACTGGACCGGAGGTCACAATTCATTGCACCACGGGCTGCTAATTTGGGAGCACGCGCGCGCTTAGCCGCCCCAGCTCTCGTTCCGTACGAGGAGGACATGCCAGGACGTGTGCTGATCACGGGTGGGGCTGGATTTCTCGGTTCGCATTTGTGCGATCGCCTGTTGCGCGCCGGCTACCCGGTTCGCCTGCTGGACTGTCTGGACCCCCAGGTGCATTGCCAGGGTCCGCCCTCCTATCTCTCTCCGGAAGCCGAACTGCGGGTTGGCAATGTTCTGCGAGCGGCCGATGTCGAAGCAGCCCTGGAGGGAGTGGAGTTTGTTGTCCACTTCGCCGCCGTGGTCGGCGTAGGGCAATCGCTCTATCAGATTACCCGCTATAACGAAATCAACTTGCAAGGCACGGCAGTGCTGCTGGAGACGTTGCTTCATCGGCAACGCCGCCTGGGGAGCGGCTTGGCCCGGCTCTTGGTGGCGGGCTCCATGTCCATTTATGGCGAGGGCCGCTACTGGTGCCGGGTCTGTGCGCGGCCGCGGGAGGCGGGCAGCCGGCCCCTGACACAACTTCGCCGCAAGCGCTGGGAGATGCTCTGTCCGAGTTGCGGCGCCGAGCTGGCTCCGCGGCCGACGGACGAGACCAAAGTCCCGCAACTGGCGTCCATCTACGCCCTCACCAAGTACATGCAAGAGGAGATGTGCCGCCTCTTCGGCCGCACCTACGAGGTACCCACCGTGGCGCTTCGCTTCTTCAACACCTATGGGCCCCGTCAGGCGCTCTCCAACCCCTACACCGGCGTGGCCGCGGTCTTTGCCAACGAACTCCTGGCCGGCCGGAGGCCGCAGGTCTTCGAGGACGGAGGCCAACGACGCGACTTGGTGAGCGTGCATGATGTGGCGGCGGCCTGCCAACTGGCGCTGGAAAGCGAGGCGGCCGTGGGCGGCGTTTTCAATATTGCCAGCGGCGAATCGCTCACCGTGGCCGAATTGGCGCGCCGGATGGCCTGGGCCCTCGGCTCGGACCTCGCACCCGCGATCTCCGCCCGCTTTCGCCTGGGTGACGCCCGCCATTGCGTCGCCGATATCACCGCGGCCCGGACCCGGCTCGGGTACACCCCGCGAGTGGCTCTGGCGGAGGGTCTGCGGGAACTCGCCGCCTGGCTCGCGGAACAGCGCCGGCGGCCGCTCACGACCCAAGCGCGCGCCAACGAGGAATTGCTGGCTTTTGGGCTCACCGGCTGAGGAGCGAGGTCCCGCCGATGCGGATCCTGGTGACAGGCGATCACGCGGGTGGAGTGGGCGTTCACGCCCGCACCCTGGCCGTTGAGCTGGCGCAGCGCGGCCATTGCGTTGCCTTGGCGGAGATCGGGACCGGGCCCCCGGGCGATAACCCACCGCTGTCCGCCGGCGTCGCTTATCTGCATCTGCCTTATGCACTGGAATGGCGCAGCGAACTGCCCGTGAAACACCTGGAGGAGGCGGCGCAGGCCTGCGCTGCCGCACTGAACGACACCGCGCTGAATTTTCGTCCCGACCTATTGCATAGCAATCATTTCAGTCTCGCCGGTTGCCTGCCCGGCATTCCCACTCTCCTGGGAGTCCATAGCGACGTGGTTTCCTGGTGGCGCGCGGTGCACCGGTGCATGCCTCCCGCCACACCCTTCCACTCCTGGTATCGCCGCCAAGTCCAACGCGCGCTGTTGCACGCCCACGCCATCGTCGTTCCCTCGCTCTCAGCGAGCCGTGATCTGGCCGCAAGCTACGGCTTTGCGGGCTCAACGACCGTGATTCCGAACGGAACGGTGGATCCGGGGACCATCGGGACGAGCGCGCGCGCACCCTATGCCGTCTGTTTGGGCCGGCTCTGGGATGCGGGCAAGCAGATCCAGCTTCTCTTGCGAACCGATTTGGGCATGCGACTGGTGTTGGCCGGCGATGCCGGCGATGCCCTTCCCGGCCTACCCGCCGGTGTGGCATGGCGCGGTCAGCTGGGCGGCGTGGCGGCCGCGCGCTTGCTCGCCCGGGCCGCGGTGTACATCGCCCCGAGCCGCTACGAGCCGTTTGGGTTGGCGCCGCTTGAGGCCGCCGCGCACGGGTGCGCCCTGCTGCTCAACGACATCGCCAGCTTCCGCGAAATCTGGGGCGGCGATGCCTGCTACTTTATGCGCGATAACGGTGACGACCTTGCCCGCCAGCTGCGATCGCTGGCAGCCCAACCGGAACGGCGCCGCCAACTGGCGCGCGCGGCCCAAGCGCGGGCGCGCCGCCGCTACGGCGCCGCGGTCATGGCGGCGCGCTACGCAGTCCAGTACGCGGAACTCGTGCGCCGGGCGCGGCCGCCCCTCTCCGCATCTTCGTATGGTGCTTAGTTATTTCGCCCATTCGTGGCTGTCGGATTGGAACCACGGCAATGCGCATTTCCTGCGCGGCCTTGCCCGTTCCTTCCAAGACCGGGGCCATCAAGTCCGCGCCTACGAAGCGATTGCCGGCCCTGGCGGCGGCTGGTCGCTCGCCCACCTCCGGCAAGAGCCCACCGGTGCCGCGGCGGTGGCCCAGTTCCGTGCCCGGTTTCCCGACCTCGATATCCGCCTCTACGGCACGCCCCCATCCGCGGCGCTGCCCATCGCCCGCGACTCGGGCCTGCCCTGGGCCGGCGATTGGGAGCACGAACTGCGGGATTGCGACCTCGTCATCGTGCACGAATGGAATCCGCTTGCGCTGTTGCAGACTTTGCTGCACTGGCGCCGCCGCTACCGGTTTCGCTTGGTGTTGCACGACACCCATCACCGCGCCCTGAGTCAGCCGGAAGTCCTGCAACGCCTCCCTCTGGACCAGATTGACGGCGTGATCGCGTTTGGGGAAAGCCTGCGCCGGATCTACCGCCAAGCGGGTGCGCGACGCGCCTTCACGCTGCACGAAGCGGCCGACATTGTCCATTTCCACCCACACCCCGCGGTCCCGGCACGGTCCGATCTGCTTTGGATCGGCAACTGGGGCGACGACGAACGATCCGCCGAGTTGCACGAGTACCTTTTTGGCCCGGCGCGGCGCCTCGGCTTGACAACCCGCATTCACGGGGTGCGCTATCCCGCAGCCGTGCAACGGCATCTCCGCCGCGACGGCTTCGATTTCCGCGGCTATCTTCCGAATCTGGACGCTCCCGCGGCCTATGCCCAAACCCGCCTCGCCTTGCATATTCCGCGCCGGCCCTACCGCAACGGGCTGCCCGGCATCCCTACCATTCGCGTGTTTGAGGCCCTGGCCTGTGGTATGCCGCTGCTCTGTTCGCCGTGGGACGACGCCGAGCAATTATTCCGTGCCGGTGAGGACTACTGGGTGGCGCAGAACGGCGCCGAGATGGCCGCACACATGATGCAACTTCTTAGCAACCCAACGCAACGAACCAAGATGGGACAGCGCGGCGCGGCCACGGTAGCGGCCCGCCATACCTGCGCCCATCGTGCGCTAGAATTGGAGGCCATCTGTCGCGATCTGGATTGACGCTCTACGTCTTCGGCTCCAGCCTCACGTCCGCCTATTGGAACGGAGCCGCCACCTACTACCGTGGCATCTACAAGAGCCTTCACGCACTGGGCTACGACATCACTTTTGCCGAGCCTGACATTTATGATCGCATCCACCATCGCGATTGGCCCCTCGACCAGGACCCGCCCTACGCACGCGCGCCCCTGTACCGCAACCGCGCCGAGCTCGACCTGCATCTGCGGCGAGCGCAGACCGCCGATCTGATCATCAAACACAGCGGCGTGGGCGCCGACGACGACTATCTCGAAGCCGCCGTCCTGGACGCGGCCGCCGCCGCCCCGGCTGGCGCCCGCCCGCGCGTGGCGTTTTGGGACGTGGATGCGCCCGCCACCCTCGCGGCAATCGAAGCCACGCCCGAACATCCGCTCCGCCGCCTCATTCCGCAGTACGATTTCGTCTTTACCTATGGCGGCGGACCCCCGGTGGTGGACCGCTACCGCCGGCTGGGAGCCAAGCGCTGCTGTCCCATCTACAACGGACTCGACCCAGAAACCCACTTCCCCGTCCCGCCCCGTCCGGACTGGACCGCGGACTTGACCTTCCTCGGCCACCGCCTGCCCGATCGGGAGGCGCGCGTCCGGCATTATTTCCTGGGAGCGGCGGAGCGTTGTCCGGGCAAGAATTTCCTGCTGGCGGGAGAGGGATGGACCGCCGACGCGGCGGCTTGGCCCGCCAACGTCCGGTTGGCCGGCTACGTCGCCCCGGCTGACCACAACGCGCTTAACTCCTCGGCACGCTTTGTCCTGAACCTGAACCGCGACAGCATGGTCCAGACCGGCTTTTCGCCCCCGACGCGGATCTTCGAAGCCGCCGGCGCCGGCGCCGCGGTCATCACCGATGCGTGGCCGGGTATCGCGCTCTTCTTCGAACCCGGGCGCGAAATCCTGGTTGCCCCCACCCCGGCCTCGCTCGCCGAGTACCTCGACGACGTCTCGCCCGAAGCCGCCACGCGTCTGGGTGCTCGTGCCCGGGAACGCGCCCTGGCGGAACACACCTATGCCCGCCGCGCCCAGCGGGTGCACTGCTTGCTGCATGCGCCCGATGCGGTTTCGCTGGCTCCCGAACGTCCGCAACCCGGCGTGCGCGCCTCGCGTCGCGGACTTGGTTTGACCCCTGTGTCCGAACTCGCCGCCTGAGGGCGCATGCTGTTTGTCTTCTTCGGCTTGTCGCTGTCCTCATCCTGGGGCAACGGACACGCCACCACTTACCGCGGTCTGCTGGCCGGGCTGCAAGAGCTCGGCCATCAGACCGTTTTTTTTGAGCGCGACTGCGAGTGGTATGCCGCGCATCGCGACCTGCCCCATCCGCCCATGGCGGAACTCCACCTGTACTCGGACTGGCCCACCGTGCGCCCGGCGGCGATCGCGCACGCCCGCCGCGCCGATGTGGTAATCGTCGGCAGCTACTTCCCCGATGCTATCCCGGTGCTCGACGAACTCCGCACTGGCCTGCTCTCGCCCCTGCTCTGCTTCTACGATATTGATACCCCGGTGACTCTCGACCAACTCCGTTCCAACCGGTGTGCGTACCTGCGCGCGTCCCAAATTCCCGAGGTCGACCTATACCTCAGCTTCACCGGCGGACCGGTGCTCAACGAGCTTTCGCGCCAATGGAACGCCCGGTGTGCCAGGCCACTCTACTGCGCCTGCGATCCGGCAGTGTACGCCGCTCCCCAAAATCGCCGGGATCCGCCCCAATTTGCCTTGGGCTACATGGGAACCTTCGCTCCAGACCGCCAGGCGAAATTTGAGCGGCTATTCCTGGAGCCCGCTCGCCGGCTGCCTCAGCTCGCATTTCGCGTCGCGGGTTCCATGTATCCGGGAATCCACCGCTGGCCGGCGAATGTCCACTATGCGTCTCACTTGCCGCCAGACCAGCACGCCGCGTTCTACGCCAGTTGCCGTTTCACTCTCAACCTCACGCGGCAAGCGATGGTCGAGGCCGGCTATTCACCCTCGATCCGGCTCTTCGAAGCCGCTACCGGAGGGCATCCGATCGTGACCGATCCCTGGCCAGGGCTGCGCGGGTTCTTTCGGCCCGGGGAAGAAATCTTAGTCGCTGCAGAAGCCACGGACGTGCTCTCGTACCTTCGCCTTCCCCTTCTCGAGGCGCAGCGAATCGGTGCGGCCGCACGCCAGCGCGTGTTGCGGGCGCACACCGGACGACACCGGGCCATGCAGCTCCAAGGCTATATCGAGGAGCTCAACCGCACGCGCTGGGCTGTCACCGTTTCGTAGCGAAAAGTTCAGCTCCCATTGGTCATCCCGCTGAGCCAGCTGTCGCATCTTCTAAAAATAATAAGCGTCGAAAGACGCGAATTCACGAATTGGAAGTGGCAGCAGTCATGCCCATGCGTAGTTTGCTTGTCGGAGTGGCCCTCCTTTTGGCGTCCGAACTGGGGCTCAGCCTTAGAGCGCAGATGCCTGGGGACGGACAGCTTCAGCAGATCAGCGGCCGCATTGAAGATACCAACGGGAATCCGCTGCAAGGGGCCGTGGTCGAGCTTCATTCCTGGAGTGGTGGCCTGATCGCAACCGAGTCCACCAACGGCGTGGGCGCGTTCGAGTTCCGCACCACCAATTCCGGACCATTCGAGTTGCACGTGACCCACTCCGGCGCCACGGAAACCATGCAGCTTGAGAGCGGCGCAAATAACAACTTGACCCTGCGGGTGCCATCTGACCAGCCCGTCGGCGGTGCCGCTCCCGCGGCCGCCAACTCCACCGTGTCGCTCAACGATTTGGAGGCGCCCGGAAAGGCTCGTTCCAAGCTGGCCGACGCCCAGAAGGCGCTCGGGAAGCTGGATTTCGCCAAGGCTTGGAAACTGGTCAATCAGGCCATTACCGCCGCGCCGAATTGGGGACGCGCTTACGTCGTGCGCGGGGTGATCAGCATGGAGAACCGCAATTTCGCCGCCGCCCATGAAGACCTCGCCAAGGCGGTGCAGCATGACCCGCAAAGCTCGTTGGCGCTGACCGAACTCGGAAAGCTCGACGCCACCATCGGCAACATGGAAGAGGCCAACTATTACCTCCGTCGCGCACTCTCCATCACACCGGTGCTGTGGCCCACCTACTTTGAGGTTGCGAGCCTCGATCTCAAACGCGGCAATTACCAGGAGGCCGCGGCGATGGCCAACTACGCCGAGTTCGCGACCCCGCCCGCCCCTCCGGCGGCCCATTACCTCGCCGGCGACGCCGCCTTTCATATGAAGGATTGGGCCGCCGCCACCATTGAGTTCCGCAGCTTCCTGGCACTGACTCCGCCCAGCCCCGAGGTCCAAGGTGCCCTCGACGACGCCAAGCGCCTGCTCGCCCAGATCCCCGCCACCGCTTCCGTGCGCCACGAGCCGTAAATACTCCAGCGGCTTGGTACACTGCTGAGGTGCAAGTCACCGCTAACATCATCGGCGTCATTCCGGCGCGCATGGGAGCCACCCGCCTGCCCGGCAAGCCGCTGCGCCCGATCGCCGGGATCCCCATGATCCAGCGTGTTTACGAAGGCGCCGCCGCCTGTTCCGGCCTGCGGCAGGTTCTGGTGGCAACCGAGTCCCCGGAAATCGTCGCCTACTGCGAATCCCGGCGCATTCCCGTGCGCATGACTTCGCCCGATCACGCCTCCGGCACCGACAGGGTCTGGCAAGTGGTCGAGGAGTTGGGTGCCGATGCCGCGGTCAACATCCAGGGTGACGAACCCATGGTGCGCGGCGAAATGATCGCTGCTTTGGTAACCGCCCTGTTCCGGTCTCCCGAGATCGAGGTCGCCTCGCTATTTACGCCCGTAGAAGCGGGCGAAGCCCAACCGCCGAGCGCCTGCAAGGTCGTGGTGGATGCCGCGGGTTGGGCTCTCTATTTCTCCCGTGCGCCCATTCCCTACCCGCGCGAGGGCCAACCCCGATATCGCAAACATCTGGGCTACTATGCCTATTCCCGCGCGGCGCTGCAGCGCTTTCATGCCTGGCCGCCGGCGGAACTGGAACTGGCGGAACGCCTGGAGCAGCTGCGCTTTCTGGATCACGGGGTGCGCATCGCCATGGCCGAAACCCCATTCAACACCGTCGGCATAGACACTCCGGAGGACCTGGCGGCGGTGGAGAAGCTGCTCTCGTAGCCCCTCCCAGGAGCGGGGCGCAGGGTCCCCGCGCAGCGCTCTCCTGGCTGTGAGCCGGGCGGCGAAGCCGGGCGCCCGGCGCATAAATCAACGTCCCCGAATCGCGAGCACGGCGTTCAGTCCGCCAAACGCGAACGAGTTGGTTAGCGCGGCGCGCAGCGGGCGCCGCCGGGCCTGGTTCGGGGTCACGTCCAGATCGCACTCCGGATCGGGCTCGGTGTAGTTCGCGGTCGGAGGCGCTGTCTGGTGACGCAGAGCCAGGAGCGTGGCCGCGAGTTCGATCGCGCCGCTCGCTCCCATGGCGTGGCCATGCATGGATTTGGTCGAGCTGATCGAAAGCCTTGCGGCATGCTCGCCGAACACCCGGCGAATGGCGGCAATTTCGGTCGAGTCGTTGAGTTTCGTGCCGGTACCGTGAGCGTTGACGTAATCCACGTCCTGTGGCGCAAGCCCGCCGGAGCGCAGAGCCTCGGCCATCGCCGACGCCGCACCGTCGACAGAAGGTTGGGTAATGTGCCCGGCGTCGGCGCTGGCGCCGTAGCCGGCCAGTTCCCCGAGCGCACGCGCGCCCCGAGCCGCCGCGTGTGAGGCCGACTCCAACACG
>DATNAC010000064.1:0-10853 GCA_035573035.1 Terriglobales bacterium
CTCGATGTTGGAGAGCCGGGAGCTTTCGAGCCCGGAATTCTCCTGCGCGGTGACGGCGTAGTCGTATACCGCGCCCGCCGCCGCTCCCGCGTCTGTGAAGGTGGTGCCGGTGATCAGGCCGCCGTCGATCTCTTGAAATGCCCCCGCGCCCCGCGGGCTGCGATAGACGTGATACCCGGCGATCTCGCGATGGCTAAGGTAGGGCGTCCAACTCAGCGCCACGCTGGCACCGCTCGAGGCGGCGGAGAGCGCCGGCGGCAGCGGCCGATGATCCACCACGATGAAGACGTTGCGCGGCGAACCCGCCTGCCAGCGCTCCGGCAGCGTGAACATCACCTTGGTGGCGTCGGGACTTTGCGCCGGCCCCTCCAGCAGCCCCGGACTGGCGTTGGGGTTGCGCAGGCGCGCATGCACCAGGAGCCGCGGCGCCGTGCCCATCACCGAGGGGTTGCTGGAATACTCGCCGAAGGTCTGATAGCCGGTGACGGGATCGGCAGCGCCGGGGATATCGTAGGCAATGTAGCTGGGATCGAACCCGTCCCAAGCGGCGTGGCCGAAGCTGGGTCCAACCGAACCCAGCGTCTGGCCGGCGTCGTGGTTGCGCACCCACACGGCATACGGGCCGTCGCTGTTGTTGTAGGTGCGCTCGCCATAATAGGCGACCTGGCTGCCGTCGAAGTTCCAGGCGGGATGGGAATAGTATGGCGTTCCTCCAACCTGGTTGGCGGAATTGCCCACCGCCGAGTAGGCTACTTGGATCTGGGCCGCGGCGCCGTTGACGGGCGCCTCGAAGAATACCGTTTCGCCCGCGTCGCCGCGCGGGCCGAAGTTGAAGATGAAGCTGTCGCTGGCGTCCCGCCGGAAATAGATGTCGTGAACGTGGAACTCGTCGCTCACGTCGTGCCCGTAACCCGCGAATCGGCTCAGGTTGAAGTTGATCGGAAACTGATACTTCACCCCGCCGAAGCTGGGATCGGCGGGATTGCTCGCCACCATGTAAATCGAGGGGACATAGACCGGTCCGGCGGTGCAGGGGGATGAGGGGACCCCTTCCTGCGCCGCGTCCTTGCACGCGGAGTTGAAGTCGTCCACCATGATCAGGCCGTCGCCGGCGGGATAGGACTGAATCTCCTTGCGCAGGCTGGGGTTGGGGAGATCGGCGATCTTGGTCATGGTAAATGCGCTGTCGTTGGCCTCCACCGCGTAGAGGCTGGCGTCGGGGTTGGGCGCGGGCGGCGGCTGTTGCGCATCCTGCCAGGTGGCGAGGTAGAAGACGCCGGGAGTGACCGGATCCCAGGGCAGGTACAGGCCGCTGGCAAAGCCGGTTTGGTTTTGCATGTACCCGGCGCGGCGCGGATCGGTGGGCTGCACCAGGCTGACCTGGCTGGCGTTGGCATTGAAGATGTAGTTCAGATTGGAGCCGTACTGGTTGATCGGCACGCGGCGGTTCGACCATACCTCGAAATGGCTGCCGTTGGCGTCCCAGGGTTGGCGGTTGATGGGTCCCGGCATGGCGGTCTCGGAGGTGGGATCGTTGTCCAGGCGCCACACCTCGGCATTGGTTTGGGTGTCGTGGAAGATCAGCAGGTTGGATTGGAAGACGTTGGGGTGGTCGTTGGGGTTGATGGGTTGCAAGGAGGAGTCGAGCAGCATGGCCGCGTAGGGCGGAACCGCGGAACCCTGGCGCGCGAGATCGTTTTGAAACTGCACCAGGTTTTGCCAAACGCCGGAAGTATCGATGCTGGGGTCCACTTCGGGATCGGCCACCGTCCCCGCCAGGGCCACCGCCGCCGCCGCCGAGCGCGTGGCGTCGGCGAGCGAGGTCGCGATTACCACCGCGGCCGGGGTGTTCGGCGCGATCGTCGCGGGCGCGGTGTAGCTGGCATGCGAGGTGTCCACCGTGGTCACGCTGCCGGCGGCGCCCGGCGCCAAGGTCCAGGCTACCCCCGCGCCGCCGTCGTAAGCGGTCACCGCGGTCAGTTGCGTGGTCTGCGAGGGCCCCAAGGGGTTGGCGCCGCCGTTGGTCACGCTCACCGCGACCGGATGCAGGTTGATGGTGACGGCGGCGCTCTGGGAGGCGTCTTCCGCCGCCGTCGCGGTCACCACCGCCGCCGCGGGCTGGCCCAAGGGCGAAGGCGCGCGATAGGTGGCTTGCAGCGGTCCCGACTGCGCCACCGTTCCCGGCGCACCCGCGGCCAAGGCGAAATTCACCACCGCGCCGTTGGCGACGGTGGCAATGATTTGCGTGGACTGGGCCGGACCGAGGTCGCTGGTTCCCGCCGCGATCGTCACCGTGGCCACCGGCACGACTTGTACCTCGACCGTCGTGGATTTGGTGGCGTCGGCCACCGCCGTGGCGATGATGGCGGTGTCCGCCGGCGCGGGAAAGAGGGCGGGCGCCACGTAGGTGCCGTGCAATGTATCCACGGTGACCAGGGTGCCGGCCTCGCCGGGGGCGAGCGTCCAGGTAACCCCGGCGGAGGTGGGATCGTCGGCGACCACGGCGGTCAATGCCGCGCTCGCGCCGGCGGCCACCGTGGGCGGCGTCGCCGCCGCCTCAACCACGATGGCGGAAGCTGAGCGGGACCCACTCGTGGGAGCGGGCATCGCGCCGCCACAGGCGGAAAGCCCGCACATGCAGGCGACCCCAACCAGTCCTCCGAGCTGCATCGGTTTCATCGGACCTCATTCTGGGGGGAGGTGTGCCCGATGCTGTCACACCGGGACATGGACTGCAAGGAGGGAATCACCGAGTCACCGATGAGACAACTAAAAGTTGGCGCAAGATTCGAGCGCCGGCTAAGTGATTCGCCTGAGAGCGCCGGCAAAAGTTAGGTGGGCGCGCCGCGCCCGCGCCAGCGAAGCCACTGCCGGCCGCTCCAGGCGCGCGCCGGCGCCAGGCGGCGCCGCATGCCCCACTCCCAGCGGCTCAGGCGCGCCCTCCAGCCCCTTTGCCAGCCATACGCGGTGACCGTGTGCCGCGCCTGCGATGCCCAGCGCGTCTTGTACTCCTCGGCCCCGCGCAAAAAATCGAACTCGCGCGCGCCCAAGCGCGTGATCGCGTCCTCCAGCACCCACGCCAGCAGCAGCGTGCCGATGCCAAACGCGCTCCAGCCGGTGTCAAAGCCGGATTGGTAGTAGTACAGCACCCCCCCCTGCCAAAATCCGTACAACACCGCGACTGTGCCGCCATCGCAGTCGAGGCGGGCCAGATAGAGTTTGCCGGCGGCCGCGAATCGCTCCACCAGGGCTTGATGGAAGCGGCGGTAGCTCTCCCGCCCGAAGTTACCGGTCTCGCCCTTGCGGCCGCGCGCCAAGCCATGTAACCGCGCCAGCGCCGCCACGGTGGCGTCGCGTTCGGCCGCCGGAACTTCGGGCTGGAACCGCACCGCGTGGCCTTGCCGCAGCCGCTTGCCGTAGTACTTCACGTTGCCCGCCAACTTTGGATGGTGGCGCTTGATCTCACCCCACAGCGCCCCCGCCTCCGCCGGCAGGGGGAGGAAATAGCAGGTTTCCGCCGCGACGACGGCGGTGTGGCACGGCCACTTTTTGCCTGGGTCGCTCCCGTTGGTCGCTCGGAGGCCGGACTTCGATTGCCGGCGGGCGATGCCCGCTCTGCTCAGGGCATCTGCGAGCTGCCGCCAGCGGCGATGCGGCTCCAGAGCCGGCCATGCCGTCCGCGCCGCCGACTCTTCGGCCAGGTCCGCCAGCACCAGCACGTCCCAATCTTGGCGGCGCAGCGCTTCGGTCAACAGGCCCGTCACCACCCCCACCGCGTCGCCGGGCTCGCACAGGAAATCGAGATGATCGGCGCATACCGCCGAGCCCTGATAGCCGAGCAGCTCCAGCGAACGGACCGGCACACACCCCAACGCGCGCCGGGTAACCAGATGCAACGGCGCGACGCCCACCAGCTCGCCCCCCCGCCGCGCGGTGAGGATGCGCAGATCGTGGGCGTGGCCAAAGTGCCGCCACCAGGTAAAGATCCACTCCCAACACAGAAACGGCGAGGGGCGATCCATCCTGGCCAGCAGGCCGTCCCACTCGCCGGCCACAGCGCGCAGACCGGCTTCGGTTTCGATCCAGACATACGTCAGCGCGGCCGCGGCCACGGGCGGGGCGGAGGTCGGGAGCGAAGGCGGGAAAGCGAGGGGCATGATTGCACGAGCGGGCTCATGGCGATTGTGGGCTGTCGCCCGCCGGCGCGCTGACCAATATGGCACAGCGCCGGTCGCGCGGCCTTCCGCGCTGGGGCCCGCCAATCAATTGGATCAAACCGCTTGCAGCGGCAGCATCACCGCGAAGGTGCACCCGCTGGGCGGGGCGCTCTCGACCCAAATCTTGCCGCCATGCCACTGCACCAGGCGGCGCGCCACCGCCAGACCCAGTCCCAAACCCGGCGAGGCCGCGCCACGGCTCAGACTCACGAAGGGTTCGAAGATTTCCTGTTGATTTTCCGGCGCCACCCCGGGGCCGGTGTCGCGGACGCTGATCCAGACCGCGTTGGCGCGCGGAGGAGGCCCGGAACCGTCCGCCCCCGCCTCCTCCCGCGACCAAACACAAGGCTGCCACACCAACTCGACCTCGCCCCCGGCCGGCGTGAACTTCACGGCGTTCTCCAACAAGATCGAAACCACCCGTTGCAATTTGTGGGGATCGCACGGCAACGGCTCCAACCGGCCCTTCGCCGCGGCCAGCAGCGCCACTCCCGCCTTGGCGAAAGCCGGCGCCCACGCCGCCGCCAGTTCGGTCATGAGGCCATCGAGGTCGCACAACTCCGCCTGGAAGGAGACTTCCCCGCTCTCGAGGCGGCCATAGGCAAAGCACTCCTCCACCGTGCGCTGCATGCGCGCGCACATGCCGGCGATGCGCCGCGTCACCCGAAGCTGCGCCGGGTTGAGGGGACCGGCGGTCTGCTCGCTCAACCCCTCCACTTCTCCCAGCAACCAGGCTAGCGGCGACCGCAACTCGTGCGCCGCGGTCAAAAACGCCGCCAACGGTGTGGCCGCCATCTCCCGCCCGCCGGCCCCGGTTTCCGGACCAAACACCGCCAAATCGGGCTCGTCCGTCTCGTCATACCGCCGGCCCGTTGCGTCCGGGGTGGTCTGCTCCCCTGTCATGTAGCTCGATACTACACCACACAGTAAGCCTCCCCGCGCGCGGGCGGATCAACCGAACCACCGGGATGCCCGCACTCAAGCGCAGCGGCTCGAGAGCCGGCGTCTCCGGTCGAGCCACACCACCGCCGCCAACCCGCTGAAGAGCAACACGAAGGGAGCCGGTTCCGGCACCTCGCCGACATACTCCTGCGGCTGTCCGTCTTGCGCCGGCCAACCTGAGGTGGGGGTGTAGAAGACGAATTGGGAAAAGTCGAAGCCGCTGAGGTTCTGCGCGCGGGCGAGACCCAGCCAGTAGGACGAGGAGGTATCGGAGCCGGGGTGGCTCGTATTGATTCCGGGGGCGCCGTTGCTGAACAGGTCCCACATGGCGAAGTTGATCGCCGCATTGACGTTGTTGACCAAGGGGGAGGGATTTTGAAACTGGGTGAAGAGCCAGGCCGCCTCCCTATATTTGGCGACCCCCAGGCCGCCGTCATAAAACAGGGCGCCGCTGAGGTTGGCGAAGGTGTTCTCGGTGGCGTTCCACGACTCGCCCAAATGCACCTCGTTGAAGTAGTCGTCGCAGGCCACCGTCACATTGCCGCCGTTGACGTCGAGGGTATAGGGGTAATAATAAACACCCTGGGCGGGTCCCCCCAAACTGCCGCTGTTGCTGGTGAACGTGACCGGAATGGAGCTGGCGCAGGCCGCCGCCGCGAGGCCGAGTACGGCAAGGGCGAGGTGGCGAAAGAATTTGGTTGTCATAGGCGTTACCTCGATTCGAGCGCCCCGAACCCAAGGGTGGCACGGCCACTTTTTGCCGGGGCCGCTCCCGTTGGTCGCTCGGAGGCCGGACTTCGATTGCCGGCAGGCGATGCCCGCTCTGCTCAGGGCATCTGCGAGCTGCCGCCAATCGGAACCCGACACCGGAGTAACAGGCACGCCGGGGGCCACTCACTCCCGCCGGAAACAGGCCGGATTGGCGCGCTTGGCGCCCCTCCGCTGCGCACACGATTGCACAGACCCCGCCATCCGCCCGGCCTATCGCCATCGCCGGAGCGCCAAGCTGCATCCCCTGTACTTGGCCTGCAGGCGCCAACGCCGCGCGCGCGAACGCGCTAGACTGACGATGGCGGCCCGCTGCCGCGCGGGGATTTCTACCATGTCCACACGCTATCTCGTTACCGGCGCGGCCGGCTTCATCGGATCCTCGCTGGCGCAGGCGCTGGGGGAACGCGGCGACCCGGTGCGCGGCGTCGACAACTTCTCCACCGGCAAACGCTCCAATCTGCGCCGCGCTCCGGACATGGAAATGATCGAGGGCGACCTCGGCGATCTCGCCACCGCGCGCGCCGCCTGCCGCGGCATCGACGTGATTTTCCACGAAGCCGCCATCCCCTCGGTGCCGCGCTCGATTGCCGATCCGATCGCCAGCAATAACGCCAGCGTGGTCGCCACCTTGAATGTGTTGGTGGCGGCGCGCGAAGCCGGCGTGCAACGCGTGATCTATGCCGCCTCCTCCTCGGCCTACGGCAACCATCCCATCCTGCCCAAGCGCGAGGATTTCCTGCCGGCGCCGCTCTCTCCCTATGCGGTGGCGAAGCTGGCGGGGGAACACTACCTGGCCGCCTTCCATGCGGTGCACGGGATGACGACGATCAGCCTGCGCTACTTCAACGTGTTCGGCCCCTACCAGGACGCCGCGTCCGCCTATGCCGCGGTGCTCACCCAGTTCATTGCCGCCATGCTGGACGGGCGGCCGCCGCTCATCCACGGCGATGGCGAACAAAGCCGCGACTTCACCTACATTGACAACGTGGTCGCGGCCAACCTGCTGGCCGCGGCCGCTCCCGCCGCCGCGGTGGCGGGACAAACCTTCAACATCGCCACCGGCGCCCGGGTCTCGCTCAACCAGGTCGTCGCCCTGCTGCGCCCCATGCTCGGCTACCGCGGCGAGGTGCGCAACGGCCCGCCCCGTGCCGGCGATGTGCAGCACTCGCTGGCCGATATCACCCGCGCCGAGCGCCAGTTCGGCTACCGGCCCACCGTCTCGTTCGAGCAAGGCTTGGCCCGCACCGTGGCCTGGTACCGCGCTCTCCGCCCGCCCGCCGCCGCCTAGCCGCCCGTGGTGGAACGGGCGATTTTTAGCTAGACCAGAAGCGGCGCGAGACACTGGCCGCCTCCCGCGGTTACGCCCGCCGGCCCTGCCCGCCCGCCTCCCCCCGCAACCGCAGCCGCCGGTCCAGGGCGTTGAGAAAGCTGCTCAGCTCGCGCAGGATCGCGTTGTAACGGGAGTAGGCATCCCCGGGCTCCTGCCGCAAGAGCCGATACAGCGTGAGTTCCGGCTCCGGCCAAGCCGGCAACCCTCCCGGCAGTAAACCCGCCTCCCGGAGACGCGTCTGGGCGGAAGCCGCCGCCAGCGCGTTGACCGTCCGCCGCCCCGCCTGGTAGTCGGCCAGCCCGCTCCGGATCATCGCCTCTCCCGGCAGGCCATCCATCAGCTCTTCAAGGTTCGTCACAGAACTCCTCAACCTTGCGGCATAGCGTGCTGGCGTCCACCGCGGGATACCGAATGAGCTGCGCTTCCATGGCGCCGAACAGCTCCCGCAGTCGAGGCTTGACCACCAGGCCCCGGCCAAGCATCGCCTCGATATCCAGGCGGTCACGCTCTTGTCCGCGCTGCAGCTTGGCCAGCATTTGCGCGTAGGGATCGTAATGATAGAAGGCGACCTGGCCCTCGGTGCCGATATACAAGCTTCGTTCCCGCCATCCCGGCAGCGGCGGCAGGAAGTCGTCGGGGCTCGCCAACTCGACGTTGAGATCGAGTTCGTCTTTCATGCTGGCCAACGCCTCGAACAGCCCCGCCGGCTCGGGTTCGGCTTTGACATCCACGTCAATAGTCATGGGACGCCAGCCAAACAGCACGGCGGTTGCACCTCCGACCAAATAGATCGTGCCCGGGCCGCGGACGCGCTCGCCCAGCTGGCGCATAAATCGCCGCAGTTTACCCTGATCGGTCTCGCCCCGCACGCCCTCAGAATACAATGGCCCCAGCATGCGCATACGCTACCCCTGGATTGCCCTGGCCCTCGCGGCGCTGTGCGCCCTGCCCCTGGCCGCGCAACAAGAGGTGCGTGTGGCCTCCGGGGCCTACCGGCTGCCGCCGCTGCGCCTGGTCGCCAACACCAGTGTGGTGAGCCTCGATGTCGTGGTCCGCAACCCCGACGGGTCTACCATCGCCGGCCTGACGCAAGCCGACTTCCGCGTTTTGGACAACGGCAAGCTGCGCCCGCTCAGCGCCTTCACCGTTGAAACCGGCCCGGTGGCGCCCACCCAAACCCCGGCCGCCGCGGCGTCCGCTTCCGCGCCAGTTCCCTCTCCCGCGGCCGCGGCGGCGACGGCGCGCGCCATCGTGCTGTTCTTTGACGACGTCAACACCACCAAGGCCGACCTGGGCAACGCGCGCATCGCCGCGCTGCGCTTCGTCCACGAAGACCTCGGACCCGGAGACCGGGTCGCCATCGCCACCGCCTCGGCACAGCCTGGCCCGGGCTTTACTCACGACCCCACCCAACTTGCCGCCGCCATCGCCCGCATCGCGCCGCATCCGCGCCAGTCCGCCACCGGTCTCGATCTCTGTCCGCGCATCACCCCCTACGAGGCCTACGGCATCGTCACCCACACCGACCCCGGCGCCCTGAACGCCGCCCTTGCCGAGAAGCAAGCCTGCGACGTTCAGCAGGGGATCGTCGTGAGCGACGGCTCGCAGATATACGAGGCCGGCAAGACCGCCATCCCCGGCTCCGATAACCAGTCCGAGCAAGTCATCGCCCAGGCCGCCGGCACCTGGGAACAGGCGCGAGTCACCTCGCAGAGCACCCTGGCCGCGCTGCGCGATGCGGTGGACCTGCTCGGCCGCGAGCCCGGCAGCCGCATGGTGCTGCTCGCCTCCGGCGGCTTTCTCGGCATGGGCGAGACGCTCGAACTGCAGCAGGAGCACATCGCCGACGAGGCCCTGCGCGCCGGCGTGGTCATCAACTCCCTCGATGCGCGCGGCCTCTACGCCGCCGCCCCCGGACGCGAGATCACCTACACCCCCGTGGTCAACGAACTCCCGCTCCCCACCGTGGTCTATGAGGAGGAGTCCCGCCTCACCGCCCAGCAGGCCGCCCAGCAGGCCATGGCCAGCCTGGCCCAGACCACTGGCGGATTGTATTTTCACGACAGCAATGACCTCACGCTGGGCTTCCAGCGCCTGGGCATGGTGCCCGCGGTGCGGTACTCGCTTGCTTTCGCCAGCGGCGATGTCGCCCGCGACGGCAAGTACCACAAGCTCAAGGTCGAACTCGCCCAGAAGTCGCACGGCCTGATCCAGGCCCGCCCCGGCTACTTCGCCCCCGCCCCCGAGGCTGCCGCCACCACCCTCCCCGACCTTATGGACGCGGCCATGCGCGCCGACACCCCGCAATCCGGCGTCGCCGCCTTCGTCACCGCCTCCCCCGCCGGACGCGCACTCACCGTCGCCATCCACCTCGATACCGGGAACCTGCCGCTCCCGGCCAGCAGCGGCCGCCACCGCCAGAACCTGTACTTCATCGCGGGGTTATTCAACCCCAGCGGCGCCTTCGTCGCGGGCAAACGCGCCGAGATGGACCTGGCCCTCACCGACGCCACCTGGAAGCGCTTTCTGGCCCAAGGCCTGAGCGCCAAACTCTCGCTCGACGCCCCGCCCGGCCCGTACCGCCTGCGCGTCGTGGTCGCCGAAGCCAGCGACGCCGCCCTCTACGCCACCTCGCAGAGCGTCACCCTGCCGTAGTATCCTGCGCGATGTCGCCGAGCCATGAACGGGCAACATCCTGGAGCAGCGGCGTCTTGCCCTGCAAGCGCGGCTGGATGGTGAGAGGACGCAGGCTCAGCGCAACCGGCTCGGGCAATTTGCGACTCCCACCGCTCTAGCCGAGGACATCCTAAGCTACGCCGCTACCCTCCTGCCCGGCGACGCTGTCATTCATTTCCTTGATCCCGCCGTCGGAACCGGGTCCTTCTACTCCGCGCTTCGCAAAGTCTTCTCGGCGACCCGTATCGCCGAGGGGGTCGGGTTTGAGATCGACCGCCATTATGGGAAACCAGCTGCGGAACTTTGGGCGGAACTAGGGCTCGACCTGAGGCTCGCCGACTTCACGCTCGCCGAGCCGTCCTCCCGTTTCAACCTGATCATTTGCAATCCGCCCTATGTCCGGCACCACCACCTGGACAATGGCGACAAGACCCGCCTCCAGATGCGCACGCAGAAGACCAGTGGCATGAAACTCAGCGGGCTTGCCGGGTTATATTGCCATTTCATTGGCTTATCGCAAGGGTGGATGGCTGAAGGCGGCGTCGCCGGGTGGCTCATCCCCAGCGAGTTCATGGATGTCAATTACGGCCGCGCGGTCAAACGGTACCTGCTCGATCGCGTAACCCTGCTACGCGTCCACCGCTTTGACCCGATGGATGTGCACCCAGCGGCTGCTGGACCGCAAGGTCGCCATCAGCATGGACGGCCGCGGCCGGGCCCTGGACAACGTGTTCGCCGAGCGCCTCTGGCGCACGGTCAAATACGAGAACGTCTTTCTAATTGATTGGCGCGGGCCCCAGCGCGGCTTCGCCGCGCGCCCCGCTTGTGCTCGCCCCGGCATGGGGACCCCGGAGCCCCATGCCGGGGCTGCGCTCGCGGGGGCCGCGCCTGCATTGCTTGCCGGGGGCGGGCCGCCC
>DATNAC010000065.1:0-2027 GCA_035573035.1 Terriglobales bacterium
ATCGCCTATGCCTTCGCCCGCGGCCTCGGCTCGATCGTGAAGTACAACGCCCCGGTCCAGGAGATCCGGCGGCGCGGGGACGGCGTGCGCATCGGCTACACCGAAGGCGGCAGCCAGCGCGCGCTGGACGCCGATTACTGCATCTGCGCCATGCCGCTCTCGATCGTGCAGACCATCCCCACCGACTTTTCGCCGCGGTACCAGAGCGTGATCGCCGCCGCCCGCTACAGTCCACAGTACAAGATCGCGTGGGAGTCGCGCCGCTTTTGGGAGCAGGACTACAACATTTACGGCGGCTTATCGTATGTCGTTGGCGGATGCAGCCCGGTGTGGTACCCCAGCGCCGACCTTTTTGCCGAGCGGGGCGTGCTGGTCGGGGGATACAGCGCCGAGAGCCCGGCCTTCGCCGCCGCCACGATCGAGGGCAAGCTCGCCATGTCGCGCGCCTCGATCGAGAAGCTGCATCCGGGCCACGGCAAGGAACTGGAAAAAGGCGTGTACGTCGGCTGGGGCCGTGTGCCCTGGAACCTGGGCGCCTGGATCAGTTGGTTCGGCCGCAACGGCGCGGGCTCCAATCCGGGCTACGCGGTTCTCATCCAGCCCGACGGCCCGTTCTACTTCGCCGGCGACCACGTCAGCCACATCAACGCCTGGCAGGAAGGCGCCGCCCTCTCCGCCCTGCGGGCGGTGAAACTCATCGGCGACCGCGTCAAGGCGGCTTGAGGGGTCGCGGGAGGCGCGCCGCCCCGGGGACCCCGGAGCCCCATGCCGGTGCTGCGCTCGCGGGGACCGCACCTGCATTGCTTGCCGGGGGCGGGCCGCCCTGCGGGATTCCGCGGCCCTTCGCGCCGACTTTGCCCACGGTGCAAACGGCGCGACCCCCGCGATTTGCGTCGCGATGACGCGTACCTTCTCGAAAAACCCAAACCGCGATCAATTCTGAAACCACGCCCACTGCGCCGCGGTGAGGGGAACCACGGAGAGGCGCCCGATCTTCAGCAGGGGTGAGTCGGCGAAGATCTTCCGCGCCTTGATCTCGGCCAGCGTCT
Source organism: Terriglobales bacterium (assembly GCA_035573035.1). Classification (GTDB taxonomy): domain Bacteria; phylum Acidobacteriota; class Terriglobia; order Terriglobales; family SCQP01; genus SCQP01. The sequence continues at coordinate 1,050 of DATNAC010000065.1, forward strand.
TTGGCGTTTTCAGCCGCGGCCCCGGCTTGACCTTGACGACCGGCACTTTGGGGTCGGAGGCGTCCACGCTGACCACGGTCCCGGTGCCGACGGCGGTGCGCTCGCCGCCGGTATGGTAGAAGATCCACTTCGCGCCGGCTTGCATCTCGCGCAGGTACTTCACGGCCGCCGGGGCCGTGACCCCATCCCACACCGTCTGCTTGTCCCGGAGGAAATCGTCGAACGAATAGGCCTCCGGCTCGGACTTGAAGAGGTAGTAGCTCATGGTGAAAGCCGCCTCCCCCATCGTGGAATAGCGGAGCGCCTGGAGTCAACCGCGGCAAAGCCAACGTAGGGGATTCCGGCCTACAATCGGGGCATGCGGTTGGCAGGCGCTGCAAAGGCCGTGACGGTGCTGTCCCTGGCGTTCGGCGCCCATGCCCATCAGCAGCAACGCTTCGGCGGCGCGCCACTTCGCTTTCGGGGGGCGCTGGTGTATGTTTCGCCCACCGCGGTTGAGGTGTTGGAGCAGAATTCGCTCGTGATCGGGGCGCTGTTGCCGAAACAAGATCCCGAGTTGGCGGGACAGTTGGCGGCGCATGCCGTTGGCGATGAGGTGGAGATCACGACGGTGCCGATCCAGGCGTTCTACGATAGCGGCACGCGGCGCAGCTATCTCCTGAAGTTGGACGGTTGGCGGACCCTGGGGCGTCCCAAGCCGGCGCAACTGCAAGCCGCCATGGATTCCCGGGCCCGTCTGGAACCCGGCAACCTGCTGGCGCCGCCGCCCGGCGCCACCGCGGGCCTTCCCGGACCGCGGCCCAATGCGCTGCCCGAGGCCACGCGCGCGGCCCTCGGCAACTGGATCCAGAGTTTTCCCAACTATCTCGCCGATGCGACCGAGCACTATGACGAAGATGCGATTGCGGCGGGAAGAGTCCGCAGGGACGTGCTGACCTACACCGCGACGGTGGCCGACGGCAAGATCGCCCGCGGCAA
>DATNAC010000066.1:0-21320 GCA_035573035.1 Terriglobales bacterium
CGTGGGCGTCGATCAGCCCCGGCATCAGCACACGCCCGCCGCAGTCCACCACTTCGGCGCCATCCTCGGGGACTTGGGGGCCCGCCGCCTCGATCGTGTCCCCCGCCACCCGCACGCTCCAACCGGTATGCAGCCGCGGCAAGTCGCCGTCGAACACCTGCGCATTCTTGAATATCAGTGCCGGCATGGCGCGATCATACCAGCCAAATCCATTGCATAGTAGAAGCCATGGATGCGGCGGCGGTCGAAACCTCCTGGTGGGCCCAAGGCCTGCTGTTTGAGAACTGCAACTGCCAACTGGTTTGCCCCGGGCATGTGCACTTCACCCAGAGCTGCACCCACGAGCGTTGCCAGGGGTTTTGGGCCATCCGCTTCGACGGGGGCGCCTACGGCGATGTCCCGCTGGCCGGGCTGCGGGCCGCGGTTGTCTATGACACGCCGCGGCAAATGAGCCAGGGCGGCTGGACCGAGACGCTGTTCATCGACGCGGCGGCCGCGCCGGCGCAGCGCGACGCCCTGGAGCGCATCCTCAACGGATCGGCCGGCGGCCCCTGGGCGGTGCTGGCGCGCTTTGTGTCGGAATGGCGCCCCACGCAGTTCGTCCCCATCGAGATCGTGGACGAGGGCGCCGCCAAGTCCATCACCATCGCGGGTTGGCTGCGCGGGGCCATCGCCCAGATCCGCGGCCGCGACCGCACCCAGCCGGTGCGCTTCGAGAACATCTACAACCAGATCCACAACGCCAGCCAGGTGCTGGCGCGGGGCGAGACCGAGTTCGACGACGGCCGCCTGCGCATCCGCAACCAAGGCACGCACGGTCTCTACTCCGAGTTCACATGGCGCGTGGCATGACGCTCGCGGCGTGGGCGGCGGCCGCGCTGATGTGGCAGGCCATGATGCTGGTGATGATGGCGCCGGCGGCCTACCCGTGGCTGCGGGCCGCCCGCCTCACCGCGCCGGCGGGAACCCGCTATCCCGCCACTGGCTTCGGCGCCGGCTACGCCGCGGCCTGGCTGCCCTTCAGCGCTTTGTTGGCCGCACTCCAGCTTGATCTGGCGCATGCTCTGCCCGCTGCCCCCCGCGAGCAGGCGCTCTGCCTGCTCGCCGCGGGAGTGTATCAGTTCACGCCCTTGAAGCAAGCCTGCTTGCGCCACTGCCGCCACCCGCTCAGCTTCCTGCTGGCGCGCTGGGAGAATGGCGCCGCTTCGACCTTCCGCCTGGGCGTACGCCATGGCTGGTTTTGCCTGGGCTGCTGCTGGGCGCTGATGGCGCTCGCGCTGGTGCTGGGCGCCATGAACCTGCTCTGGATGGCGGCGCTCGCCGCGGTCGTCTTCGTCGAGCAGGCACTGCCGCGCGCCGCCTGGGTACGCACCGGATTGGGTCTGGCGCTGGTCGCCGCCGCGGCGGCGCGCGCCTTGGTCTAAGCTGGCGCGATGCGCTCCAGGCCGCCCATGTACGGTTGCAGCGCGGCCGGGATCAGCACCGTGCCATCCGCCTGCTGGTAGTTTTCCAGAACCGCGATCCATGTGCGTCCTACCGCCAAGCCGCTGCCGTTGATGGTGTGCGCCAGCTCGGTCTTGTTCTTCCCCGCCGGACGGAAGCGGATGTTGGCGCGGCGCGCCTGGAAGTCGCCGTAGTTACTGCACGAGCTGATCTCGCGGTACTCGCCCTGGCTGGGCAGCCAAACCTCGAGGTCGTAGGTCTGCGCGGCGCCGAATCCCAGGTCGCCGGTACACAGGTTCATCACCCGGTAGGGCAGCTCGAGCGCCTGCAGGATGGCCTCGGCGTCGCGCGTGAGCTGTTCATGATCGGCGGCCGAGTGCGCCGGGTGGGCGATCTTGACCAGCTCGACTTTCTGGAACTGGTGCTGGCGGATGATGCCGCGCACATCCTTGCCGTAGGAACCGGCCTCGCTGCGGAAGCAGGCGGTATAGCCGGCGACACTGATGGGCAGCATGGCGGCATCCATCGTCTGCTCGGCAAAAAAGTTGGTCAGCGGCACCTCGGCGGTGGGGATGAGCCACAAGTCCGTGCCTTCGCACTTGAACTGATCGGCGGCGAATTTGGGCAGCTGCCCGGTACCACGCAAGCTCTTGCTATTGACCAACGACGGCGGCAGCACTTCCGTGTAGCCGTGGCGTCCGGTGTGCATGTCGAGCATCAAGTTGGCGAGCGCGCGCTCCAGGCGGGCCCCGGCGCCGAGGTAGAAGGCGAAGCGGGCGCCCGAGACCCTTGCCGCCGCTTCCATGTCGAGGATGCCGAGCGCCGTGCCCAGGTCCCAGTGCGCCTGCGGCGTGAAGTCGAAGGCGCGGGGTGTGCCCCAGCGCCGCACCTCGACGTTGTCCGCCGCCGAGCGTCCGACCGGCGTGGCGGCGGAGGGGATATTGGGCAAACTCAGCAGCAGCGGTTCAAACTCGGCTTCCAGTTCCTTGCTCTGGGCATCGAAGGTCGCGATCTGCTCGCCCAGGGCGCGGTTGCGGGCGATCAGGGCGGTGGTCTCGGGGCTGTCGCGCTCGGGGCCGCGCTTGCGCCGCGCCACCTCCTCCGAACCCTGATTGCGCTCCTGCTTCAGCGCGTCCGCCTGCTGGATGAGCGCGCGCCGGCGCTGGTCGAGCTCGCGGAAGCGGCCCAGGTCCACCTGCGCGCCGCGCTGGCGCAGCATGGTCTCTATTTCATCGAGATGGCCGCGTACGTAACCGGAATCGAGCATGCGTCTAGTTTACTGGCGATACCACACGATCGCAGCATGCCACCCCGCAACCCCGGGGAGCGGAGCGGGGCGTCGGGGCCCCCGCGCAGCGCTCCTAAAGCGCGCGAGCCGGGCGGCGAAGCCGGGTGCCCGGCGCATCTGAAAAACGTCCGCGTACGTAACCGGAATCGAGCATGCGTCTAGTTTACTTGGCACCGCGGCGGCGGCGGCGTGCCGCCCAACCGTCCTTGTTGACTTGCCGCGCCCGGCCCAGGGCCAGGGCATCGCCGGGAACGCTTTCGGTCACCACACTGCCGGCGGCGACGTAGGCGCCGGGGCCGATCTCCACCGGCGCCACCAGGGTCGAGTTGCTGCCGATGAAGCTGCCGGCGCCGATTGTGGTCGGGTGTTTGTGCGCGCCGTCGTAGTTGCAGGTGATGGTGCCGGCCCCGATGTTGCAGCCGTCGCCGACCTCGGCGTCGCCCAGGTAGGCGAGGTGGTTGGCCTTGCTGCCGGCGCCCAAGCGCGTTTGTTTGACCTCGACGAAATTCCCCACGTGCGCGCCGGCGCCGATACGAGCGCCTTCGCGCAAACGCGTATAGGGACCGAGCTGCGCCTTCGCCGCGACTTGCGCGCGCTCCATGACGCAGTGCGGCCGCACCAACACTTCATCCGCCAGCTCGCAGTCGGCCAGAATCGAGTACGCCTTCACCTGGCAGCGCGCCCCGATCCGGGTCGCCCCCAGCAGCTGCACGCCAGCTTCGAGCAGCGTATCGGCGCCCACCTCCACGTCCGGGTCAATCACCACCGTGTCGGGCAATTGGATGCTCACGCCCTGCCGCATCAAGGCGCGCGTCTTGCGCCGCCGCAACATTTGGTCGAGCTGCGCCAGTTCGTACCGGTCGTTCACCCCCAGGCACTCGTCGGCGTCCGGCATCGGGAGACCCGTCACCCGGCGGCCCTGGGCGGCCAGGATGGCGACGGTATCGGTGAGGTAGTACTCCCCGTGCGGGTTGTTGGTCCCGAGCTGGGCGAGCGCCTGGGCCAGGGGCCCGGTGGCGAAGCTGTAGAAGCCCGCGTTGAGCTCGCGGATATCCTTCTGGGCGGCGGTCGCCTGACGATCCTCCACGATGGCGACGATGCGCGCGGGATCGTCGGGATCGCGCAGGATGCGTCCGTAGGCCCGGGGCTCGGGCGGCGCCGCCGTGGCCAGCACCGCCGCCGCTCCCGGCTCAGCATCACACAGGGCGCGCACGGTCGCCGCCGAGAGTTGCGGCATATCGCCATGGACGACGATCACCCGTTTGTAATCGCGCCACCACGGCTCCGCCGCCTGCACCGCGTGTCCGGTGCCCAACTGCGGCTCCTGCATCAGAACGCGGACGCCGAGCGGCGCCACCGCCGCGCGGATCGCGTCCGCCCCGTACCCGGCGACCACGCCGATATCTCCGGCGGCCACCCCGGCGGCCTGCACCGCGTGCAGCACATGACCAAGCAGACTCCGCCCGCCCGCCGGGTGCAGCACCTTCGGCAGTTCCGACCGCATGCGGGTTCCCCGCCCGGCGGCTAACACCAGCACGGCTATGGATGGCATTCAGAAATTGTAGCGTGCGGCCCGCCCCGAGAAGCGGAGCGGGGCATGGAGGCCCGGCGCAGACATCAACGGCTTTCGGGATAAAGAATCTCGGTAAAGCGCGGGTCGTCCATCAGCATTTCAAAATCCCGGTCCTGGCGCGCCAGCGAACGGTAGTGCGCGTCGCCGCGGATGGCCTCGGCGAGATGTACCAGCGCCGCTTCCGGATCCTGCGTTTGCGCGCGCAGGCAGGCCAGAGCGTAATTCACGTGCGCGCCCTTCACGCCGCCGCGCAACGCCTTGGTGAGCAGGTCCTCCGCTTCCTGATACTGCGCCGAGTTGAGCCGCACAATCGCCTGGTGGTAGTAGTCATCGGCGCTCTGCGGCTTGGCGGCCGGGTTCAAGCGCCCATTGCAGGCACTGAGGTGCACCAAGGCGCGCTCCGCCAGCTCCCGGTAAGGGCCCTCGCACACCTTTTCCAACAGCGGCTTGGCCTTGTCGAACTTCTGCTGTCCAAAGAACTTCATGGCCGCGGTGTACTGTTCTAGCGCATTTTGGTACTGAGGGTCCGACGGGCGGGCTACTCCGGTGCTCATGAAATAATTAGGCGGCAATCCCGCCCCTCCGTCAAGCGCCGCTGGTGGTGGATTGCGGTCGCGCCCTCCCCACCGCTTTTCTTTTTGGGTGGTTCCGATATGATGGAATCGCCCACGTCCCGCTGGCTATGTTTGACCGCGTTCCCACCCTGATGGAGCGGCTGTTTTTGGGCCGGAGCATTCCCCGCCGGACGGCCTTGGCCCGGCGCGCCCCGCGTTGGCTGGTGGAGCGCATCCAATCGGCGGAGTTTCAGCAAACGCTACGGCGGGTAGGGACCAGCAGCCGGTTTTACCGTGAACGCTTTACCGCCCTCGATATTCATCCGGAGCGTGTAAGGCGCCCGGCCGATCTCGGCGATTTCTTCACCACCTCCGCCGACCTGCGCTCCCGCGACACCGCCGATTTTCTCTGCGCTCCGCCCCAGGCTGGTTTCGAGACCACTGGGACCACCGCCAAGAACAAGCGCATCTATTTCTCCAATGAGGAGGTGCACGATATCGGGTTCGAGGGGGCCGTAGGTCTCTGGAATTTGGGCCTTCGTCCCGGGGATCGTGTCGTCGATGCCTTCGACTATGCCTTCTGGAATGCCGGCATCACCCTGATGCACTCGCTCAACGCGGTCGGTTGCTTCCACATGATCGGCTCCAAGCTGGAACCCGCCGAGTTCTACCGCCGCGTGCGCGATTATGAGTTCAACGTGCTGGTGGTCGATACCGCCTGGCTGGTGAGCCTGACCGAGTTGGCCGAGCGCTGTGGCGTGTGGCCGGTGAAATTTATCCTTTCGGGCAGTGAGAACATGAGCGAGGCCACCCGGGCCTGGGTGGAGCGTGTCTGGAATACCAAGGTCTATCAAGCCTACGGCCAGACCGAGTCGTTGGGCGCCAGTGGCATCGAGTGTCCGGCGCAGAAGGGTTATCACCTCAACGAGATGAACTTCATGTTCGAAATCGTCAACCCCAATCCCGAGGGGTATGGCGAGCTCGTATTCACCACCCTCACGCGCAAGATCATGCCGCTGGTGCGCTACCGCTCCAACGACATCACACGCTTCCTGGACGAACCCTGCGGGTGCGCGCTGCAAAGCATGCGCCGGATTGACAAGATTCAAGGCCGCGGCGACGAGATCGTCTCCTGCGGCATGGGCATGATCAGCCCCTGGATCTTCGAGGCATGGCTGAGCCCGGTGGCGGCGCTGGCGGACGAGTGGCAGGTGGCGGTGACCCAGCCCGGACCGCGCGACGTCATCGAGGTGCGGGTGGAATCCCGGGAGGAGCTTGCCACGCCGGCGCTCCGCGACCTCGAGGCCGAGCTGCTCGCCCGGTACGAACAACTCTATCCCTATTACTTCAAAAACATGAACATGGGGATGTACGACCTGCGGCTCCGCTTTCTGCCGCGCGGCACCCTGCGCGGTATCCACGCCGGCGGCACCCGCCGCAAGCTACGCCGCGTGGTGGACGAGCGGATTGCCGCGGCAGCGCGGCCCCTGGAAGCCGCACTGCCGCGATAGGCTCGCTTCATTGGTAGACGATGAAAATGGGCCGCGGCGACAACGCCAGGATTTCACCGGCGCTCATGAGCCGCCGCCCCCAGTGCACGTCGTTGCGGTAAAACAGCTTGAAGCCGGTGAACTGCACCGGTTGGTCGGCGAGGTAATCGCGATAGGCGGCGGTCTTATCCGCGGGCGAGCCGAACCCGTCCATATCCATCACGATCTGCACCTGCGGTAGGGGGGTAATTTGCCGGTACCCGGAGACCATCTCCTGGGTGAAGCGATGGATGACGAGGATCTTCGGCGGCAGGCGGTGTTCCTCGACCACCTGCGCCAGCCACGCAGCGGCGTAGTTGATGGTGGCCGCATCCATGGTTCCGCGCCAGGCGCCCGGCCGCTTACCCGCCACCAGGGCAAATTCGGGGTCGAGGGCCAGCTCCACATCCGGCTGCTGCATAAACGGCGCCAGCCGCGGCAACTCATCGCGCAGGCGGCTCCATCCCGGCTGCACGTCCAAGAACAGCAGGCCGTGGGCTTGGCGCGCCATGGCCAGGGCCTTGGCGATCTCGCTATCGGGCATGCGCAGCCGGTACTTGCCGTCCTTGCCCGGCGACGCCTGGGCCGACACCGCGATGTAGTCGAGCGCGGGCATCACCGGCGTGGTTGGATCCGCCGCTTGCCATTCCCGCGCGACCGTCCGCAGCTTGTCCAACACCTGCGCTGGGGGATACTGCCCCAGAATTCCCATTTGAGTCGAGTAAAAGTTCCCGTAGAAGGCCACCACGCGATGAAACGGGAGCAGCGCGCCAGCCTGCGGATAGACGGCGCGCACTGGCCATTTCGGCCGGGCGGGCACCGGCGGCGATGCCGCGGAGCGGCGGCGCCGGCCCGCCTTCGCTGCACTGTCGGGCTGGGCGGCGCTGACGGTGGCGGGCTCGGACGAGGCCTTGAGATTCGCCAGCGCCAGCATGCGCGCGTCGTAGTCGGTCTTGTCCACCCTCGCAGGCGGCGCAACCGCGGCGCCGGCCTGCGCCACCTGGGCAGGAGCCAAGACGGCAGGCCGCGTGTCCGCCCGGACACCGAAGCTCGCGGCCACCAGCAGCAGCACGGTGGCCAGCCGCCATTGATGCTGGTTCACATCTCTAGCCTACATGTCCGTTGCCGACTCAGCAGCTGCTATTTGCAACCGGGCAGCCGCATGGCCCCGATGCGTGTGGTGTACGAGGTTGCCTCGGCCTTGTAGTAATCCCCCACGTACCAGAAGGTGCAGTCGTCGCTGGGGTCCACGTCCATGGTGGTGTAGTCCTCCCAACGCACGGTGCTCTTTTGCGGCGCGGCGCCGGTGGCGAGAACGGTTTCCGCGAAGGTCAGTTTGCCGGCGGGATCGGTGGCCAAACGCCCGGTCATGCGCTGGCCCGCATACGCGGAGGCGTCGCCGAAGGAGTATCCCACCGCTACGTCGCCCTTGCGGTCCATGCCCATGCTGCCCATCCAGCGGAAGCCGGCCGGAGCGAACGTGCTCTGGGCCAGGAGTTGCGGCTGGCGCTGATCGTTCAGCTTGAACTCATACCAGCGCAGGCCGCCCCCGCCGCTCGCGGTATTGACCGAGTGCTGCACCAGAAGCAGTTCCTGGTTGCCCACCTTGCGGTAGACCAGACGCTGCATCAGCTTGTCGCCCTGGGCGTCGAGCCGCATCTCCGTCCCCGGCTGCGGCACACAGCTGGTGAGCTGGCCGTTGCAGAGGTAATGATAGGGAGCAACGGCGATCTTGTAAGGACCTTGGAAGGTCGAGCGCGCGGGCTGCTTCCAGTCCACGTGGAAGTTGTAGTAGAAGATGGCGTCGGCATCGAACTCCTGGTGGAGTTGGGTGCCGCCGCCGGCAAAGAATAAGTCCGGCGCGCCCGAAGGCGGGGTCTTGCGGCCTTCGATATCCGCCGGGTTCAGGAAGTTGATGCCGTCCACGATGGCGCACTGCTCGGTGGCGGGGCGCCCATGCAGCATCGCATCACGATCCGCGACGCAGGCGTGCTTCTGGATCACGGTGTCGCCGGTGGAGGTGCCGAGGTAATAGCCGTCAGGCCAAACGCCCAGGCGCGGGTAATCGGGAAAGAGCTTGCGCGCGAAGTCGTAGCGGTAGTACTTGCCCAGCGGATCGCTGCTGGCGCTCACCGCGTAGCACATGCCGTAGGGCGTATCCGGCGTGCTGTTGGCCGGCTTGCGGAAGATGGGCATGACGAACACCCAGCGCTTGGCCAGTTGGTCGTACCGCACCACCACGTCGCCAAACCCGACCTCGCCGCACTCGCCCTGGAAGCCATTGAAGACGGTGCGTGACACCACTGGCCCGACCAGCACCTTGCCGGTCTTGTCGTAGATCGCCAGCGATGAATTGACCGTCTGGATAACATCGTCGGGACCCACCGCCAGACTGTTGTCGCTGGGGTTGCGCAGGCGCACCGTGCCCTGCGGCCCGTTGAATCCATCGCCCAAACCGTCGAAGCTGGCTGTGAGAGCCACTGCCGGGCGCGTGCCCACGCTGGTTTGTTCGATCGCCGCGGCGGCGGCCACCACCGGCGGCGGATCGACCGGCGCGGGCGGCGGCGGGGTGCGCCGGGGTGCGGTACCGGCTCGGCCGGCGCGTCCCGCGCGCCCGGCGCGATCCGGCGGCGCTTGGGGCGGCGGCGCTTGGGCAATCAGGATCGATAGTGGCTGCGAGGTGTCGGAATGCGCCGCCGCGGCGGAGACGACGGGGAAGGACCCACCGTTGGTTTGGGCGGCGAGCGGCGCCGCCGCGCCCCATAACAATAGACCGGCGGAGGCGGCGCATGTAGAGAGTAGTCCAGTCATCTTCATAATAAAGTTCGCTGTTCTTAGCGGCCGCACGCCGGGCCGGTGGCGGGCTTCACGATGGGCAGCGGCGAGCCGTTGCCCATCATGTGATTGAGCGCCGGAACCGTCCGGCTCTCGATCTGTTCGAATTCGGCGGTGGCCTGGGTAATGGTCGAGCAACTCTCCTCCACCGAGGCGATGTCGCTGGCGGTCGGGCGATAGTCGCCAAACTCCAGGTCTTGCAAGCGGCGTGCGAGTTCGCGGTTGGCGATGCCGAAACCGCGGGCGCTGGTGCCGCCGGTCAGAACGCCAAGTTCTTTTTCCAGCTTGGCCGCCGCCGCCCCATAGGCGGGATCGGCGGGCGCCGTCTCCGCTCCAAGCGCCTTCTCCAAAGCGGTCAGTTGCTGGTAGGCATTGTAGCTGGTCTCGAGCCCGGCCATAACCTGCTTCTCGGTGGCCAGTTGGGCCTCGAGATCGGCCTGAGTTGCCGCCGAGCGCGTGTCGTTCTTGAGGGTCAAGGGTTGCCGATAGGTGTGTCCGTTGACCGTGAGACGCACCTGGTAGGTCCCGGGGATGACGATGGGGCCGACCGGCTGCACCTGCGGGGTCTCCCCGCGCACCGCGTGCCAGGTCAGGGTGTACTCGGTGTAATCGAGCAGGCCGCCGTAGTAGCTGTAGGTCAGCGCCTTAGGCGTGGGGAACCGTTCATCCCAGGCGATGCGGTGCATCCCCGGCGCGGTGGACAGCACGATGGGCTTGGGGAACCAGTAGGTCGGCACGTTGGGCGGCGAGGTCACCGGCGGCGGCGGCGTATTCGAGTACTGCTGAATCAGGCGTCCGGCGCTGTCGTAGATGCCGAGGGTGATCGCTCCCTGCGCCGGCGTCTTGAGGTAGTAGTCGAGAATTGCGCCCTCGGGCGGGTTCTCCCCGGCCGGGACTTCGGGCGGCAGCGGGGTGTCGTGGTTGTTGGACCAGCGGATGCGCCAGCCGGTCTCGGGTTTATATAGATAGGCATCAGCCGCGGCCGCGGCTTGCTGTTGCTGCCGCAGCGGGGTGACGTCGTCGAGGATCCAGAACGACCGGCCATAGGTGGAGATCACCAGGTCGTCGCCATGCACTTGCATGTCGGACACCACGGTGTGCGGGAGGTTCAACTGCAACGGCTGCCAGTGATTGCCGCGGTCGAAGGAGACCCAGGCGCCCATCTCGGTGCCGGCGTAGAGAAGCGATGGATCTTCGGGATCTTCGCGCACTACCCGGGTCTTAACGTCCTCGGGCAGCCCGGTGACGATGGCGGTCCAGGTATGGCCGTAATCGGTGGTGCGATAAAGATAGGGATGACTGCTGCCGCCATCCTCGACCGCGGCATAGGCGGTGCCGGGATTGTGGTGCGAGGCGTCAATGTGGTTGACCGCCGAGCGCGCCGTCAACTCCGGCGGCGACACGTTTTTCCAGGTCTGCCCGCCATCCTGTGTGACCTGGATGCGGCCGTTACTGGTTCCTGCCCAGATGACCTGGGCGCTGATCGGCGAAGGCGCGAGCGACTGGATCGCCGCCGGCCGGGGACGCGCGGCAAAGCCGCCCGCGCCCGCTGCCGGCGCTGCCGCCGGTTCCGGACGCACGGTCAAATCACCGCCCAGGTGGCGCCAGGTGCGGCCCGCGTCGTCGCTGGCCAGCACGTACTGGGCGCCCAGGTAGAGCCGGTGCGGGTTCTCCGGGGAGAATACCGTGGGCGGCATGCTGCCGAAACGGTCGGCCGGAGTGGGGGTGTAAACCACCGAGACTTGCCCGGTTTCGCGGTCGAACACGCGCATCACGTGGTACCAACCCTGGGTGTAGACCCAGCGCGGGTTGAGCGGGTCCACCGCGATGTAGCCCGCCTCGAATCCGCCCACCGGGTACCAGTCGCGGATGCGGATGTCCCCGTAATCGCTGCGGCTGCGCACGCCGGCGGTGCCGCTATCCTGCTGCGCGCCATACACCCAGTAGGGATTCTGGTTATCGGTGAAGACGTCGTAGAACTGGCCGTTGGGCAGGTTGTACCAGGGCGTCCAGGTTTGGCCGCCGTCCACGGTGATGCTCGGACCCTGGTCCACGCCCGCCAGCATCCGCTCGGGATGCGCCGGGTCCACCCACAGCGCGCGGTAGTCGTCGCCGCCGGGCGCGCCCTTAAAGGAAACGAACGTATGGGCTCCATCCAGCGAGCGGTACAGCGAGGTGCCCATCAGGTAAACCGTATCGGGGTTCTTGGGATCGACGTAGATGCGCCCGCCGGCGCTGCCGATTTGCTCTGTGCCCAAGCTCCAGTGCTGTCCGCCGTCGTCGGAGCGGTAGACGCCGCGCGCACGGCCGCCGGCGCCGCCGCCCAACATCACATAGACCCGTTGGCCGCCATCGCCTGCGGCGATGGTGACCGTCGTCAGACGATCGGGAAGGCCCTGCGGCGTGAGTGGCTGCCAAGTGGCGCCCTCGTCGGTGGATTTGTAAATCACGGCCGCCGGCGCCGCCGCCCCGCCGCGTCCGCCCGCACCCGCGCCCTGAATGGTGGCGTAGACCGTCTTGGGCTGGGACACATCCCAGGTCATATCGGCGATGCCGCCGCGGTCGCTGATGAACAGCGTCCGCGTCCAAGTTGCGCCGCCATCGGTGGTGCGGTACACGCCCGTGGCCCCACCGCCGCCGCGCCCCGCCTGCGCCGCCGCCAGCACCACATCGGGGTTCTGGGGGTCCACCAACAAGACGGGGAGATACCGGGTATCGGCCAACCCCGCCGGCTTCCAGGTCGCGCCGGCATCGGTGGACTTGAACACACCCTTGCCCGGCGTGAACGACCAGCTCGTGTTGTCGCCGGTCCCGGCGTAAACCACCTGCGGGTTCGAAGTGGCCACCGCGACCGAGCCGATGGAGGGTACCGCCATCTGGTCAAAGATGGGCTTCCACACCGTGCCCCCGTCGGTAGTCTTCCATACCCCACCCTCGGGCAATCCCAGGTAGTACACGGTCGGGTCTTCGTTCACCCCGGCCACGGCATAGACGTTGCCGGAGCGGTAGGGACCGATCGAGCGCCAGCGCATGCCGGCATAAAGATCGGAACTGACCGTCTGCGCTCCTGCACAGAGGGCGAAGGCGGCAAAAAGAAACCCCACGCACAGTGTGCGTGGGGCCCGCGAGAACCAGCGAATTTGTGACATCGGAACGTTTTCCCGTCAGTGGCTTTAGAAGATGATCTTGCCTTCAAACGCGATCATGCGCGGCGCGGAGTCGCCACCCAGCCCGTTGCCCAGCAGGCCGTCGGCCGGGCTGGCCAGCTTGCTGATGGTCAGGGCATTGGTGAAGGTGGAAGCTTGCCCCAGAGTCGGCGCTGTGACGCTCGGCTGAGCGTAGTTGGGGTGATTGAAGAGGTTGTAGGCCTGGGCGTCGAAGCGGAATTGCATCCGCTCCGTCACCTGGAATGTCTTGGTCAGGAAAAAGTTCGTCCACTCAAAACCCGGGCCCCAAAAGGTCTGGGTATATGTGGCCGGGAACTGGCAGGTCGTGGGAGTGTTCGTGGACTCGGTGAGATTGGACGCCACGCACTTCTTCGTCGACGAATCGAACGCCGAAGCGAAGGCCGACGGGTTAAACCACTGGTAGTGAGCCCCACTCGTCTTCGCCGCGGGCACGTTCTTCTGGTAGGGATTCGTCGCGTTCAGGATGTAGGCGGTCGTGTCCGGGCCGGTGGCTTGGAAGATCACCGAAGACACGCTCGCCCCATTGATGAACAAGGGGTCGCCGCTCTGGGCAAAGGTCGCGCCCGAGATCTGCCACCCGTCCACAAGCTTGTCCAAGAGGCCGTTGGAGGTGTGCCATGGCAAGGAGTAGGTATAGCTGGCGCTCAGCGTGTGCGTCGGCAATCCCGCCGTGTCGCGGTACGTCGCCGAAAGCGGCGTCAGGTCGTTGAAGGGCGTATTGGTCGAAAGCCCGTGCGCCCAGGCATAGTTGAGGTTCAGCGTAAGGCCGTGGAACAGACGCTGATTAAAGCCCGCCTGCAGCGCGTTGTAGGCAGAGTAGCCGTTGTACCGCTGCTGGCTCACGCTCGAGAAGCGCGGGTCCGGGCTGCCGGCGGTGCCGGTTGCGGAGTACGGATAGGGAGAGAAGCACCCCGCGCACGCCGTTTCATAGGCATTGGGATCAATGGTGTAGCTATTGTGCAGGCTGCGGTTCCCGACGTAGTTTGCGTTCACCGCGGTGTTGCGTCCGAATTGGTGTTCCACGCCGAAGCTCCACTCTTCGGCATAGGGCGCATTCAATCCCTCTTGGGGCTGCACCGTAATGCCGGTGACCGGAATACAGGTACCGGCGGGTTGCGCGCCGGAGAAGGCGGCGCAGGAGAGAGCCTTCTTGGCGAACGCGGTCTGGAAAGACTGATCGGCGGCGCGGGCCGCGTTGACAGCGCTCACAGCTTGATTGGGGTCGAAGTAGTCGCCACAAATTGCGCCGCCGCCATTGACCGTAAATAAACAGCCGTTCGGGCCCTGGTTGGGGGCAATGGCACCTTGATTATTCGCACCGTATCCCGCGGTAAACGAGGGGTCAAATGGCTCATTGCGCGCCATGCTGTCAAGCGCCGAGGCGACAGGAACCTGCGAAAAGAGACCGTAGCCTCCGCGAAGGATGGTGTTATTGAAGGGCTGATAGGAGAACGCCACACGAGGCTGCCACATCACGAAGGGTACATGATTCCACAGCTTGTCGCTGGCGAAAATTTCGCTTGCCGGGGAGACTCCCAAAGAGTGGGTCATGGCTTCGAAGTCCGTGGGATTACCCAACACTCCTTGAATGTCCTTGGGGTCCATGTTGGCGGTGGCGCGGACACCATAGATAAACGTGAAGTTCCGCGTCATCTGCCAGGTGTCGCCGGCATAGAGGTCAAGGCTGGTAATGCGCACCGGCTGGTCGGTGCTGTTCGGAAATGCCAAGCTGGCCGAGCTGGCATATCCGTAAGTGAGCTGGGCCAGTGTGCTGGTGGAGACCGACGGGGTCAGCGCCGAGCCTTCGAAGTCGTAATCGGTGACATCTTCCTTGTTGAAATTTTCACCGAAGCGGAGCTGATGGGCGCCATGCGTGATGTTGAGGTTGTCAATGATCGCCCAATTGGTGACGTCGCGTCCCTGCGGTGTACTCGTCGAACCCAGGGTGTTGAAAGTCCCGCCCGGATTGCTCAGTGACACTGGAGCCGCGGCCTGCTCTGCTGCCTCGTTCTGATATACGAAAGGCGCGCGGTACCATCCAGCGCTGAGGGTCAGGTCGTTGACCACCGAGGGGGAGAGCACGCGCGTCCAGTCGGCGGCGGTAGACCACTCGGGCTGGAACGAATCTTCGTTAAAGACTGGGTTGATGGGGCTGAGGCCGGTGGCTTGCAGCCCACGGTCGTTGCTGTAGTTGAACCAAAAGCTGTTCGCCTGGTTGGGATCCCAGTCTACGCGGGTGACCAGCTTGTTCTCCCAGGTCAGGTTCGTTCCGGTGAAAACTCCGGAGGTCGCGCAACCGGTATCGTTCGGCAGGAGGTTGGCATCTCCCGGCTTTTGACCGGCTGCCAGCTGCGCGTTAAACGCGGAGTCCACCTGCCCGTTCGCCAGCAGAGGACAGCCGAGTTCGGCGATCGGCTGCGTCGAGAGGCTGCCGCCGCCGCTCAGATTGTTGTACAGCCCCAGCATGTGCTGCTGGAAGGGAAGCTCGTTGACACCGCTCGGCGCATTGGCGCCGGTGGCGGCTGGAAGGTACAGGTAGTTGCCATCGCCCACGCCGGGTTGCGTCGCCGCACTGGCCGCGCACTGGCCGCTGGCCGGTCCGCTGCTCTTCACAAAGTAGCTCAGGCTGGTCTCGCACCCACCTTGCGCCATCTGCTGCGCGGCGTAATTGATGTAGGCGGGCGTTGGCTGGATGACGTTATTGATGACTTCGGGAAGATCAATGCGCGCGCCTTCGTCATCCACGAAAAAGAACAGCTTGTTGCGCAGGATGCGGCCGCCGACGCTGCCGGCATAGTCGTTGACATTATCGAAAGGCTTCGCCGGAACCGGCGAGCTCATTTTGGTAAAGGTGTCGTAAGCGTTCAGGCGGCTACCGTTCCACTGGTATTGCAGATTTCCGTGAAGATCGTTGGCGCCGTGCTTGCTCACATAGTTGATCTGGCCCGCTTCCGAGCGGCCCTGGTCTACCGAGTAGGAGTTGGTGTTGACGCTGACTTCCTGAATCGAGTTCGAACCCAGCGACAAATTGGTGGGGCCGGTTTCGTTGATGCCCAGGAACGGATCGTTGTAGCTGGCGCCGTCAATGGTGAAGTTCACGCCGGTCGCGGGCAGGCCATTGTAGTCGGCGGCAATGTAGGAGGGCGAGGTCGCGCCCTTGGTGATCACAGCGCCGGGGGCCATTTGCCCCAGGAAGGTGAGATCGTTGCCGGGATCGGGCAGGTTATCAATACCCTTGGTGTCGAGCGTGGTGGTGGTGTTCGGGTTTTCGGGTTGGAGCAGCGGTGCCTCGCCCGTAACCTCCACCACCTGGCTGGCTTGGCCGACCGCCAGCTTGAAATTCAGCGACAGATTGTTGGCGACTTGCACGGTGACCGGTCCCTGCTTCGCCGTCTCAAAACCGGTGTGACCGACGGTCACGTTGTACGTACCGGGGTGCAGCAATGGAATCACAAACCCGCCGTTGGTCTGCGTATCGGCGTGAAACACGGTGCCGTTCTGGACGCTGGTCGCGGTGACCGTCGCGCCGGGAATAGCGGCGCCGCTCGCATCCAGTACAGTGCCGCTGATGGCGCCGGTGGTGTTGGTTTGGGCGGTGGCGGTGGCGAGGCCGAGGCACAGCACCGCCATAGCAGTGAGGCAGAGGCCAAGGTAGCAGCGCAAGGACGAACGCAAAGGTGACATGGCGTAAACCTCTTGAGAGCGACTCGCCTAGTTGTAACGCACTCAAATATTGGAGTCAATATATTGTATCCATCATCTGCGCCGGTGTATCTGAGACCACCCCTCCGTCTGCGCTATAATCCGTCTAAAATGAGTCGGTTACAGGTCACACGACTCCTGGGAGTGGCCATTGGCGCGGCCCTGACGGCTGGCTGTCTGGTCTCGCGGACTCCCCTCGCCTACCAACTCCGGCCCGGGGAGGGCATGGTGCTGGTGCCGCCCCAATCCAGACATGCGGACCGCCCGCAAGCGATCAAGGTTGCGTTTGCCGGTACCGCGGCCTGCCGCGGCACGAAGGCGGCCTTCGACGCCATGCCGGAAGAGTTCTCCTGGACTCTGTCCCACGGCCACCTCTCCGTCCAGCTACAGCCCGCCCTCTCCCGTCTGGGAGGAGCCTCGCTCCCGCTGCCGCTGCTCGATGGGATTCGCGGTTTGCGGCAGACGCTGGACCGGGCAGCCAGCGACGGCTGCCTCCGCCCCGAGCGCGTCCGTGCGGTGGTCGAGAAGGTGGCACAAAGCTTGCCGCTCTCGCCCGCGATGGCGCAGATGATCCTGCTCGGTCCGTACGGTGAACAGAAATACGTGGATATCGGTCCGCCCGTCGAACTGCAATTGACCTACGCGCTGCGGCGGGACCAACCCGAACGGTACGACTTGGGCTATGCCGCCATCACCTACCGCCTGCGGCCAACACGGTCGGACGGCGCCGGTGATTTGCAGACCGCCGCCACGCAGATCCTGGACGTTCCATCGGACACCCGGTTGCCGCCCGCGCCGGTTCGGCTGACGGCGGGGATCGGGCCCCGCCTGTACCGCCTATTCTTTTTGCTGCGTTTAAGCCCCACCGAACACGATGTCGCCCTGGTGAGCGCCCCCGGCCGCGCCACATTGGAACAAGCCACGAACGAACTGCTGGCCCGCCCCGGCGCCTGCCGCGCGCTCACGATTTCCGGCGCAGTATGCACGCTGATGCCGCACGCGGTGGGTCTCGAAGCCCGCCTGCGGGTACGCGTACAAGGGCAATGGACTTCGGTCTCCATTTCCGACACAGTCCACAATCTACTGACCGAAGCTGGGGTGCGCGATATCGCCGCGGTCCTGCCGACCCTGCGCGTTCTCCGCCCCTACCGCTCCGGCCTGGCGCCGGTGGAGGTGCAGGGCTCCAAGTCGGCCCTGCTGAACCTGCTCCTCGCCGGCGGCGAGCAGGTCTCCTGGTAGCCCACCGGTGTACCCTGAAGTTGACCTCGCCGCGCGAGAGTGGCGGAATTGGCAGACGCCCCAGACTTAGGATCTGGTGCCCGAAAGGGCGTAGGGGTTCGAGTCCCCTCTCTCGCATTATTTCCTTTCCGCGCCGGGCGCGGGGTTCGGCGCGCGGCGCCCAGACCGCTCTGGACGCCAGACCGACTCGAGCGGCAAGGTCCACTCATCCCGTGGCCGCGGAACTCGGCGTCCGCCGGTAAGCCGCCCCCTCGGGTCACAAACACGTCTCCGCCTGCGTTAACCGTACATTCACGTTGGCTTCAGGTTGCTCTCGTCAGGATGGTTTTGGAGTTTCCACCATGTTCGACGGACCGATGATCGAACTGCGGGGGCTGAGCTCGCGCTACGGCTCGCGCCAGGTGCTGCGCCAGCTCGAGGGTTCGTTTTCCGGACGGGTGCTGGGGCTGCTCGGCCCCAACGGCGCCGGCAAGTCCACCCTGATCCGCACGCTGCTGGGCTTTCTCCCGCCCGCGGAGGGAACAGCCCGCATACTGGGCAGCGACATCGGCGCCTTGGCGGCGCTGCGGCACCGCATCGGCTACATGCCCGAGAACGACGCCTTCGTGGCCAACCTGAGCGCGGTCACCTTTGTAAGAATGATGGGCGAGCTCTCCGGCCTGCCCGCGGAAGCGGCGCTGGAGCGCGCCCATGAGGCCCTGTTCTACGTGGGGCTGGGCGAGGCCCGTTACCGGCGCTTGGGAGGCTACTCGCTCGGCATGAAGCAGCTCGCCAAGCTGGCGCAAGCCATCGTGCACGGCCCCGAGCTGCTCATCCTGGATGAGCCCACCAACAGCCTGGATCCCCCCGCACGCCGCCGGATGTTGGAGTTGATTCGCGAAATCCGCGACAGCGGCCGCGTCCGCATCGTGCTCTGCTCGCATCTGCTGCGCGATGTGGAGGAGACCTGCGACGAGGTGGTGATCCTCCATCAGGGCCGCATCGTGCATCATGCCGACCTGGTGCGGGAGCGCCAGCACCTGCAGTTCCTGGAAATCGAAGCGGCGGGGCCGGCGGAGGGCCTGGCGGAGGCGCTGCGTGGCTTGGGCTGCGCCGTCGAGGCCGGCGCCGGCCGCCTGCGCGTCACCCTGGCGGCCGGCGTGACCGTGCGGGATGTGTACCGACTGGCGGACCAGCGCCAGTTGGCGCTCCGCCGTCTCCAGTTCCGGCGCGACACGCTGGAGGACATCTTTCTCCAGGCGGTGGGCGCCGCGCCCCTGCCCCGGCCCGCGGCCACCACGGCCTGAAGGGAACCTCATGGCGGTCTACAAACTCACCTACCAGGGCTATGACGGCCCCCGCACCCCGGCCGGGTCGCGCTTCCTGGTGCTCTACCGGTACGCGCGCCGCGCCATTTTTCACTCCAAGCTGCTGCTGGGCTTCTTCGTGGTCTGCTTCCTGGTGCCGCTGTTCAACCTGTTGATCGTCTACGCCATGCACAACCCGGCGTTCCTCAACCGGCTCAACATCCACCTGGTCATCAATATCAACCGCGGCTTCTTCAACACCTATTTGAAGTACCAGAGTTTTATGGCGTTCCTCTTCACCGCCTTCGCCGCGCCCGGGCTGATCGCTCCCGACCTGGCCAACGGCGCGCTCTCGCTGTATCTGTCGCGCCCGCTGCGGCGCGTGGAGTATCTGGCCGGCAAGTTCGCGGTGCTGTTCGTGCTCTTGAGCGAGCTCACTTGGATTCCCGGCCTGGTGTTGTTCGCGGTGCAGTGTTCGGTGGGCGGCCCGGAATGGCGGGCCGCCAACTATTGGATTGGTTTCAGCCTGATCGAGGCCGGCGTGGTCTGGGTGGTGGTGATCTCGCTGCTCGCCCTCGCGCTTTCCGCCTGGGTGAAGTGGCGCATCGTGGCCGGTGCCGCCCTGCTCGGCATTTACTTCTTTGGCGCGGGTTTTGGCCAGGCCATCAACCTGGTGCTGCAAACCCAGAACGGCTACCTGCTCGATCTGATGCAGTTGCACCTGATCGTCTGGAGCGGTATTTTCCGGCTGGCCCCGCCGCCGCTGAGCCTGGAGGTGGAGGCGTGGGCGGTGTTGGCCGCCATCTGCGCCGCTTCGCTCTGGCTGATACTCAAAAAGGTCCGCCCGCTGGAGGTGGTGCGATGAGCGGGATCGTGTTCGACCAGGTCTCGAAGTTTTACGGCGAGGTTCTCGGCGTCAACCGCATCCACCTCACCATCCCTCCCGGCATCACCAGTCTGGTCGGACCCAACGGCTCGGGCAAAACCACGCTGATGAACCTGATGACGGGCCTGGTGCTGCCCAGCCGCGGCCGCATCGAAGTGCGGGGCGTCCCCACCACGGAGCCCGAACGCCTGTTCCCGCTGGTGGGGTACTGCACCCAGTTCGATTCCTTCCCCCGGGGCATGACCGCGCGCCAGTTCATCACCTCCTATTTGGGACTGTTCGGCCGCGGCCGCGCCGAGGCCGAGGATTTGGCGCAGCGCGCGGTGGACTTGGTGCAGCTGGGCGAAGCCGCCGACCGCAAACTGGCGGGCTACAGCAAAGGCATGCGCCAGCGCATCCGTCTGGCGCAGGCCCTCTGCCACGATCCTCAGGTGATGATCCTGGACGAGCCACTGAACGGCCTCGATCCCTTGGTGCGCGCCGATACCATCGCGCTTTTCCGCCGGTTGGGCGAGGAAGGGCGGCATGTGATCATCTCCAGCCACGTGCTCCACGAGGTGGATGCCATCTCCGACCAGGTCATCATGCTCAGCCACGGCTACGTGGTGGCGGAGGGGCGGTTGCAGCAGGTGCGGGGCGAGATGAGCGAACACCCCAGCCAGATTCGGGTGCGCTGCAGCCACCCGCGCCAGTTGGCGGCGGCGGTGATGGCGCAGCCGCGGCTGCTCGAGGTGGAGTTGAGCGAGGACGCCGGCGGGCTGCGGGTCAAGACCCGCGATCCACAAGCGTTTTATCTGAGCCTCAACCGCATCATGGTGGAGGGCCTGATCCCCGGCTTGGAGATCGCCGCGGTGGCGCCCGCGGATGAGGATGCCGGCTCGGTATACGGCTACCTGGTGGGCCGCGAGGAGGTCATGCAGTGAAGCAACTCTGGGCCGTCTTCCGTCTCGAGATTCACAAGACCTTCCTGGGCCGCCGCAGTTGGTGGATCTATCTGCTCGCCCTGGCGCCGCTGTTGCTGTTCGTGGGCTACTCGGTGCAAGCGCGCTGGGACAGCGGATTGCGCAAGTCCTGGGCGGCGCACAACACGCGCCCACTGACCGCCGCCGACTTCGCCGCCATCCACCCCGGCATGGGCGGCAACGAGGTGCTCCAGCGCCTGGGCCCTCCCGCCCGCCATATGAGCATCCGCCGGCGCCGCCGCGACGCGCGCGACGCCATCGTGGCGACCTGGGACTCCTGGTACCGCTACTCCGACGGCAGCACCCTCTACACCATCGTCCTGCGCGACGGCGCCGTCTCCCGGGTGCGCTCCGATCCCGCGCCCACCCTCGACCAGCTGGCCTCCATGTTCGCCAGTGTCTTCCAGTTCTTCTATCTCCGGCTGGCGGTGTTCTTTGGCTGCCTGGGCATCTTCATGAATCTGTTCCGCGGCGAGCTGCTCGACAAGAGCTTGCACTTCTACTTCCTGGCGCCGGTGCGGCGCGAGGTGGTCATGGCCGGCAAATTTCTCGCCGGGCTGACCGCCGCCGTGGTGATTTTCACCGCCAGCGAGGGCTTGCAGACCGCCATCCTGGCGGCGCAAACCGGACACGGCTTGGCCCACGTCGGAACCTACCTGGGGGTCACCGTGCTGGCCTGCCTGGGCTACGGCGCGGTTTTCCTGGCCGCGGGCCTGCTTTTCAAGAATCCCATCGTGCCTGCCGCCGCCCTGCTCATCTGGGAAAGCCTGGTGCCATTCCTGCCTGCGCTGCTCAAGAAGATCAGCGTGATCTACTACCTCACCCAGCTCTGCCC
>DATNAC010000067.1:0-18066 GCA_035573035.1 Terriglobales bacterium
CCACCGGAGGCGAGGTTCTTGCGCACAAACTGAAAGAAGATTGCACTTCAGGAGCTGGCTGCAACCGGCTTGGGCGAGCATGGCATCACCTCAGGCATGCGTCTGGCGGTGGTATGTATCCTGGCTGGTTTCCTGACGTGCCTGGCGGCGCAGTCGCGGCCGCTGCCGCCGCCCGGCCCCTGTACCCATCTCCCGGCAAATGACTCCAGCCAAGGTAACGCCGCGGGCATGGCACCGGCGGCGCGCGCGGTGCTGCCCATGGTGCCGCTGCCGCGCAACCCCGATTGTCCGGTCACGCTGCGGCGGCATTTTGACCGGTATCTGGATTCGCAGTTCTCCTGGAGCGCGCTGGCGCAGCCGTTGTTGACCTCCGTGCCCGACCAGGCGATGCATACGTCGGGCTACCCGCGCGGCTGGCACGGGTTCGCCGACCGCTACCGCGGCGAGTTCCTGCAGGAGGCGACGGGGAAACTGTCGCGGCACCTGGTGCTGCCCGCGCTCTTCCACCAGGATGAGGAGTACGAGCCGCTGGACGGCAGGTATCCGGTCGGCGAGCGCCTCCACAGCGTGTTCCGCCACCTGATCCTCACGCCCTCCGCCGACCACACGCGCGAGGTGTTCAACATGGAGGCCATCCCGGCCGCCGTGCTCGACGCCTACGCGGCCAACCGCTTTGAACCCGCCAGCCTGCGCACCCGGAGCACCATCATCGACAGCATCGGCTACAGCATCGCCTGGCGCGTCTCCGGCGACGCGCTGGACGAGTTTCTGCCCGAGATCCGGCGCGTCGTGCGCTTCTGACTACACCGCGCGGCGGTAGAGCTCCGCGGTGTGACGCGCGGCCGTGAGCAGTGTCAGCGCCATCATGCCCACCGCGCCGGCCACGCCGCCAATGTCAAAGAGCAGGACGCGGCGGGGGCCGAGGGTGGCGTAGGGGTTCACCATGGCGGCCAGGTTGCCGATGCAGAGCAGGATGCGCAGCTCGGTGGGGCCCATGCGGAACTGCGAGAGCTCGAAGCGTCCCAGGCTGTAGGTCGCGAGAAACGACTCTGCCGCCAGGAGCAGGAACGCCATCTGGAGCGCGACCGCCACCTGCCAGTGCAGCAGGCCCGAGACGGCGAGGCCGGCCATCATGACGGTCGAGCCGAAAATGTCGCAGACGTGGTCCACGTAGTAGCCGTACTTGGGGCGCTGGCGGTCGCGGACGCGCGCCACCGTGCCGTCCAGGCTGTCGCCGAACCAGTTGAGGCCGAGGCACAGGTCCACCAGGATGAGGCACCAGGGGCGTCCGCTGGCGTAGCCGTAGCCGATGCTGGCGGCGAGCTGCCCGGCGAGGCCCACCAGGGTGAGCAGATCGGAACCCACCCAGGCCGGCAGACGGTGGGCGATCCAGAGCAGGAGGCGCTTCTCGGCGCCGGCGGTGAAGGCGTGGGAGATGCGGGTTTCGGCTTGCGGCTGCGGCCGCGCGAGGGCGGGACGGGTCGTCATACGGGAACCTCCAGTGCCCAAGACGCCGCGCGGAAGGGCCGGGGCGCTCATCTGCCACTCATCGTTGCCTCATTTGCGGGTAATCCAGTAACCACCTGTACCGCAAGGCTTTACCGCCGTGTCTCCTCCGGGTAATCTGACGGGGATGACCCCGCGCTACCGATTCGGCCCATTCGAAGCCGACGCCGCCGGCACGCTTCACCGCGACGGCCAGCCGGTGCGGCTGCAGGCCCAGCCGTTCCAGGTGCTGCTGTTGTTGCTGGAGAACTCCGGCCAGGTGGTCACGCGGGATCAGATCCGGGAGCGGCTCTGGCCGGGGACGGTGGTGGACTTCGACCATGGATTGAACACCGCCATGAACAAGCTGCGGGGCGCGCTGGCGGCGGGAGCCGGCGGCGTCGAGATCATCGAGACCGTGGCGCGCTCCGGCTACCGGTTGCTCGTGCCGGTGGAAGCGCTCCAAAGTTCGCCACCGGAGCCGGCGCCGGAACCGGCAAGGAGCCTGCTCACCGCCCCCGCCGAGGTGCCCGCGGCCAACCCGACGCTGGCCGCCGCGCTCTTCGTCGCCGCGCAGCTGATGTACCTGGCGTTCTACGTCGCCGCCCTCGGCCATCTGGACGGGGTGGCGACCGCCCTGCGCTGGTGGCGCGCCGATGAGACACTGGCGTTCTGGGTCATCCTGGCCACCGCCTGCGCCGGCATCCCGGTGCGCCTCTTCCTCGCCGCCGCCGCGGCGCTGCGCGCCCCGCGGATGCGCCCGAAAATCCTGCGGATGTTCCCGGCGCTCTTCGCCCTCGACGTGGTATGGGCGTTCGCGCCGCTCCTGCTCGTCCCCCGCCTCAGCCTGGGCCTGGCGCTCGCCGCCTGCGCCGCTCTCGCCCTGATGCCCTTCGCCCAGCGCACGCTGGCGCTCATGGGGGCGGCCGCCGCGTAGATTCGTCTAGGGCAGCAGCACGATCCGCTTGCCGGGCAGATGGCGGGTCCAGGCTTGCGCGATGTCGCGCAGCGGCATGGTCTCGATGTCGCAGGCGAGCTTGTTCTCGAGTACCCATGTCCATATTTGTTCGAGCGCCTCGCGCAGCGCCGTGGGCGGGATGCCGCTGGCGCCGCCGAGTTCCAGCCCCGAGGTCCGGAGCGCTTCGGCGTTCAGGGTGATCTCGGCGCCGGCGGCGGCCCCGATCTGGACGTAGCGCGTGCGGTGGGTCGCGAACGCCGCCTCGGTGGGGGTCAGCGCCTGTAACAACAGCTCGGTGGGGTGTCCCCAGAGGTAGTCCAGGATGATGTCGTAACCGGCGCCGGCTTCGCGCGCGAAGGCCTGACGGACGTCCGCGTCCGTCGCCTTGAGGCCGATGATCGCGTCGGCACCCAGACCGGCGAGCGCGGCGAGGCCGGCGGTGTCGCGTCCCGTCGCGACGATCCTGCCGGCGCCCAGCAGGCGGGCGATCCGCACCGCGAGTTTTCCAGCCACGCCGGTCGCGCCCTGGATCAGCACACTCTGCCCGGGCTCGAGCTTCACCCCCCAGCGCAGCGGCAGGAGCGAGGTCATGGCCGAGGAGGGCAGCGCCGCCGCTACCTCGGGGGCGACGCCCTCGGGCACGGGCGCCAGGTAGGCGGCACGCGCCTTGGGGACGACCGCCCGCTCCGCCATCGTCCCGTAGGGGGGCTTGGTGCCGCCGAAGGCGACGAGCTTTCCGTCCGGCAGCGTCCCGACGCCGAGGTGCCCCACCACGGCGGGGAAGTGGGGGAAGGTGTGCCGGCTGGCATAGTGCGCGCCCCGCGCCGTCAACCTGTCGTAGTTTTCGAGCGTCACCGCCATGACCTTCACCATCACGTCGCCTTCGGCGGCGACCGGGTCGGGAAAGTCCTCATAGGCGGGAGTCGAGCCGAATGCGTGGATGACCGCTGCTTTCATGGTCGCTTCCTTCCCTTCGTTAACTGTACGAGACGATGGTAACGGTACAGTGTACGAATCAGGAGCTCGGGCGGGCACCATGAGCCTGTACGACTACGTGAGGACCAAGGCCGAGCTGGTTGCGGCCATGGACGAGCATAAGCCGAAGGCGCCCGGAAGCGACGGGCGCGTGGCCTTCCGCGCCGGGCCCGCGCCAATCAATGTCTTCGGTTACGCGCTGCGCGAGGCCGCGGCCGCTCCGGCGGTGGACGCCGGGGAGGTGGCGAAAGCACTGTCCTCGGGCGAGTTCCCCCAACTGGCCGCGGCCTTTGGCAAAGGGCGGGTTCCCGCCATACCCGACCGGTTCAAGCTCGGCCCGGAGGCGATCCTCAACGCCTTCTAATTCGGCAAGACTTCGAGGTCGTAGACGAGAACGACGTTGGGGTTGATGACGAAGCGCGGACGGCCGGGGACCTCGGGCGGGTAGAGGCCGTTCTTGCCGTAGCCGAGTGCGGCGGGCACGATGGCGATGCGGCGGTCGCCGGGCCGCAGGGTGGCGAGCAGCGCGTCCAAGCCGGGGTTGAGCTTCGAGGTACCCACGGTGTAGTCGAAGGCCGCGGCGTCGGCGCCAAAGCCGGGAACGCCGTTCGTCCCGCTAACAAAATCCGTGACGCGGAGGGGCGGCCCGGAGTAGTGCGTCCAATCGCCGGCGTACCGGACCACGCGGCCGTGGTAGCGGAGGTGGAGCGTGCCGCCGGCGGGCGGCGCGTCCGAGGGCGCTTGGGCGAGGGTTTGAACCAGCACTTCACTGGCGGGACCGTTGGCTTTGGGGTAGTTTTTTCGGACCCAGGCGGCTTCCGCTGCCTGCTTGCGCACGGCTTCGCGGGCGGCGCGCTGCTGGGCGGCGGCCACCAGCGCCTGGAAGGAGGCGGTGGTGGGATGGTAGGCGGCGGCGCGCTTGCCGACGCGGAGGATGCGCACCGAGTCGAGCGCGTCCCCCTGGCGGATGCGCAGGACCACGTCCAGACCTTGGACGACCTCGCCAAAGATTGTGTAATCGCCGTCCAGGTATGACCGGTCGCCGAGCGTGATGCACCACTGCGAGGCGTTGGTGCCGGGCCCGCCGTTGGCCATGTTCACCGCCCCGGCGTGGTTGTGGCTGAGGCGCGCGTCAATCTCGTTGGGGAAGCTGTAGCCCGGCCCGCGCGCGCGGCTGGAGTGCGGAATGCCGGTCTGGATGACGTGTCCGGCGACCACCCGGTGAAAGGTGGAGTGGTCGAAGAAGGGCTGCCCCGGATCGAGCGCCTTGTTGGCAATGGTGCCCTCGGCCAGCCCGACAAAGCTGGCCACCGCCATGGGCGCCGCGTCGGGCCGGAGCTGGAAGACGATCACGCCCTTGGCGGTATGGATCTCGGCGTAGAGTCCGTCGGGAAAGGGCGCACGTGGCACCTGGGCGCTGGCTAAGAATGGCAGCGCGGCCACGACGCAAAACAAAAGGCGTTGGCGCATGGCACCCATCATAGCTAGTTTTCGTATTTTGGACAGATGCGCGTTCTCAACCTTTCGCTTACTGGACGAGCTATGCAATCCATCGCCAATCGACAAATGATTGTCGAAGTCGTAGCCTGCTGTATGGCTCTGAGCGTAGCCAACCTTTCGCGGGGGTCGCGCCATTTGCACTGCGGGCAAAGTCGGCGCGAAGGGCCGCGGAATTCCGCAGGGCGGCCCGCCCCCGGCAAGCAATGCAGGCGCGGTCCCCGCGAGCGCAGCCCCGGCATGGGGCTCCGGGGTCCCCATGCCGGGGCGAGCAGAAGCGGGGCGCGCGGCTGCGCCGCGCTGGGGCCCGCGCCCATCAAAGCCGCGAGGGTCCACAAAACATGAGGTTGCCGTTGTGGCTCGGAATCAGTTCCCGAAGCTGGATTGTGGATATTATGCCCCTGTTGCTCGAGGCCGACAACGGGTTTCATGGCTGACGCCCCGGAACTTGGGCTCTGGTTTCTTGAGGCCACGCTGCCTCCGACGCCGTGAAGCTCACGGTTTGTATGTCTTCCCACCCTCTTTGATGTTTTTCACTGTCAGGCATGACCACCGGTACCTGGCGGGTCTTCACGCGCAGGGTGGCGGCTGCCCTGGGTGATCGTGACAGCGATGCGAGCGGTCCATATGCCGTGGCGAGGTGTTAAGCTCGCGTCGGACGCAAGAGAAGCGGGTTGGGCATGATGAATCCAGACCGAGTCCAGTTGTTGAATGCGATGCAGGAGTTTGATCGTAGGCTCCGCATAACCGCCGATTGGGCGAGTTGGGAACTAAATCAAGCATTTAAGTACGCAATTGAGCTGGAGGGCCGCCGGTACCCTGTAAAGAAGATTGTGTCGCTCGCAACCGGGGCTCCCGTCGACCAGTTTAGTGGGGGAGAGGGTGCTGGACGGGCAAATGAGATGGTCGAGCGGGTAGGGCTGCGCGTGGTCGAGTTGAGCCGTTCGGGTGCAGGATCTGTCGCCGCCCGAGCCCACTTGTGCGAGGCACAAACCATCCGGGGAATCGCCGTTGAAGGTAGCCGATTCTTTATGAAATCCGAGTGGGCGCCAATTTCAGCAAGGTGGCCGGCGCTTAGTTTTTCAAAGTCTTCGGTCGCCGAGTTCCTGCGAAATGAGTACGACCCAAATCGCGACTTCATTCTATATGCGGGAACAACGGATCCAAGGAGGACCGAAGCGGAGGAGCACCGAAGTAACTTGCTGTCGGTGCTCATAGCATTGCCCGGTGATCCGGTACGGACGCGTGAGCTCGTGCCGTGGACGAGTTGGCAGGCCGTGCTCACGGCGCAACATATGGCGTGGCCTTGGTCGCTTCCCGTACAGTGCGCGTGGACGCTCACATGCTTTCCCTCAGCACGCGGCACGACTCCCATCGCTTACGCGTCATTGGGAAAACTGAGGAACTGGGGCAAGCTCGTCGAAGTCATCGGCGATGAGCGGTCCGCTCTGCTTGACCTGCCTATACGGTGGGTCGATCTCCCACAGCCGGCGCGATTGCGCGAGGCTGCAGCGAGAAGAACCTTCCTCGATACTCTTCGACAAGAGCCTAATCTGAACCAGGAGGTAACGCGCATGGCCGGGCTCATTCAAGGGCGCGTTGGCCCCGGCGGACTAGGTCGCAGAACCGTGCCCGAGAGAACGATTCCGGCCGATGTCGGGGCGAGGCTGCCGGAATTACTTTGCTCGAAAATCGAGGAGCAGGGCCATTTGTGCGCTCTTTGTCACCGCCCACTGCGATTCGGAAGTGCGAATAAAATGTTAAAGTGCTCACCCGATCGGATAGACAGCTCCGATCCATCCTACGGACCGGAAAATCTACAGATTACCCATTTGGCCTGTAACCTTGCTAAAAATGATGGTTCCACTGAGGAATTTGAGGAATGGGTCCTACTCGTGGGAGGTGACGAAGAACCCTTGTCGGCGCAAACTGGTGCCCATGCACGGCGGTTCGGCGCTTGAGTGAAGTTTCAGTGAGCATTTTTAGACTTGCCAGGGTCTATTCGGGCTCCGATGACGATGGCCGCCTACAGGGCACGCGCGGGCACACAGGGCGCTGTCCGAGCAAGAGATGTCAGCGCCCCCCGCGCATTTGGAATCCGATCTCGGGCTGAAGCATCTGGTTGGAATCGTGTTTCACCGCAGCTGGTGACCGCCTTCGCGCTACAGTTTTAGGGCACGGCTTACGTCGCGGACGGCGCGCCGGAGTAGCGTGTGACACAGTGGCATCCCGCCTACTCTCTCAGGTATAGTTCACCGTTGGGTAGTTCTTTCGAGCGCACGGACGGGGGATCCGCCATGACAAAACACTGGGGTTTGCTGGTTCCTGGGCTGTTCCTGGGCTTCGGCTTGACGGCCGTACTGCCGGCGCAGGTGCCGGCGGGGCAGTTGGCGGCTTCGCTGCACTGGCGCAACGTGGGGCCGTTTACCGGAGGGCGGGTCACCACGCTGGCTGGCATCGGCTCCGAGCCCAACGTGTTCTTCATGGGCACCGCGGGCGGCGGGGTGTGGGAGACCACCAACTACGGCAACACCTGGCGCAACATTTCCGACAAGTACATCAAGGTGGGCAGTATCGGCGCCATCGCGGTGGCGCCCTCCGATCCCAAGATCATGTACGCCGGCACGGGCGACTCCGCGCCCCGCAACACCGTCACCACCGGGGAGGGGATGTACAAATCCACCGACGGCGGCAAGACCTGGCAGTTCGTCGGGCTGGGTGACACCCACATCATCAGTTGGATCCTGATCGACCCCAAGAACCCCGAAGTGGTCTACGCCGCCGCCCTGGGGCACCTGTTCGGCCCCAACCCCGACCGCGGCGTCTTCAAGACCACCGACGGCGGCCAGACCTGGAAGAAAGTGCTCTTCGTCA
Organism: Terriglobales bacterium; assembly: GCA_035573035.1. Taxonomy (GTDB): domain Bacteria; phylum Acidobacteriota; class Terriglobia; order Terriglobales; family SCQP01; genus SCQP01. Next base: position 7,790 of record DATNAC010000067.1, read on the forward strand.
ACGACGACACCGGCAGCATCACCATGGCGATGGACCCGACGAATCCCGACACGGTCTACGCCGCCATGTGGCAGATCTCGCGGCAGCACTGGGGCTTCGACAGTGGCGGACCGGGCAGCGGCATCTATAAGACCACCGACGGCGGCGCCAACTGGACCAACCTCACCCACAACCCCGGGCTGCCCACGGGCGACTTCGGCAAGGTCGGGCTCGCGGTGGCGCCCAGCGATCCCAACGTGGTCTACGCGCTGGTACAGGCCAGCTACCAGGGGCAGGCGGGCGGCCTGTTCCGCTCCGACAACGCCGGCCAGAGCTGGCGCCTCGTCAGCCTGAGCCAGGACATCACCCAGCGCGCGTTTTACTACGGACGCGTCTACGCCGACCCCAAGGACGCCAACACCGTCTACCTGCCCAACGTCGGCGTCTACATCTCGCACGACTCCGGCAAGACGCTGATCACCCTGCGCCCGCCCCATGGCGACAACCACGCCTTCTGGGTCAACCCGGTCGACACCCAGGTGTTGATCGAGGGCAACGATGGCGGCGCGGCCGTGTCGCGCGATGGCGGCCAGACCTGGAGCTCGGAAGACAACCAGCCCACCGGGCAGTTCTACCACGCCAATCTGGATGACCAGTTCCCATTCCACATCTACGGCGCGCAGCAGGACCGCAGCTCGGTGGAGGGCACCAGCGCCGGCGCGATGACGCCGGTGTGGACCACGGTGCGCGGCGGCGAGATGAGCTGGGTGGTGCCCACCCCCGGCCAGCCCTGGATCACCTACTCCAGCGGCTATTACAGCGACGAGTGGCGCGACAACCGCCGCACCGGCGTCTCCGAGCTGGTCAGCGCCTGGCCCGCCTTCAAGTTCGGCGCCGGCGGCAAGGACATCAAGTACCGCTTCGGATGGAACCATCACGCCGCGGTGTTCAATCCCCACAACCCGCACGAGTTCCTGATGGGCGCGCAGATGGTGCTGGAGACGATCGACCAGGGCATCCATTGGAAGGAGATCAGCCCCGACCTGACGCGCAACGATAAGTCCAAGCAGGAGCGTCCCGGCGGAGCGATCAGCAAGGACGTGACCGGCGAGGAGATGTTCGACACCATCTCCTCGATCGCCTTCTCTCCGCTGACCGACAACGTGATCTGGACGGGATCGGACGACGGCCTGGTCTATGTGACCACCAACGGCGGCGCGCACTGGACTCCGGTGCGGCCTCCGCAGTTGCCGACCTGGTCAACCATCACCTGCATCGAGCCCTCGCACACCCACGAGGGAACCGTGTACGTGTCGGCCAGCCGGTACGATTGGGACGACTTCCATCCCTATGTCTACAAGACCACCGACTACGGCAAGACATGGACCGCGATCACAGCCGGCCTGCCGCAGAACGAGTACGTCGAGAGCGTGCGCCAGGATCCGAACGACGCCAACCTGATGTTCGCCGGCACCAGCCGGACCGCGTACTTCAGCCTGGATGGCGGCCAGCAGTGGCAGCCGCTGAGCCTCAACCTGCCGGCGGTGCGCGTCAACGACATCGAGATCCAGTCCCAACAGCACGCCGTGGTGCTCGCCACCTTCGGGCGCGCGTTCTGGGTGCTCGACGACCTTCAGTTCCTGGAGCAGTTGGGCACCGCCCACGTGGCGGATGACGCCGCCTATCTTTTCAAGCCGGAACAGGCGTGGCTGACCTCGGGCGGCGGCGGAGGCGGCGGTGGGCGCGGCGGCGCCGGGGCGGAGAACAAGCCCGCGGGCGTTACCGTCTTCTTCCGCCTGCCGGCCGATTATGCGAGCGGCACGCCGGTGAAGCTGAGCTTCAGCGAGCCTAGCGGAAAGGTCATTGACACTGTCACGCTGCCGCAGCGGCCGGCGCCCCCGGTCTCCGGCGGCGGCGGTGGCCGTGGCGGACGGGGCGGCGCGGGGACAACCCGCCTGCACTCGGGCATGAACCGCTTCCAGTGGAACATGCGCTACCCGAGCGCGACCGAGGTCAAGGGCATCTTCCGTTACGCCCAGCAGAACGGGGAACTGGTGGGCCCGGAGGTGGTGCCCGGCACCTACGAGGTCACGCTGACCTACGGCAGCTTCACGCAGAAGCAGCCGTTTGTGGTGAAGCTCGACCCCAACGTCGCGACCACGCCGGCGGAGCTGCAGCAGCGCTTCGACCTATTGATGCGGCTGCACCAGGCCGCCGACCGCCTGGACACCAGCCTGAACCAGGCGATTGACGCCCGCGACGCTCTCCAGAAGTCGGGAGCGAATTCCGCCGCGGCCGAGGCGCTCACCCGCGACATCAACGGCTTGGTGGATTTGCAGATCCAGTCCTACGAGGGCAGCCTGGTCTACCCCGACCTGCTGCGCTCCTGGCTGTGGCGGATCGCGAACCGCATCGGCTCGTCCTTCCTGCCGCCCACGGCGGGCATGGTGGGCGTGGCCAACGACTACATTCAGCAAGCCGACGCCGGCGTGAAAAGGCTCGACGCCGACCTTGCGGCCGCCAGCCGAAAATAGACCCCGCGCACCGGGGCTATTGGCGGCAGCTCGTAGAGGCCCTAAGCAGAGCGGGCATCCCCTGCCGGTAATCGAAGCCCGGCCTCCGAGCGACCAACGGGAGCGACCCAGGCAAAAAGTGGTCGTGCCACAGCAAGGAGGCCCGCAGCCCAGTATGATAAATGCGACATGGCTGCGGCTTCATAATCGTAAAAAAACTGAGGCCATGTCGAAATGAGGCGGGTCTATTCGACAAACAGGTAGAGGCAGGAGAAAAACATGTCGCTGCTCCGTGATCTGAGAATTGCCGTGCGTTCCTTGGCGCGGGTCCCCTCGCTATGGATTACCGTCGCCCTCACGCTCGCCCTGGGGATTGGGGCCAATGCCGCCATCTTCTCGGTGGTACGGACGGTGCTGCTGCGCCCCCTGGCCAATCGCGACGAAGCCCGCCTGCTCTACATCCGCCAGAGCGCGCCCGGCCTGCATGCGGAGAACACGACCTTCTCCGTCCCCGAGATCGCCGACCTGGACGGGCACGTCAAGTCCATCGCCGAGTTCGGCACCTTCTCGGAGATCGACTTCACCATGCATGGCCTGGGAAGGGCGCGCGAAATCCCCGCCGGCGTGGTGGACGGCCATTATTTCGAGGTAATGGGGCTGCGCCCCATCCTGGGGCGGCTGCTGGGGCCGGCGGATGACGGGCCCAACGCACCCGGCGCGGTTGTGCTGACTTATAAGTTCTGGACGCAGTCGCTGCACTCGGACCCGACGGTCCTCGGCAGGAACCTCCGGCTCGACAGCATTGCCGGGTCGCGGCCGGCCACCATCGTGGGCGTGCTCGAGCCCGCCGTGCCGTACCCGGTGGCGACCGAGATCATCGCCAATCTGGTCACCAGCCCGCACCACCTGTCGGCCACCATGGTGACCGGGCGCGAGCACCGAATGACCGAGCTCTTCGGACGCCTGGCCCCCGGCGCGACCCTCGACCAGGCCCGGAACGAACTGCGAACCGACTATGCGGCCATGACGCGAGCGCACCCGGAGGTCTATAAGCGCGACGACCAGTTCTCGATCTCGGTGCGCAGCATGCACGACCAGATCAATGCCCAGGCCAGCACCGTTCTCTGGCTGTTGTTTGCCGCCTCGGTGCTGCTGTTCGTGATCGCGGCGTCAAACGTGGCGAACCTGATTCTGGCCCGCACGGTGCGGCGGGAGCCGGAACTGGCGGTGCGTTCCGCCCTGGGGGCGAGCACGGCGGCGCTGCGCCGGTCGCTGCTGGCGGAGAGCCTGGTGCTGTGCGGCTCGGGCGTGGCCGGAGCGCTCGCCATCGCCGCGCCCATGGTCTCGATCATTGGGAAGTACGCGGCGCGGTTCTCGGTGCGCACCGACGACGTTCACCTGGACGCCACCCTGGTATGGTGCGGAATCGGCCTGGCGCTGGCGGCGTCGTTGTTCCTGGCCTACGTGCCGCGCCTGCCCGGCAGCGCCGCGCCCGCCTCGGGCCGCGCCGGCGGCGGAACCCGGGGCGCCAGCGCCTCCAACCGGCGGCTTCGGATCTTCGCTGTCACCCAGATCACCGCGTCATTCCTGCTGCTCGCGGGCGCCGGCCTTCTGCTGCACACCCTCTACGACCTGGAGTCGCAGGCGCCGCCGTTCGATACCTCGCGCGTGCTGGCCATCAACCTCCCGCCCGACTCCTACGGCCGCACGCCGCAACAGCAGGTGGAGTTCAATAGCGAGGTGGTGCGCCAGGTCTCGGCGCTGCCCGGCGTCGCCAGCGCCTCGACCGCCTTCAGCGCGCCCTGGCGCGACGGTCAGGAACTCAACATCAGCTTTGCTTTTGCCATGGATGGCGCCGCCCGCAAATCCGGCGTGGACGATCCGCGCGCTAATTTCCGCTCGGTCTCGCCGGGATACTTCTCCACCCTTGGCCTCCCCATCCTGGCGGGGCGGGACTTCCGCGACTCCGACCGCGACGGCGCCGACCGGGTCGTGATCATCAGCAAGAGCGTCGCCGACAAACTCTTCCCCGGTCAGGAAGCGATCGGCCGCACCATGCACTGGACCGATAACGTCTTGAAGTTCGTCGGCATCGCCTACGACTCGCGCCGGATCGTGGGCGTGGTCCCCGATTTCGACGACCAGAACATCATCCCCAACCCCAGCATGACGATCTATCAGCCGGTGGCGCAGGAGGGCTGGGGCGGCCGCCTGCTGGTGCGGACGGCGGCGAGTCCGTACCCGCTGGTGCCCGAGATCGTAAAAACGGTGCAGAGCATTTCGCCCGATCAGCCGGTGGAGCAGGCAGAAACGCTGGGCGACATCCGGGCGGACGTGTTGACGCCGGACAAGCTCAACGCCATGGTCTTCGGCGGCTTCGCCGCGGTGGCGCTGCTGATCGCGATTGTGGGCGTGGCCGGCGTGCTGGCGTTCTCGGTGAGCGGGCGCACGCGGGAGTTTGGCATCCGCATGGCGCTGGGGGCGGAGCCGGGCCGTATCCTCGCGGGAGTTCTGCGGGAGGGCGTGGTGATGGCGGCCATCGGCGTGGCCGCCGGGCTGCTCGCCGCGGTCGGGGGCGCGCGGGCGATTGCCGCCTGGGTGGGGCTGGTGCATCCGCCGGGGGCGCTTACGCTCTTGAGCGCGGCTCTGGTAATTCTCTTGGCCGCCGCGGTCGCGTCGGCGGTGCCGGCGCTGCGCGCGGCGCGGGTGGATACGGTGGAGGCGCTCAGGGCGGAGTAACAGACGCCACTTACGGCGCGGGCGTACAATCGCTCTCACAGGTAGTGCGCGAACGGGCGGGAAGGGATTGCGTCTCGTCAACCATGGTGTTATCGCCCCTAGCGCGCAGCTCCGCCCTTCTTCTTGCCGGCCTGGCCTTCGTTCAATCCGAACCCCCGCGGCCGCCCACCCTGCCCGAGATCGCCACGAGTTCCACGCCGTGGACGCTCGCGCCGCCGCATCTGGCGGCTCAGGCCGACGTGGTTCAAACCGATGTGACGGTGCGTGACTCGCATGGCAACCCTATAGCCGGACTGCGGAAAAGCAACTTTGTGATGCTCGAGGACGGCAAGCCCCGGCCCTTGACCTATTTCTCGGTGGTCACCGCTCACGGGGCCAACCCGGCGCCGGTGGCGGAGGCGGCCGGTTCGGCGGAGACTTCGCCGCCGTCCGTTTCCGCCGGGGACGCGCCGCCGCGTTATATCGCCATGTTTTTTGACGACATCAGCACCAACGTCGCCGACCTGATGACGGCGCGCAGGGCGGCGGTGCGGATGATCCAGGCCGGGCTCGGCGCCAACGACCATGTTTGTGTGTTTACCGCCTCGGGCACGCAAACGCTGGATTGCACGAACCAAGCCGTGAGCTTGGAGCGGACCATCGGCCGGATCAATCCGCATCCGGAGAGCGGTGGTGCCACGCTGCCCTGCCCGAGGATCTCCGGCTACGAAGCCGCCCAGGTCGTGCTCCATAACAATCCGATCGTGATTGACGCCATTCAGGCCGAGGCTGCACAGTGCGTTCCGTCGTACTCTTTCGATCCTAAAATAGAATGTGAGCCTATCTGGGACAGTGAACGAGATGCGACCGCCGACATTTTGCAGGCGCTCCAGCATGTCACCAAGTTCCTGGCGCACCAGCTTGGCCAGCGCGTCCTGCTATTGGCCTCGAGCGGCTTCACCGACGACACCATGGGCGATGCGGTGCAGGCCATCATCCAAGACGCCCGGCGCAACGATGTGGTGATCAACTCCCTCGGCGCGCGAGGGCTGTTCACTCAGGACGCGGGGCGCCCGGAGGGCGCCACGGGCGTGCTCTCGGGGCCGCTGAACGCAAAGACATTTCAGTTCGAAGAGCAAGTCCGGTTGGCCGAAGAGCAAGACAGCGAGGACGCCATGGCGTCACTGGCCGCGGGCACCGGGGGGTTGTTCTTCCACAACAACAACGATCTGACGCTCGGCTTCCGGCAACTCGCTTCCGCTCCGCCGATCGTCTATCAGCTCGGGTTCGCGCTGGATGTGCCGCACGACGGCAAGTATCACACGCTCAAGGTGGTCTTGGCGCCCCATAGCAAATACGTGACGGTGCAGGCCCGCCCCGGCTATTTTGCACCGTCGCCCGGGATCACCGTGGGCGATTTTTTCGCCGCCATGGATGACGCGATGCGCGCCAACGACAGCCGTTCCGCGGTGCCGGCGGCGTTGTCGGTCGCGCAGAGCCACTTGGAAGTGGATTTGAGCGCCAAGTTTGACGTCGCCAAGCTTCCCTTTTTGGAGCATCTGGGGCGGATGGATCAGAAGCTCATCGTGACCGCGGCTTTGTTCGACAGCCGGGGCGAACTGGCCGAAGGCAAGCGCGGCGAACTCGATCTGTGGTTGTTACCCGCCACCCGCCGGCGCTTCGCAGCCGAGGGCCTGCAAACCCGTCTATCCCTGTATACAGCCCGTCCCGGGAACTACCGCCTGCGGGTTGTGGTGGGCGAGTCCACCGATGCACGACTCTCGACCTTCGATCAGGAGCTCCAGGTGCATTGAGGACGGCAGCCGCTACTTGGCGATGAAGATTTGCTTGGGGGCGGTGACGTTCTCGTCCGGCGCATGAACCTCAATATTGACCGACTCAAGTCCGGCTTTAGCCTTGGAGCTGTCGAAGACGAGCAGATACTGGTGGTTGAGGCGTTGCAGCATGTCGTTGAGGAAAGTTGTGAAGCGCGGCGCGGTGCCGTTGTTGCCGGCATAGGTCGTGCCGCCGGTCGCCTCGGTGAGCTCGCCCAGATTGATGATGCCCCGGCTGTCCGACTCCGCCCCGATGCCGGGGATAATTCCGGGGCCGGCGCCGCCGATCGGGTCGCGCATGGGGCTGCCATTCTGCGAGACGCCCGCGTCGCTGGCGCCGCTTGCCGCGATCGCGTAGACCACCACGCCGGCCTGCACGGTTTCGGCGACGGCCTTCTTCAGAGTGATGTTGTTGGAGTCGTTGCCGCCCAAGTGCTCGACCCCGTCGGAGATCATCAACATTTCGTGTACCTGGCCGGGGTGCGGGCGCCAGCGCTGCATCAGGTACTGTATCGAGGTGAAGGGGCTGGGCGAGGAGCCCGGAGCGCCGCTGGGCGGCCGCAGTTTGAGAAGGATGAGGTTCCGGTCCGGAGTGAACGCCGACTGGGCGAACACAATCCCGCCCACGCTCATGTACCCCACGCCGACGCGCACATTGGGCGGCAGCGTCTTGACGAAGTTGCGCACGTCGTCGAGCCGGACGCCAAGATTCTGGGTGTCCTCGTCAATGATGATGGCCAGATCCACCGCGGTATGGGCGTCCACCGGCCGCCAGTTGTGGATGGTATCGTCTTTGCCGCCCTGTTTCACCAGCACCGCCCCTTGCTCAAGCGGCTCCATCTCTCCGCTGTGCCGCGGCACGGCGGTGACGATGACTTGGTGGACATTGGGATCCGCCGCCATGGCCGCGCCGCCGGAGGGCCTTTGGGCAGCCGCCATGGTCAGCAGGCCCAGTGCCAGGCCGGAGAGTAATGCTGGCTTCATGCCGCCAGCATACTCCTAAACGTTGAAGGGCGCGGGCCCCAGCGCGGAAGGCCACGCGCCCGGCGTTTCCGGGCGCCTTCGGCTTGTGCTCGCACCGGCATGGGGACCCCGGAGCCCCATGCTGGTGCTGCGCTCGCGGGGACCGCGCCTGCATTGCTTGCCGGGGCGGGCCGCCCTGCGGGATTCCGCGGCCCTTCGCGCCGACTTTGCCCACGGTGCAAACGGCGCGACCCCCGCGAGTTGCGGCATGGTGCCATTTGCGAGCGTCTGCTTGCAGTTACCTGTTACCAAGCCGGCTTGCCTCCGGTATGCCGGGGTCGCGCCGTTTGTGCCGGGGCAACCGACCTAAGGAAGCGCTGCGGCGGAGTAGGGAAGTGGGTTGGGGGCGCTACCCCTGAGGGGGCGGCGGCGCCGGTGTGAGGCCGTGGCGTCGCATAATCTCGAACATCTTGGCCCGGTCCGGCGGACCCCCGGCGGCCGCATGGATGACCGCGGCACACTCGCGGAAATACTCCGGACCGATCGCGGCCGGCGTAATCACGCAGAGCGCCTTCACCTCCTGGCTTCCGTTGTTGTCGAATCGGTGAATCGCGCCGCGCGGAATGCATAGAGCCTGCCCCGGTCCGACATCGATGGGTTTTCCGTCGACCGTCCAGGTCAACACGCCGTGGATACCGTAGACGGTCTCCTCGTAATGGTCGTGGCTATGCGCCGGTGCGGGCAAACGCTGCGCGCCGGGGACAACCAGCTCAAAGCTGGCGATGCTGCCGTTCGAGTTATCGCCGGTGAGCAGGAAGTGTACCGTGAGCGGCCCGACGCGGATGTTCTCCTCGGAAGGATTGACATGGAGGGCGATGGTCCTTGGTTGCATGCAGGTTTCCTCGGCTATGCCAGTCGCTATTGTGCGACAGGTTGGGTTGGAACGAGAGGATGGGAACTTCCGCCTTCTGGCCGGGACGCTAATCGTCCGGTCGCGGGGGTCGCGCCGTTTGCACCGCGGGCAAAGTCGCGCGAAGGGCCGCGAACCGGGCCCCCCACCGCGTTCTGCGCGGTGGAGAGGTCGTAATTCCGCAGGGGCGAAACTCGCAGTGCGCGTTTCGCGCCCCCGGCAGGGCCCGCGCCCGTCAATAACCCCGCCATATGACGATCGATCAGCCTGTGGCGCCGGCTTCATGGCATTGAAATAGGCATGGAACAGTGCTATAAACGTGTCTGGAGCGTTCTCATGAGAACCACGGTTGCCCTCGACGACGAACTGGTGGCCAGGGCGCAAAATTATACCGGGTTGACGGAAAAGGCGAGCTTGATCCGGGAAGCCCTCAAGGCCCTGATCCAGCGCGAGAGCGCACGGCGTCTGGCGCGCCTGGGCGGCACGGAACCGCACTTGGAGGCGCCGCGGAGGCGGCGCGCCCACACCTGATCTTGGTGGATACGTCGGTCTGGGTGGATCATTTCCGTCAAAGCGATGCGACGTTGGTCCGGCTCCTGGAGGAAGAGCGCGTCCTGATGCACCCCTTTGCCTTGGGTGAGTTGGCGCTCGGTCGTCTGCGACAAAGACGGATGATTCTCGCAACGCTTGCCGAGTTGCCGCATGCGGTGCTCGCCACCTGCGGGGAGGTAGCGTCGTTCATAGAAAATAAAAGCCTGTTTGGGCGCGGGGTCGGGTATGTGGACGCCCATCTTCTCGCCTCGGTTTTGTTGGGCGCTGGGTCGAAGCTCTGGACGCGTGATCGAAGGCTTCGCCAGGTCGCCGGGGAACTGGGACTCGCGATGTAGCTCGGGGAGCGATGGGACCTCAGGCGATTGGCCTCTCGCGGGGGTCGCGCCGTTTGCGCTGTGGGCAAAGTCGGCGAAGGGCCGCGAACCGGGCCCCCACCGCGTTCTGTGCGGTGGGGTGGTCGTAATTCCGCAGGGGCGAAACTCGCAGCGCGCGGGTATGCCAGTGCCTAGAAGTGGTCTCATCATGCCGCAGCAGGCCGCCTGGGGCGAGCTGGATGCGGCTTTTTCTGGGGAAAAAGCCGCACACGATCCATTCGCGTAGAGTTTGGCACCAATTATGAGACCACTTCTATTGTGCGACAGGTTGGGTTGGAACGAGAGGATTGCAACTTCCGCCTTCTGGCCGGCACGCTAATCGTCCGGTCGCCGGGGTCGCGCCGTTTGCACTCGGGACTCACGATGTAGCTCGGGGTGCAACGATGGGACCCCGGGCGATTGGCTTGGGACGCTCATCGCCCGCTTGTAACCG
>DATNAC010000068.1:0-3113 GCA_035573035.1 Terriglobales bacterium
GATCACTCGCCCTCCTCCCACTGCCCGTGGAAAAGAGGTCATTGTGACCGCGGTTTGGGGGACTTTCCTATTCGGCGTTTTCTAGACTTTTATCACCGGCGCTGACAACCCCGCCGCGGCGGCGGCTCATGCAGGCCTGGATCATGGCGCAAGTCGCCTTTTGCCTGGTCGTCCTGCTGGTCGCGGGGATGCTCGTGCGCTCCTTTGACCGGCTCTCGCGCCAACCGCTCGGCTACCAACCCCAAGGCATCGTCAATCTGGAGAGCGTCGCCCGCCCGGCCCAGCCCGCGGTGTTCTGGGGACAGGTGGCGGATCACCTCCGCTCCCTGCCGGGAGTCGCCTCCGTCGCCATCGCCTCCTGGCCGCTGATGAGTGGCGAGAGCGCCAACTCCGCCATCGCCGTGGATGGCGTCCCCTCGGAGGTGTTTGCCGATCGTTATGGCGTCTCGCCGGGATGGTTCGCCACCATGCGCATCCCGCTGCTGCGGGGACGCGATTTTCGCCCGGAGGAGACGACCGGCCGCCCGGCGATCGTGAATCAGGCCTTTGCCCGGCAGTACTTCGACAACTTGGACCCGCTCGGCCGGAGCTTTAGCGTGCTGGATGGCCGCGGCGGCGCCACCGCCTTGCAAGTGGTAGGCGTCGTGGCCGATGCGCGCAATCGGGATGATCTGCGGCTCGCGCTGCGGCCCACGTTCTACCTGCCTTTCGGGGCAACCGCCGGCAGCGCCGCCCCCCCGCCGCCCACGCGGGGAACGTTCGTCATCCGGTTGGCGCCAGGAGTTGCTCCCCGCACCCTTATCTCCACCTGGCGCGCCGCGGTGACCCGAACGCGTCCCGAACTGCGCGTCTCCAACGTCCTCGCGCAAACCGATATCGTCGCCTCGAAAACCATCCGCCAGCGCGCGCTCGCCCTGCTGGCGTACTTCTTCGGCGGCGTGGCCATGCTGCTCGCGGCGGTCGGGCTGTATGGGGTGCTGGAGTACTCCGTGCGCCAGCGCCGCCGGGAACTCGGCATCCGCATGGCGCTCGGCGCCCGCGGCGGGCACATTGCCCGGCAAGTCATCGCGGTCACCTTCCTCATGGTCGGTCTCGGCGCCGCGCTCGGGATGGGCGCCGGGATCGCATGCGCCCGCTATTTCGCCGCGCTATTTTACGGCGTCCGCCCGGGGGATGCCGGCGTGCTCATCGTGCCGCTGCTCTTGATCGCGGTTACCGCGATGCTCGCCGCCCTGCCGGCCGTGCTGCGCGCCTTGGCCATCGACCCGGGCGCCCTGCTGCGCCAGGATTAATCCGGACCGGGCTGGACGATGCGGGTGATCTTCATGACTGTATAGGGCGCGGTGGTCTTGACCAGACGCAGGCCGAGTTCGTCGGCCATCGCCTCCTGAATCGACTCCATGTGGCCGATCTTTGTGCCGCGCCCGTCGGGCATGGGTTGCAGATCGTCCATTTCCCGCCACAGTCCAAAAGGGTAGCTGCCGGTGAGTTCCGTGCGATCCACAATCGGTAATTCTACCTGGTGCAGCGATTGCATCATGTTGAGGTGCTTAACCAGCTCGGCCGTCGAGCAGTCATAGCCCGCGCTATAGTCTTTCAACCCAGTCGTCTCCTTCTTGATTCGGGCCTCATTGGCGGCGGAGCATGACTCCCCGGGCTTCAACGGCTTGACCTTCAGTCCTGAAGGGGAGATCTCAAGCCCATAGGCGGGCTGAACCGTCGTGACGTTATCAAACTGGAGTTGAAACCGGTCCTGCAACAAGCGGCGCAGCATCAGGCGCATGGTGTCCGGGGTGGTGGGGCTACTGGTAGTCCCGACGACGGAAAAAAAGTTCCTGACCCAACTGGCCCAGTCCGGCAGGCCGACAATCTGATTCGTATTCACGCCATAGGCCTCCTGGATGAGCTCCATTGGGCTCATCCCCTCGATGGTGAGGCGCTGCGGATCATAGCGGGCTTGCCGGTGCCACGGGCCGGTCGGCTTGAACGGGCGGACGCTGGTTACGTCGAAGGCGGGCAGGGGCTTGGCGGGTGTCTGGGGAAGACTTGGCAAAGCCAGCGCCGATACGAGCACGGGGACAAGGAAGAGCGCGTTCCGCATACCGGGGTCCTGTATCAAACCGTAGCGCCTCGCTAGAGGCCCACTATATCACCCCGACACCAACCCAAAATAAAGTGCGCGCCAACCCTTCTTGATCTGTGAGTTTCGCCCTGCGGAATTACGACCACCCGACCGCGCAGAACGCGGTGGGGGCCCGTTTCGCGGCCCTTCGCGCCGACTTTGCCCTCAGTGCAAACGGCGCGACCCCCGCGACTTGTTCTAGTTACGCGGCCGCCCGGTGATGTCGGTGGAGACCCCGCACATGCCGATCACCTCGCCGCGGTCATCGCGCAGCGGACTCTTCACGGTCCAATAGATGCGCTCCTCGCCGGTGGATTTGACGATGTTGCGCTCCTCGCGCTCGAATGTCTGCGCCTCCTCCATCACCCGCGCGTCGTTGGCTTTGAGTTCGTTGGACAGCGCCAGGTCGAAGAAATCGCTATCGTCGCGGCCGCAAATGTCGTCCAGGGATCGTCCAAACAGCTGCCGTACCTTCTGGTTGGCAAAGGTATACCGGCCCGCCCGGTCCTTGGTATAGACATAGGCGTCCACAAGATCGAGCGCGGCGCGCAGGCCGGCGTTCATCGCGCGCAAGGCGGCGGCTTCCGAAGCGAGACCGGGGTTGGGTTGGGGGGAATCTGTCATACGGGTGCTTCCTTCACTGCGGCGCGGCCTTCCCACTGTACCGCAGCCAAGCCGCCCGCGGTTGCTGTCTGGGATTTGGATGTGGGGACGCAAGACGCCGTCACCCCGCCAACAATTAGTCCAACTGCGAGGGTTCCCATTCCCGACCCGTGGCGGCGCAGCCGCCCGATGTTGTATCCTCACCTGTTCGCCTTTTTCAGGGGTACACATGATGATTCGGCGTATTGTTTGGATTCTGGCCGCCGCCACGTTGGGATTGGCCGCGCAAACCATCAACCCGGCGCTGTACTCCGGCCTGACCTGGCGCATGGCCGGGACCTTCCGCGCCGGGCGCACCGATGCCGTGGCCGGCAACGCCCAGCAGCCC
>DATNAC010000069.1:0-8775 GCA_035573035.1 Terriglobales bacterium
AACCGGAAAACACCGCGGTCGCCCCCGCCGGCAACGGAATGAAGGCCGTGGTGACCGTGCTGCCGTTCATCAGCGCCAGCTTACCACCGCTGGGCGCGTACACCACTTCCGTGTTGGCGCTGGCGGTCTGCATCTCGACCAACCGGCCGAGGGCGTCGAAGACCTGGTTGCTGGCGCCGCCCCCGCCGGTCAACTTTACAGGCTTGCCGTCGGCGTCCCAGGCGTAGGCGTTGGTCAGGAGCGCGACGGGGTCGTCCAACAGGTTGCCGTCGGCGTCGTAGTGCGGGGTGAAGGAACCGATGGAACTGATCTGGTTGGCGATATCGAAGCTGGCGGAAAATGCTTTGCCGGCGGTGGCGCTCTTGGTCATGTTGCCGAAGGCGTCGTTGTAGGCGAAGGTCTGGGCCCAGCCGGAGCCGCAGTCGGCGCTGGCGAGCCGGGACAAGTCGTCGTGAGTGTAGGCGCAGGTTTGACTGTCGCTGGAGTTCAATGCGTCGGATATGGCGAGCTGGCCCAGCGTGCCGTTGGGATTCCAGGTCAGGGTCCCGGAGTCGCTGGAGCCGTTGACCGCGAACTGATAGCCGGTCATCCTGCCGGTGTCGGCGGCGAAGCTGAAGGAGTCGCTGTCGCCGGAGCCGAACGTAACGCCGGTGGGCGCGCCGAAAACGTTATAGGCGACGCTGCCGGCAAGCGTGCTGCCGTCGGAGGCGCCGGCGGCGCGGCCCTCGCCGTCGAGGGTGTAGGTGACGGCGGGGAAGGAGCCGGGTAGGCCGGACAGCTGATTGAGCGCACCGTTGCTGAAGTAGGTGGCGGAGATGTTGTAGTACGTTCCGGAGTGCGGGGTCTCCTCCCACACCCCAGCGATCTGCCCGGCCGCAGAGTAGCTGAAACCCTCGTCGGTGGTGGTGGTTCCACCCAAGACGGTGTAAGCCTCCGCCAGACGGCCCTTGACGTTCGCCATCGCCACCCCATCCACGGTCTGAGCGTCGTAGACAAAATGCTTGGCCGCGGTGACGGAGGCGTAGCTGCCGCTGGGATAGGTCTCGGCGGTGAGCCGGTGCAAGGCATCCTGGGTGAAGCAGGTGACGTTGCCCACAGCGTCGGTGCGCTTCACCAGGTCGCCGTTCGAGGTGCCGCAGGTGGCGTCGGAGTCGAAAACGTACGCCGTTGTTCCCGTCTCCGGGTTGGTTTCCGAGGTCATTCGCCCGAGTTGGTCAAAGCTGAAGGAGCGTGTCTGTTGACCGGTGGAAGCCTGGGCATTTTGAACAACGCCAGTGATCTTGTCGAGCTGGTTGTAGCTGTATTTGGTCCAATACCCAGTTTGGCTGCTGGTTTGGCCGCAGACTGCCGGCGCGACCACGCCGGTGAGTTCGCATACGGAGGTGAGGCGCCCCAGTCCGTCGAATTCCAGCTGGCGCTTCTTGAGGTTTTCGCCGCTGGGCGCGGGTCCCAAGCTGAGGAGAGTGTCATTGCCAGAATACGCAAAGTCGGTGTGCCCGAAGGTGTTGCTACCGGTGTTGGCGTACTCGATTTCGGTGGGACGATCGAGGGCGTCATAGGCGGTGATGTTGAAGGCGGTCCCGGCGGGGGCGGCGCCGCCCGCGGAGGCGGCATAGGGAGAGCTGCGGCGCGCGGCACGGCCGGCGGAGTCATAATCGGTCTCAACCGAGTCGAAGGTCGGCGAGCCCGGGCTCTGCCGGCGCTGCACCAAGTGAACACGGCCCAGGCTGTCGAGGCTGGTGAGGACGTCGACCGCCGAGCCGGTAGCCACCGCCCGCACCGTCTCGATCGAGGTGGTGCCGGTTCCCGAATAGGTATAGGTGGTGCTCCCGGCGGGATCGACGATCTTGGTAGGCCGCCAAAAATAAAGATCACCGAAGGTAAGCGTGGTGGTTTGGCTATTCTCATCGGTCACGGAAGCAACCACCGCGCCGCCGCAGTCCCAACTCTCCGAGGTCGAGAGCGAAAGCGGAAACTGGGTGGAGGTGGGGAAGGAATCGTTGCACGCGCCGTAGGTGGAAGAGGTCTGCACGCCGTTGACGTCGGTGGCGGTTTTCACCAAGCCGGTGTCGAAGTACGTGAACTGGCGGCTCAGCGTCGAGCTACCTTGTGTGGAATAGGTCACGGTGGTGGCATTGAACCGGTTTGTCGCCCCCACGTTCACCAACTGCGCGGCGCCGCTGGCGGTCGGCGAAGATTGATCGTAGGCATAATCGGTTTCCGCCTGCTTGCTGCCGGCTCCATCCTTGACAACGATCGAGGCCGGCACCTCCAAAACCATTCCGCCGCCGGTATATGTGGTCAGCGTCTGGCGGACGAGGGAGCCTGGGGCGCTTGCGCCGTAGTCGTACTCATCCACCTCGGTTGGCGAGTTCACCCCATCGAGCTTCACCAGGCGTTCCGATTCCCGGCCGGTATCCAGCTTGGTCACGGTCGCAATTTGGCCGACCGGAAGGGCGATGGCGGTGGAGTTGCATGGCCAGCTTGCGCCGTTGTAGCAAGTGTAGATGGTTCGGAGGAGAGTGCCGCCGGAAACCGTGCCGGAGTAGATGTCGCGTTCGGTTTCGAGCAGAGTCTGGGTGGTGACCAAGGTTTGGTTGCCGGCCGGATCCTGGACGGTGGTTTGGTAGTAGCTTGCGCCGCCGGGCTGGGTTCGGGTGTAGGTCCAGGAGCCGTCTGGTGTCTGGCGGGTGAGGGTGGCTCCGCCGCCGTCGGCGCAGGTGATGCCGTTTGAACCGCCAGAGTAGGTATAGTTGATTTGGCCACCGGTGGGAAGGGTGATGGAGGCGATTCGGCCGGTGATGTCGCCAGCATAGCCCGGCGTCGCCTCATACGTGAACTGATATTTGCTGGAGTCCGGCAAATCAATCTCGGTCAACATGGCGAACGAGGACAAGGTGGTTTCGGAGATTCCGGAGCAACCGAAGTTGGTTTTCAGGGTGGAGGCGGTGTATTTTTCTGTTGCCGTTACATTGCCCTGCGGGCCGGTAAAGGTAAGGGTGATGGCGCAGTTGGGGCAACCGGCCTCCGAGCTCGATTCCACGGTGGTGTTCAGGGTGTCGGTGACTGAGCCGGCGGCGACGGTGATTTCGTTGCCGTTGCGATCCTGTGCGGATGCGGCGCCTATATCATTGAGGTTGAATCCGAGGAGCGCGGTGCCGTCCGGATAATAGACATTCGAGGTGACGGTGTGAAAGCCGGGCTGTACGTTGGCGTTGAGATCCAATTGGGTACCGTCGTCGGCGCTGGCGTCGCTGGAGTACACGCCGCCGCAAAATCCTTGGGGATCGTTGTCGATCTCGAGTCCCGAGAAGGTATGTACGGTGCCTGCCCCGTCGGTGTAGGTGAAGTTGGCCCAGACGGTGTAGTGATAGCTGGAGCCGTCGCCCGGGTAGCAGGTAAATGTCGACTCGCTATAATTCACGCGGCCAGAGAGCAGACTACGCTGCACCCATCCACCGGTCTGGGACCAGTAGGTTGAGCCGCCCGAGGTCATGGGCTGCCACATGAGCCCATCGTAGGTCAGGCCGTCCGCATAGGAGATGCCGCGCCCGCGGCGCTCTACCAGGTTGATGCCGAGGTTGATGTCGAGATTGGCGAGGTTGATGGCGTCCACCGGGCCGCCGCCGAAGCTGGCGAACGGCGGGGTGCCGGTGGCACTGACCTGAGCCAAAAGCAGAGTACAGAGCGGCGCCGCCAGCAGCAGTACGGCCAGACGAAAGCTTTGGGGCCATCGGTTCATTGCGCACCTCCAGCGATGACAAAATCGGTGTCGGGGAGCGACCCGCCGAGTTGGGCCGCGGCGAGAGTCAGATCGAGGTTCAGGCTCCCGTTGAGGTAACGCTGCACATGAAAGGGCACCTCGACGCCGCTGCTCAGGCGGTAGTCGGAATATCTGACCTCAACCTGAAGCGGCGAGCCGCGGCCGCTATCGGGCGGAAGGGCGAACTGTTCCGCCGAGGCAAGACCGGTAACCGGATCGAGAAATATATCGCTGGTGGCGAAGGGTTGGCGCGGAACGGTGACGCGGAGGTGGCGTTCGCTCATGCCATGGCGCACCACGGAGCCGAGGTCGGCAACCACGGCGCCAGCAGGCGAGGTGACCCAGCGCCCCCAGGCGGGAAAGAACCAGGCCGTCTCGGGCGGCGGGGCGGTGATGGTGTGTGTGCCGGCGCCCCGGCTGGCGTCACTCCAGGAGGAGCGCCGGGAGGGGCACTTGGCGCGGGGCGGACAGACGGAGTCGGCGGCGACTTCGACATAGCGGCCGTCGTTGAAGTCGAACTGCAAGCGGGTTGACGGGGAGCCGGGCGTGAGCCGCACTTCGAGTGTGGCCGGACCGCGCCGGATCAGTGAGCCGGCGGTCAGAGTCACAGTTCCGGTCACGATGGCCGACTGCGACTGACTGGGCGTGGGAAGAATCAGACAAGCCAGGCAAAAGCTCAACGCCAGGCAGGCTTGAAAGGGCGAGTGTGGTTTCACGATAGACCTCCCATCGAGGTGAGTTATACCCCCCCCCTCTCGGGGGTATGTCAATCGAAGTCAGCCGGTTGGTGGACTCGCCAGCCGCAGGTCGCTTGCACGCGGAAACCAATGCCGTGCGAGGATCGACGGCGCCTTGGCGGAATCTGGGGGCGGATGCGGCGCACAAAAAAGTGACAATTTTGTAAAAATTGGCTGGTCATTTTGGCTCCTTGGGGGCACGGTAGACTGGATTGTGGCCCCGCCCCCCGAGTCCAATCCGTATACCGGGCGCGTGCGCCGAGTGGCGCAGGTGCGTCAGGTGCTGGCGATAGTGCTGGTGCTGGCCGCCGCCGGGTTGCTGCTCACCTATCTATGGCAGCGCCGGGCATCGCGCCAGGAGGCGGCGCGGCGCCCCGAGCTCAAGGCGCGCGAGCTGGGGTTGCAAATCCAACAGAGCGCCCAGGGAGTGACCATCGCCCGCAGCGAGAACGGGCGCCCGGTGTTCCGCATTTCCGCCCAGCAAGTGGACAAGCTGCGCCAGGGGGGGCGCGAAGTGCTGCACCAGGTGCAGATTGCGCTCTATGACCGGGACGGTCACGAGGCCGACCGGATCAGCGGCGATACCTTCAGCTACGACGAGACCAGTTTCGATCTCAGCGCCGCGGGGGCGGTCCAAATAGAGCTGACGGCCCCGGATGCGGTGCGGGTCGAAGCCAACGGTTTGCAATACAACGTGCGTGATGGGGTGGGCTCGATCGCCCACGGGGTGGACTTTCACTATCGCGGCGCCGACGGCCACGCCGCCAGCGCACGGCTGGACAGCCACGCTGGGTGGGTGCAACTGAGCGGCGGGGTACACGTGACCTGGCGGCGCGCGGCGCAGGCGGACCTGACGATCACCGGCCAACAGGCCGAGGTGCGGCGGCTGGCGGGGAGCGCGGCGGGAAGCGCCGCGGAGGCGGCGCTGATCCAGTTACAGGGGGCGGCCCGGATGGCCAGCGGCAGCCAGTCGCTCGGCGCCGACAGGCTGGACTTTTATCTCGGCGCGGACGAGACGCTGCGCCGCCTGTTGGCCCAGGGTCACCTGGATGCCCGCGATACGAACCCGGCGCGGCCGCTCCAAGCCCGCGCCGATACGGGGAGCGCCGTTTTTGCCAACAGCGATGCAAGCCGTCTGCTGTTGGCGTCGTTGCGGCTGGAGGGCGAGGTGGACTTGCAGGCCCGTTCCGGTCCGGGCGGCGGCAATCAGGACCGCCTGCAAGCGGGCTTGGTCAACTTCGTTCTGGATAAGAATCACCAACTCCGGGAACTGGTGGCGAGCCGCCAGGCGCGGCTCTCGGTGGCGGGCGCTCAGCCGCAAGACCTGAGCGCGCCCGAGATCGATTTTGCCTTTCGGCCGGGTAGTTCTGTGGCGAAAGCCGGCTCGCAGGCCGCTCCCCGCCTGACGGCGGTCAACACCGTGGGCCGGGGGCTGCTGCATCTCTCGCCCGGCGCCAACAATGGCGG
Source organism: Terriglobales bacterium (assembly GCA_035573035.1). Classification (GTDB taxonomy): domain Bacteria; phylum Acidobacteriota; class Terriglobia; order Terriglobales; family SCQP01; genus SCQP01. Next base: position 5,968 of record DATNAC010000069.1, read on the forward strand.
GCGTTTGCAAGCCGAGGCCGACCGCATGCAACTCGCCCTGGACGTGAACCAGCAGCCGGCGGCGGGAGAAGCCGACGGCGACGTGCGGCTCCAGCAAACCGTGGGAGCGGAACTGCGCACCAGCCGCACCGACCGGGTAACGCTGCAGTTTGCGCCCGCGGCCGCGCATGCCAGCCCGCGGGTGGAGAGCGTCCGGGAGTTGGGACACGTGGAACTGCAACAGGGCGACCGCAGCGTGCGCGCCGATCGCGCCGTGTACCACCCGTTGACGCGCGCGCTGGAGCTCGATGCCGATGCCTCCAGCGCGTATACCGGGGGCAAAGTTCGCGGCGCCGAGCCGGCGAACCGGTTTGCGGGGTCGCAGGTCACCTGGGTGGCGAGTGAGAATGGCGGCAGCGAGATCACGGCCACGGGCGGCGTGAGCCTGAGTCATAGCGCCGAGCCGGGGGATGCCAGCGGATCGCTGCTGGCCTCGGGCCAGCCGGTAGTCATCACCAGCACGCAATTGCACTGGACACAGGCGGCGGGCCCGAGGGGCGGCGCCGGGAGCGCCGGAGCGCTTCCGCCGGGCCTCGCCGACTTTGCGGGCGACGTGCGATTGTTGCAGAGCCCGAACCTGCTCCGGGCCGACAGGATGCATCTGGACGGCGCCGCCGGCGAGATGGAGGCCGACGGGCATGTACAGACCAGCCTGGTGCAGTCCTCGGCGGCCTTGGGCGCCACCGCCGCCTCGCGCGCGGTCCCGATCCTGGTTACCGCCGATCGCCTGCGGTTTCAGCAGTCGCAACATCGAGCCACCTACTCGGGATCGGTGGAGCTGCATCAGGGCGACGCCAGCTTGGCGGCTCCCCAGGTCGAGTTGTTGCTCTCGACGTCGCCGGGGACCGGGAAGTTGGAGCGGGCTGTTGCCACCGGGGGGGTGACGGTTACGCAACCGGGGCGAACCGCCAAGGCCGATCATGCCAGTTTCGACCTCACGCAACATGTGGTGCGGCTGGAAGGCGGACCGCCTAGCATTTTGGATGCCGAACACGGCAAAATCTCTGGCGATCCCTTGACTTTCTGGTTGGCGAGTGATGAAATTCAGGTGGGAAGTAAATCCGGTGGGCGGGCCCGCGGTCAGACCGTGATCCCCGCGACGAATCCGATAACCGGGCACAACTAGCTTAGTTTCAATGGCTTAGCTCAGCCCACGTCCCCTATGCAGCGTCTCGCCACCGATCAGATCGGCAAATTGTACAAGGGACGCGCCGTAGTCAATGGGGTGAGCATCCAGATTGAGCGGGGCGAGGTGGTGGGGCTGCTGGGCCCCAATGGGGCCGGCAAGACGACCACTTTCCATATGATCGTGGGGCAGATCGCGCCCGACATGGGACGCATCCTGCTCGACGACCACGACATCACCACGCTGCCCATGTACCAGCGGGCACAATTGGGCATCAGCTACCTGCCACAGGAACCGTCGGTGTTCCGCAAACTGACGGTGGAGCAGAACCTGATGGCCATTTTGGAGGTGCTGCGGCTGACTCCGGCGGAGCGCCAGGAACGGCTGGAGCGTCTGCTCGACCAACTGGGCCTGCACAAAGTGCGCCGCACGCTGGGCTATGCGCTCTCGGGGGGCGAGCGCCGCCGGGTCGAGATCGCCCGGGGCTTGGTGATCGCCCCCTCGTTCATGCTGCTTGACGAGCCGTTCAGTGGGATTGACCCGCTGGCCGTCCTCGATCTGCAACAGATCATCCGGCAATTGCGCGCCGACGGGATTGGGATTCTGATCACCGACCACAACGTGCGGGAAACGCTGAGCGTGACCGACCGCGCCTACATCATCCACGACGGGCGGATCTTCCGCACCGGCACGCCGTCCGATCTGGGCCACGACGCCGAAGTGCGCCGGGTGTACCTGGGAGAGAGCTTCAGCCTGGTCTAGCTCGATTGATCGTCATGAACCTCGGTCCCAAACTGATCGCCAAGCCCTCGCTCAAGCAAACGCTGACGCCGGGGCTGGTGCAGATGGTCAACATCCTGGCCATGAACAAACTGGACCTGCAGGAGGCGATCAGCCAGGAGCTATTGGAGAACCCGCTCCTGGACGAGACGCAGGAGGAGGCCACCCCGGGACTGGAAGAGCTGATGCGCCTGGAGGAGGGCCTGCGCCGGGAGCCGCCGGCAGGCGCGGGACAGGAGAGCGAACCGGCGGCGGTCGAGGCCGGCCGGGAGCCGGTGGCGGCCGCGCTCGGGGGCGAGGGCGAGGCGGCGAGCGAAGCGACGGGGGAGGCGGGGGGAGAGACGGCGGGAGAAGCGGCAGCCGATTCTTTCGAAGAGATCGATTACGGCGATTTTTTTAACGATTACCTCGATCCCGGCTACCACAAGCCCGAGCGCGAAGAGGTGGAGCGGCCGTCGTTCGACAATTTCCTGAGCGCCCCCACCACCCTGTCGGACCACCTGCGCTGGCAACTGAGCGTGGAGCCGATCGAGCCCGAGCTGCACGGCGCCTGCGAGGCCATCATCGGCAACCTGGATGAGGACGGCTATCTCACCGCCGAGGACGACCGCGGGCGCCGGCCCTTGCGCATTGAGGAGATCGCCGACAGCGAGGGGTTGTCCGAGGATCTGTTGCGGGAGGCGTTGAACCTGGTGCAGCGCTTCGATCCTCCCGGGGTGGCCGCGCGCGATCTGCGCGAGTGTTTGCTGATCCAGCTTTTCCAGCGCAGCTCGGTGCAGATCCTGGCCATCACCCTGGTCAGCGAGCACCTCGCCGCCTTGCAGAATCCGCGCCATCAGGATCTGGCGCGCAGCCTCAATGTG
>DATNAC010000070.1:0-4166 GCA_035573035.1 Terriglobales bacterium
ACAAGCATGCCTTCCGCGTGCCCTTTGTCTGCGGAGCGCGCAACCTGGGCGAGGCACTGCGCCGCATCAGCGAGGGCGCGGCCATGATCCGCACCAAGGGCGAGGCCGGCACCGGCGCCGTGGTGCACGCGGTGCGGCACATGCGCACCATCGTGCGCGAGATCATGGCCACCGCCTCCATTCCGGTGATGGCCAAATGCCGCATCGGCCACTTCGTCGAGGCCCAGATCCTGGAGTCGCTGGGGGTGGATTACATCGACGAGAGCGAGGTGCTCACCCCGGCGGACGAGGAGCACCACGTGGACAAGCACGCCTTCCGGGTGCCTTTCGTCTGCGGCGCCCGCAACCTGGGCGAGGCCCTGCGCCGCATCGCCGAGGGCGCGGCCATGATCCGCACCAAGGGCGAGGCCGGCACCGGCGATGTGGTTCACGCTGTGCGCCATATGCGCACCATCGTCAAGGAGATGAAGCAGCTCACCGTGCTGGGCGAGGAGGAGCTGTACAGCCGCGCCAAGGAACTGGCCGCGCCCTACGAGCTGGTGCGCATGGTGGCGCGTACCGGCAAGCTGCCCGTGCCCAACTTCTCCGCCGGCGGGATTGCCACCCCGGCCGACGCCGCGCTGGTCATGCAGCTCGGCGCCGAGGCGGTGTTCGTGGGCAGCGGGATCTTCAAATCCGAGGACCCGGAAGCGCGCGCCCGGGCCATCGTCCGCGCCGCCACGCATTACCAGGATCCCAAGGTGCTGCTGGAAGTCTGCGAGGAGCTGGGCGAACCCATGCGCGGCATCAACGCCGCCTCCATCAAGCTGGAAGAACAGCTGCAAACCCGCGGCTGGTAGAGCGGGACGACCCCATGCTCGTTGGCATCCTGGCGCTTCAGGGCGACTTCGCCGCGCACGCCGCCGCGGCGGCCCGCGCCGGCGCCGCCACCCGGCTGGTCAAGACCGCGGCCGACCTGGCCGGCCTCGACGGCCTCATCCTGCCCGGCGGGGAGAGCACCACCATGCTCAAGTTCCTCGAGCCCGGCGGCTTGCCGGGCGAGGCTCCCGGGGAACTGTGGGAAGCCCTCCGGGCCTTTGTTCGCCAGCGCCCCGTATTCGGCACTTGCGCCGGAGCGATCCTGCTGGCCCAGCGCGTTACCCAACCCGCCCAGACCTCGCTGGGTGCCCTCGACGTTACCGCCGCGCGCAACGCCTATGGGCGTCAGATCGACAGCTCCATCCGCCAGGCCCGGGTGAGCGAGCCCTACCGTCCGGCCTTGGGCCGTACGCTCGAGATGGTGCTGATCCGGGCGCCGCGTTTCCGCGACCTGGGGCCGGGGGTGGAGGTGGTGGCCGAGGCCGGGGGCGAGCCGATGCTGGTGCGCCAGGGAAATATCGTGGCGGCCAGCTTTCATCCCGAGCTCTCGCCGGACAGCCCGGTGCACCGCTGGTTCATCCAATTGATAGAATCTCGCTAGATGATCCTTCCCGGGCACCGCCGCGTCCTTGCCATTGTGCTTGCCGGCGGCCGGGGCGAGCGCCTGCATCCCCTCACCAAGTACCGTTCCAAGCCCGCCGTCCCCTTCGGCGGCCGCTACCGCATCATCGACTTCGTCCTGAGTAACCTGGTGAACTCCGGAATCACCGCCATCTATGTGATGACGCAGTACAAGGCGCAGTCGCTGATCAGTCACATTCAGCGCGCCTGGTGGTTCGTGGGCGGGGTGCAGGATTCCTTCGCCACCATCGTGCCCGCCCAGATGCAGCTCGGCAACCTCTGGTACCGCGGCACCGCCGACGCCATCTACCAGAACCTCAACCTGATCGAGCAGTACGGCGCCGACGCGGTGGCGGTGTTCGGCGCCGACCACATCTACAAGATGAACATCCGCCAGATGGTGGACTTTCACTTTGACCAGGACGCCGACGCCACCGTGGCCTGCATGCCGGTGGCGGCCGAGGACGCCGCCGCCTTCGGCGTGGCCGAGGCCGACGTCGAAGGCCGCGTCCGCCGCTTCGTCGAGAAGCCCGACGCCGAGGATGCCCCGCGCATTCCCGGCCAGCCCGGGCAGGTGCTGGCTTCCATGGGCAATTACATCTTCGACACCAACGTGCTCATGGATGTCCTGCTCGAGGACGCCAACCGCCCCGGCCCCCACGACTTCGGCATGTCCATCCTGCCCGAGATGGCCGTCCACCGCCGCGTCTTCGCCTACGACTTCAACAGCAACCGCCTGCCGGTGCATCACGGCTACGGGCACGAGCGCCCCTATTGGCGCGACGTTGGCACCATCGAGGCCTACTTCGACGCCAACATGGACCTGCGCAGCGTCACCCCCGAACTCAACTTGTTCAACTGGTCCTGGCCGATCATGAGCGCCAATTTCAATCAGCCCCCGGCCAAGTTCGTGTTCGACGACGATCAGCGCCGCGGCGTCGCGGTGCAATCGCTGATCTCCGGCGGCTGTATCATCGCCGGTGGCTACGTCAAGGACTCGGTGCTGGGCCACAACGTGGTGGTGGACGAGCGCGCCGAGGTCTCGGACTGCATCATCATGGACAACGCCGTGGTCGGCCGCGGCGCCCGCCTGCACCGCGCCATCGTGGACAAGAACGCCCGCATCCCGCCGGGCGTGACGGTGGGCCTCGACGCCGAGGCCGATTTGGCGCGCGGCTACTTCCGCGATGCCAGCGGCATCACGGTAATCCCCAAGGCGCCCGAAACCCCCGAGAGCCGCGTCCGCTACCGCTGACAGCCCGAAGTGCAACGCCACAGACCGATGCCGGAGACGTGCGAGACCCGCGCCCGGAGCGGGTCTCGTGTTCGGGACCGGAGGTCGAAATTCATTGCACCACGGGCCGCTGAGCCGTAGCCGCCGGCGCATCCGCCAGCCCGCGCAGGTAGGCCAGCATGTCGGGCGTGGTCCAGTCGGTGGCGCTCACCAGCTTGCGCACCATGCGCCCCTCGGCGTTGATGATATACGTCTCGGGGATCTGCTCGGTGCCGTAGCGGTGCATCAGCGCCGCGGAGGGGTCGCGCGCGGTGGGGTACCGGATGCGGTAGGAAGCCAGGAAGTTCTGATACGCCACCGGATCCTGGTCAATCGAAACACCAAGCACCACCAGCCGCCCCTGGGGAAAACGCTCCGCCATGGCGTTCAGCGTGGGCGTTTCCTGGATGCAGGGCGGGCACCAGCTCGCCCAGAAATTCAGCACCACCACCCGCCCGCGGTAGCTTGCGAGCGAGACCGCCTGTCCGTTGTTGAGCGTAAGGTGAAAGTCGAGCGCAGGCTCGCCCGGCTGCACGCGTGCGGTACATCCGGTAAGCGGCGCGAGCGCCAGCAGAGCGGCGGCAATCCAGGTGCGGGGCAAATCCCAGAATACAATATCTATATGGAGACCGAATTGGCCGCGAGCAATCAGGAGATGGTGCGTACCCTGCTTCGCCGCCTGGGCGAGGATCCCGAGCGCGAGGGGCTGGTCCGCACCCCGGAGCGCTTCGTCAAGGCGATGGAGTTTCTCACCAGCGGCCACACCGTGGATCTGGAAGCCTTGATGAACCAGGCGCGCTTCACCGTGGCTTACGACGAGATGGTGATCGTGCGCGACATCGAGGTCTTCAGCCTGTGTGAGCACCACCTGCTGCCGTTCTACGGCCGCTGCCACGTGGCCTATCTGCCCGACGGACAGGTGTTGGGCCTGAGCAAAATCCCGCGCCTGGTGGACGCCTTCGCCCGGCGCCTGCAAGTGCAGGAGCGCCTTACCACCCAGATCGCCGAGACGCTGAATGATTGGCTCCACCCCAAGGGTGTGGGGGTGGTGATCGAGGCCCGGCACCTGTGCATGATGATGCGCGGGGTGGAGAAGCAGCACTCCTCGGCGGTGACGAGTCACATGCTGGGTTCGTTCCGGACCTGCGCCGAGACCCGCGGCGAGTTCCTCTCGCTGGTGCGCAACAACAACCACGGCTGACGGGCGTGGCGGCGACTCGATTCGGGACTGCAAAGCAAGTCTCGGACCGTCGAACGGGCGATCTTGGGGTATCTCGATCATAGGTAGTCGTCGACCTGTTCCCATTGCCCCCGCGTTCCGGCCTGGAACAGAGCCGCTGCGATCTCCACCCAACTGCGGAGATGCCGCCCTAGCCCGGAGCCCCATATCCTGCCGGTATTGTGATCAGACGGA
>DATNAC010000071.1:0-5014 GCA_035573035.1 Terriglobales bacterium
CTTCAGCAGCGCCTCCAGCTGCGGCAGTTCCCGCACCGACTCCCGCAGACGCTGGTTCTGGATCTCCAACTGCGAAACCTGGCTCTCGAGGGCCTCGTTCCTCTGGTTCACGGCCTGCAGCGCGACGTAACCTTGGAACCATCCGCGCGTGTGTCCCACCGTGCGCTGCATGGCGCGCTCGGCCGGCAGGATGGCTTCGACGCTCCACAACCGCACCAGCCGGATGCCGCCCGCGTCCGGCCGCCGCACCTGGTAGCCCAGCAGCAGTAACTGCGCCAGCACCAGCACGCCCAGCAGCAGGCGGTTGCGGTTGCGGTGCAAGGTATAATCCACGGCCGTGCTACCTGGGGAGATTACTGGTCGATCGAGATTTTGCGCAGCAGCTTGAAGTCGCTCAGCATCTTGCCGGTCCCCAGCACCACGCTGGCCAGCGGGTCGTCGGCGATCGAGACCGGCAGCCCGGTCTCCTCGCGGATGCGCTTGTCCAAGTTCTTCAACATCGCCCCGCCGCCGGTCAACACAATGCCCTTGTCGCTGATATCGGCGCTCAACTCCGGCGGGGTGCGCTCCAAGGCGACGCGGATGGCGTTGATGATGGTGCCCACGCTCTCGCTCAAGGCCTCGCGGATCTCGGCGTCGCCGATCACCAGTGTCTTGGGCACGCCTTCGATCAAATTGCGGCCCTTGATCTCGAACGTTTCCGGCGTGTCCAGCGGATACGCCGACCCGATGCTGATTTTCACCTGCTCGGCGGTACGCTCGCCCACCAGCAGGTTGTACTTGCGCTTGAGGAAGTTGGTGATGGCGTCGTCGAGCTCGTTGCCCGCCACCCGCACCGAACGCGAGTAGACGATACCGCTGAGGGAGATGACGGCGATATCGGTGGTTCCCCCGCCGATATCCACCACCATGTTGCCGCTCGGCTCGGTGATGGGCAGTCCCGCGCCGATCGCCGCCACCATGGCTTGCTCCACCAGAAAAACCTCGCTGGCCTTGGCGCGGTAAGCGCTGTCCATGACGGCGCGCTTCTCCACCTGCGTGATCTCCGAAGGCACCCCGATCACGATCCGCGGATGCACCAGCATCTTGCGGTTGTGCGCCTTCTGGATGAAGTAGTTGAGCATTTTTTCGGTGACTTTGAAGTCGGCGATCACGCCATCCTTCATCGGCCGAATCGCCACGATGTTGCCGGGGGTGCGCCCCAGCATCTCCTTGGCCTCTTTGCCCACCGCCTCCACCTCTCCCGTCACCTTATTGATGGCCACGATGGAAGGCTCGTTGACCACAATGCCTTTTCCCTTGGCGTACACCAGCGTGTTCGCGGTGCCCAAATCTATGGCGAGGTCGCTGGAAAAGACACTAAAGAGAGTGCGGAAGCTCATTGTTTTCAGTTGCCGGAGAGAAATTCACAATACCATAGAGCACGTGCCCCTCGAACTGGAACAACACCTGCGTGCGGCGATTTCCACGCATCTCCAGCAGGCCTACGGCTGGGCTCCCAGCCCGCTTGTAGTGGAGCAGCCCCCCCGCGTAGAGATGGGGGAGTTCGCCACCCCGGTCTGCTTTGAGCTGGCCAAGAAGCTGCGCCGCGCCCCGCGCCAACTCGCCCAGGAAATCGCCGCCGCGCTCACCCCACCCCAGGGCTTCGCCCGGATCGAGGCCGCCGGCGCCGGCTATCTCAACTTCTATATCGACCGCGCCGCCGCCGCGGTTCAGCTCGCCCGCCCCGCCACCCGCCCGATCGCGGCACGAAAACATAAAGTAATCGTTGAGCATACCAACATCAACCCGAACAAGGCAGCCCATATCGGCCATCTGCGCAATGCCGTTCTGGGCGATACCTGGGTGCGCCTGTTGCGCTCCCGCGGGCGCTGGGTCGAGGTGCAGAACCTGCAAGACAACACTGGCGTCCAGGTCGCCGACGTGGTCGCGGCGTTCCTCTATTCCGGCACCGCGCCCGGCGACGTTGCCGCCGCCGCCAGGCGCGTCGAGCGCGCCCTGCACGATCCGTCGGTGCCTTTCGACTACCTCTGCTGGGATCAGTACGCGCTGATTTCCCAACACTACGACAAGAACCCCGACTCGCTCGCCGCCTGGCGCCCCGCCACGCTGCACGCCATCGAAGCCGGCGACAACCCCATCGCGCACTTGGCCGAGCGCATCTCCAGCGCGATCGCCCACTGCCACCTCCGCACCATGGAGCGCATCCACGTGCGCTACGACGTGCTGCCGCGCGAGAGCGAGATCCTCCAGATGCGTCTCTGGGATCACGCCTTCCGCCTGCTCCAGGAGCGCGGCGCGGTGCGGTTCGAGAGCGAGGGCAAGAACGCCGGCTGCTGGGTGATGGACCGCGCCGGCAGCGTGGGACCCGAGGGCGAGGAGGAGACCAAGGTCATCGTGCGCTCCAACGGCACCGTCACCTACGTCGCCAAGGACATCGCCTACCAGCTCTGGAAGTTCGGCCTGCTGCCGCTCGAGTTTGGCTATATCCGCTTCCATGACTACCCCGGCGGCGGCGTGGCCTGGACCACCGCGCTGGCCTCGGAGCCGGATGCGCCCGCGTTCGGCGCCGCCGCCACCGTCTATAACGTGATCGACGCGCGTCAGAGCTACTTGCAGGAGATCGTGGTGGCGGGGTTGCGGGCGCTGGGCTACGAGGAACAAGCGGAGAAGAGCATCCACTTCAGTTACGAGATGGTGGCGCTCAGCCCGGCCTGCGCCGCCGAGTTGGGCTACGCGCCCGCGCCCGACGAAAAGCGCGTGGACGTTTCCGGCCGCAAGGGCACCGGCGTCAAGGCCGACGACCTGATCAACCGCCTCGAAGCCACCACCCGCGCCGAGGTGGCCGAGCGTCATCCCGAAATGCCGGAGGCGGAGCGGCACCGCGCCGCCGGCCAGATCGCGGTCGGCGCCCTGCGCTACTTTCTGCTCAAGTTCGCGCGCAATACCGTGATCGCCTTCGACTTCAAGGAAGCCCTCAGCTTCGAGGGCGAGACCGGCCCCTACGTGCAGTACGCCGCGGTGCGCGCCGCCAACATCCTGCGCAAGGCGGGAAGCGCCGGGGCCCCCGGCCACTCTTCCCTGCTCCAGGACGACACCGTCTGGGGACTGATCTGGATGGCCGCCCGCCTCGATGCCGTGGCCGAACAGTGCCTGGCCTCGCAGGAGCCCGCGACGCTCTCCAAGTACGCATTCCAATTGGCGCAAGCCTTCAACAACTTCTACCACCACACCCCGGTGCTCCAGGAACCCGACGTCGCCCAGCGCGGTTTCCTGCTCTTCGTGGTGGGCCTGGTCCAGCGTCAGTTGACCGCCGCGCTCGATCTCATGGGTATCGAAGTCCCCGCCGCCATGTAGGAGGATCTATGAAGCTCAATTTCGGTACGCTGATATTGGCTCTGCTCGTCCTCGCGCTGTGTTTTCACAGCCAACTCTCGCAGCCTTGGACGCCCTGGCGTATCGCCGGCTTGGCCATCGCCGCCCCGGCGCTGGTGCTGTTCGTGCTGGCGCGCCTCCAGCTCGGGAACGCGTTCAGCGTTCAAGCCAAGGCCAGCACCCTGGTGACCGCCGGCCTCTACTCCCGCATCCGCAACCCGATTTATGTCTTCGGCGGCCTGCTCATCGCCGGCATCTTCATCTTCCTGGACCGCCCCTGGTGGCTGCTCGTCTTCGTGGTCCTGATCCCGCTGCAAGCGCTGCGCGTGCGCAAGGAAGAGCGGGTGCTGGAAGCCACCTTCGGCGACGCCTACCGCGGCTACAAGCGGCAGACCTGGTTCTGAAAACGACTCCGTATTGGCCGGAACCGGTAGCGTGAAGCGCAGCGCGGGCGCGGCCGACGCCGCCGCCACCACCATCGCGGCCGCGCTTGCGAGCCAGCGCCAACGCGCCCCCCGCAGCGCGCCGCTGCGGCGGGGAGCGCCGCGGCGCCGCTGCCGGCCTGGTGTCGCGCGCGCGATAGACCTCGCCCATCCCGCCGGCGCCCAAAGGCCCCAGGATTGCAATGCTGCCCACCGTTGCGCCGGGACTGAACATGCTCTCCGCTATAAGCCCCGCCCCGCGGGCGATCGGGTATGTCAACCGTCATAACCACAGGGCGCGGAACGCGTTCATCAGGCCCAGCCCCCAAGCCCGCGCTCCCGGCCTCACCGCTCGCGGCCGCGGCGGCGCCGCCCCCGCCCGCAACTGCGCCACCACCTCGTCCGGACGCAGCCGCTGAAACGCCTTTTCCCGCTGCACCCACAACACCTGTCCGCACGCATCGAGCGTCACCACCGCGGGCTCGGCGATCCCGCCCATCTCCCGGATATTCAGCAGCTCCCAATTCTGCAGCGTCTGCTTGCCGGCATCGCAAAGCAGCGGAAACGAGAGTCCCAGCCTCCGCCGCAGCCCCGCCGACCGGCGCGCCGAGTCCACCGACAGCCCGGCGACCTCGTACCCGGCTGCCCGCAACTCCCCCACGACCCGCTCCCACTCCACCAACTGGTGGAGACACCCCGGTCACCAGTACCCGCGGTAGAGAACCAATATCAGCCCGCGCGGCCCACTCATATCTTGCAGCTTCCGCGCTGCGCCCTCCTGGTCCACCAGATCCGCCCACCCCGCCGTTTCGCCCGCCTTCAGCATGCCAGCAGTGTATCGCCTCCCGCACTCGCATCCGAAAGGTCACACAAATGTCATATTTCCAGGGTTAACCTTTTTCCCCAGGCGCGCCATCTCATCCTCGTCCGACCTAAGGAGTTGCTATATGCGCGCCACTCACGCACCAGCGCGGCCCGCTGCGCCGCGTCAACCCGTTGCCATGGCCCGGCGATCCTTCGTTCCCAACGCCGCCCAGCGCCGCCTGCTCGACATCATCCACTGCCGGCCCTCGGTGATCTCCATCTGCGACCTCTGCATCTCGGCCGGCATCCCCCGCCGTACCTACTATTCCTGGTGCCAAAACCCCGGGTTCCGCCTCTGGCTTGCCACCGCCTGGTCGGCCCGCCTGCTCATGGACGGCTCCGCCCTGCTCAAC
>DATNAC010000072.1:0-15181 GCA_035573035.1 Terriglobales bacterium
CGGCCGCCAGCTTCCTGGGGCTGGCGCTGCTGGGCGGTTCGTTCCTCTCGATCGGGCTGCTGATTTCGAGCTTCACCCGCAACCAAATCGTGGCCGGCGTGATTACCTTCTGCCTGTTCCTGCTGCTGTGGGTGGCGGACTGGGTGACCGCGTATGGCGGCGGCACGATGTCGAAGGTAGTGGCGTATTTTTCGATCACCGGCCACCTGCAGAACTTCACGCAGGGAATCATTGACCTCAAGGACGTGATCTTTTACCTCAGCCTGATCGTGGCCGGGCTCTTTCTCACCGCCCGGCGCATGGAGCTGGCGGAGTAACGGGGACATCGCGCATGGCAGAGCAAGATCCCAACCTCAAACCCTCCCGCCCGAATTGGCTGGTGCAGCGCGGCTCGCTGGTGGCGTACCTGCTGGTGGCGCTGGCGGTGCTGGTTGCCGTCAACGTCCTGGCTTCGCAGCACGACAGGAGCTGGGACACCACCAAGGCCCACACCCATAGCCTGGATCCGGAGTCGGTCAAGATCGTGCAGGGCCTGCGGCAGCCGCTGCACTTCATCTATTTCGACCGCTCGGATAATTTCCCGGCGGCGCGCGAGTTCTTCGGGCGGTACCAGCGCGAATCCAACAAGGTCGCGGTGGACTACGTGGACCCCGACCGGCATCCGGATCAGGCGAAGCAGTACAAGATCCAGAACTACGGTTCGATCGTGGTCGCCAGCGGCGGCCACCAGGAGATCGTGACCAACATGGCGGAGCAGGACGTGACCAACGCCATGGTGCGGGTGCTCAAGGGCGCGCGCAAGGTGGTGTACTTCGCCGAAGGGGATGGCGAGCGCGATCCCGACGACAGCGGCCGCACCGGCTACAGCGAGCTGAAGTCGGCGCTGGAGGCGGAGAACTTCACCGTACAGAAGCTGGTGTTGGCCCAGAGCCCGAAGGTGCCGGCGGACTGCGCGGTGCTGATCGTGGCCGGCCCGGCGCACGCGCTGCTGCAGCCCGAAGTGCAGGCCATTCAGGACTACATCACCGGCGGCGGCCACGCGCTGTTCATGATCGGGCCCGACAGCAACGGCCCGCTGGTCAACTATTTGCAAACCGGGCTGAACGTCAAGCTCACGCCGGGCGTGGTGATTGACACCAGCGGTATCGGGCAACTGTTTGGGGCGAGCGCGGTGATGCCCATCGCCGCGCAGTACGATCCCCATCCCATCACGGCGCAGATGAGCGGAGCGGCCACGCTGTTTCCGTACGCGCGCACGGTGGATCCGGGGGCGGTGCCGGGGGCCAAGGCGGTCGTGAGCCCGCTGCTCGAGACCACCGGCCGCAGCTTCGTCACGCCGAGCATTGCGAGCGGGCAGGTACAGGAGAGTCCCACCGATCGGCACGGGCCGCTGCCGTTGGGCGCGGCCGGCACGCTGGCCACCACTTCGGCGAACCCGTCCGATGCGGGCGACAGCGCGGAAGCGCGCTTTGTGGTGTACGGCTCGCCCGATTTCGTTTCCAACTCCATCCTCTCGTTCCAGGGCAACCGCGATTTGTTCCTCAACACGATGGATTGGTTGAGCACGCAGCAGAACTTCATCACCATCCGCCCCAAAGCGCCCACCAACACGCCGGTGAACTTGTCGGCGGCGCAAATGCGGATGATCGTGTACACCTTCCTGCTGGGCTTGCCGCTGGCGGTGGTGATTATCGGCGTGGGCGTGTGGTGGCGGCGGAGGGCGTTGTGAAACCCTGGCTTCGACTTCTGATCGCGGTGGTGGTGCTGGCGGCGGTGGTGGGGGTGCTGTACTGGCCCAAGAAGACGCCTCCGGCGGCCCCGCCGGCGCCGCCTTTGGTTAAGCTCAATAGCGGCGACGTGCGCGGCGTCACCATCAGCCAGCCCAATACGCCCACGGTGGTGCTGACCAAGAGCGGCGACAATTGGGCGCTGACGCAGCCTTACGCGTACGCCGCCGACAGCGCGGCGGTCTCCAGCATGCTGGACTCCCTCGGCAACATCACCGGGGCGCAGGCGGTTGGCGACGCGGGCAACTTGGCCGCCTTCGGCCTGGATCATCCCAGTTCGGTGCAGCTCACCATGGCCGACGGCAAGACCGAGCAGTTCGACTTCGGCTCCGACACGCCTACCGGCGGCAATACCTACCTGCGGGTGAACAACGCGGGACCGGTGGAGATGGCTTCGAGCGATGCCAAGTCGAGCGCCATCAAGTCGGCATTCCTGCTGCAAGACAAGACCGTCCTACACTTTCCGTCGGACAAAGTGACGGCGCTCGACGTCGCTAGCGCGGGCAAGAGCCAGCACTTCGACAAGGGCAAGGACGGCTGGCCCAAGGATCGCGCCAGCGACATCGAGTCGCTGGTGGACGCGCTCTCGGACGGCCAGATGACCGCCATGCCCGATCCCACCGGCAAGGCCGCCGCGGCCGACGGGTTGGCCAAGCCCACCGCGACGCTGACGCTGACTTGGACGGGCGGCACCGGCAAGCTGGAGATCGGCGCCAAGAAGGGCGCCGCCGAGTACTACGCGCGCAATTCGAGCGGCCCGGCGATCTTCACGCTCAGCGATTACCTGGTGACCGACATCACCGGGCTGACCACGCCGGCGAAGCCGGCGGCGACGACACCCGCCCACTAGTGTAGTGCGTCACACAGAATGACGTTTAATTTCGGGCGGAAGCGTGCGACTTTTCTTGGGGAAAAGTCGCATACGGGGCATTGGCATAATGCCTGCTATTTGTGACGCACTACACTAGCGCTTCCGCAAGTGCAGGATGGCGCCCGGCATTTCGGCCGGGTCGAGGCGGAGGTGGTGGTGGGGGCCGCGCCAGAGGCCGCGGGGGCCGGCGAGCAGGTCGTCCACCGCGAACACGCCGCCCAGGCCCAGCTCGTCGCCGGGGATCTCGATCGGGCCTTCCTGCACATGGAAGGGGTCGAGGTTGACCGCCACCACCAGCACGTCGTCGAAAGTAGGCGTGTAGCGGGCATAGAGCAGCATTTGGTCGTTGGCGGCGGGCAGGAAGCGGACACCTTGCAGGCGCTGGAGCGCGGGGTGCTCGCGGCGGATGCGGTTGACCAGCGCGATGGTGGGCTTGATGTTGGCGGGGCGGTCCCAGTCCCAAACCTTGAACTGATACTTCTCCGAGTCGAGGTACTCCTCGGTGCCGGGCACGGCGCGGCCCTCGCACAGCTCGAAGCCGCTGTACATGCCGTAGGAGGGGGCGAGCGTGGCGGCCAGCAGGAAGCGCATCAGGAAGGCGGGGCGGCCGCCGCGCTGCAGGATCTCGGGCAGGATGTCGGGGGTGTTGACGAAGAAGTTGGGGCGGAAGTACTCGGCGGCCGGGCCGTGGGCCAGCTCGGTGACGTATTCGGTGAGTTCTTGCTTCTGGTTGCGCCAGGTGAAGTAGGTGTAGGACTGGGAGTAGCCGATCTTGGCGAGATACTTCATTGGCTTGGGGCGGGTGAAGGCCTCGGAGAGGAACACCAGATCGGGGAAGCGCCGGCGGAGCTGGTCGAGCAGCCAGGCCCAGAAGGGCATGGGCTTGGTGTGGGGGTTGTCCACGCGGAAAATGCGCACGCCGTGTTCCGCCCAGAAGGTGAGCACGCGCAGCATCTCCTGGCGCAAGCTGTCGGCGTTGGGGGAATCGAAATTGAGCGGGTAAATGTCCTCGTAGCGCTTGGGCGGGTTCTCGGCGTACTTGATGGTGCCGTCGGGGCGGTGGTAGAACCACTCCGGGTGCTGGCGCACGTAGGGGTGGTCGGGCGAGCAGTTGATGGCGAAGTCGAGCGCGACCTCCATGCCGTGGAGGTGGCAGGCGGCGACGAAGTGGTCGAAGTCGGCGAGCGTGCCCAAGCCGGGCTCGATGGCGTCGTGGCCGCCCTCGGGGCCGCCGATGGCGTAGGGGCTGCCGGGCTCGCCAGGCTGGCAGGTCAGCGAGTTATTCCGGCCCTTGCGATGACTGCGGCCGATGGGGTGGATGGGGGGCAGGTAGACGACGTCGAAGCCGAGGCCGCGGATCTCGGGCAGACGGGCTTCGCACTCGGCGAAAGTGGCGCTGCGGGTAGGATCGGCGCCTTGCGAGCGCGGGAACATCTCGTACCAGGCGCCGTAGCGGGCGCGCACGCGTTCGCAGAGCACGCGTCCGCAGGGCGCGGGGTCGTCCCCGATCGGCGGGCGGGAGCGGCCGCGCATGGCGGCCGCGGCGGCCTCGCCGAGCAGCTCGCCGGGATCGTCGTTCAGCTTCAGGCCGGCCGCGCGCGCCAACTGCCGGCCTTCGATCAAGTCGCTGGCGATGGACTGGCCGGCGGCGCGTTTGCGCTCGGTGTCGCGCCGCCAACTGTCGAAGACCTCCACCCAGGCCACGATGGCGAACTCATAGAGACCCAGCTCGGCGAGCTCGAAGCCGCCGGTCCAGCGGTCGTTGTCGAGCGGGGCGAGCGGAGATTCGCGCCAGGCGCCGCCGGCGAGGCGGTAGCGCACGGCGGCCGCCAGCACATCGTGACCATGGCGGTAGATATCGGCTGACACGGTCAGCCAGTCACCGAGTTCACGCTTGACCGGAAAGCGGCCGTCCTCCACGCGCGGCGCGGCACACTCAATGATGATGGAAGGTATCATACAAGCACGGGGTCAACGGGATGGTGGGCGAACAGCAACTCTTGCAGGAGATGACCACGCTGGAGGGGCGGCGTTTCATCGTGGTCAGCAATCGGCAGCCCTTCGCGCATGTTCGTCACAGCGACGCCCGGGCGGGAGAGACGATACGGGTGGAAAAACCGCCCAGCGGGCTCACTCTCGCTCTGGAACCCATTGTACAAGCCACGCACGGCACCTGGATAGCCGCCTCCAGCGGCAACGCCGACGCGGAGCGCGTGGACAAGCGCGGCCGGGTCCGGCCGCGCCCCCCCGGCGTGGAATACGACCTGCGCCGCATTTTCCTGCCGGCGAAGCTGCAGGACGACTTTTACTCGGGCTTCGCCAACTCCACGCTCTGGCCCTTGTGCCACATCGCCTATCACCAGCCGCGCTTCGAGGAGCGCTGGTGGCACGCCTACTGCGAGGCCAACCGTCTCTTCGCCGAGGCGGTGGCGGATGAGATCGGCGACGAGCCGGCGGTGATTTTCGCGCAGGATTTCCAGTTGGCGATGCTGCCGCAGTATCTGCGCGAGCGCTGCCCCCAGGCGGTGATCGCGCAGTTCTGGCACATCCCCTGGCCCAATCCGGAGGCGTTCCGCATCTGTCCCTGGCGCAAGGAGATCCTGCGGGGCTTGTTGGGCAACGACCTGCTCGGCTTCCATCTCCCGTATCACTGCAACAACTTTCTGGAGACGGTGGACCGGGAGCTGCAGGTGCGGGTGGACCGGGAGGCGACCGCGGTGATCGGTCCGGAGGCGACGCGCACCACGGTGGCGGCGTTTCCGCTGGGGATCGACTACCGCCGCATCCGGGGGGCGGCGCTCGAGCCGGCGGCGCAGGCCGAGGCCGAGAGCCTGCGCCGCCAGTACGGCGCGCACGGCAAGCGGCAATTGGTGATCAGCGTGGAGCGGCTGGACTACTCCAAGGGCATCGTGGAGCGCCTGAACGCCATCCAGCGCCTGTTCGAGCGCCACCCGGAGTGGAAGCGCCAGGTGGACTTTGTGCACATCGCGACCCCCAGCCGGACAACCGTGCGGGCATACCGCGACTATGCCGCGGCGGTGGAGCAGGCGGTGGCCCGGGTCAACGCCGCTCATGGGGGCGGGGGCTGGACGCCGGTGCGGGCCCTGCACATCTATGTGGAGCCGGAAAAAGTCTGGCACTGGTACCAGGCGGCGGACGCGGTGATCGTGAGCTCGCTGCACGACGGCATGAACCTGGTGGCGAAGGAGTTCGTGGCCGCCGGGCGCGACGAAGGGGTGCTGCTGCTGAGCGAGTTCACCGGCGCGGCGCGTTCGCTGCGCGAGGCGGTGAAGATCAACCCCTACGCCACCGACGATTTTGCCGACGCCATGGCCCGCGCCTTGGCCATGCCGGTGGAGGAGCGGCGCGAGCGCATGCGGCGGCTGCGCTGGCGAGTGGCACACTATGATATAGGCGTGTGGGCGCGCGAGGTGCTGCGCGCCATCCGCCAGCGCGAGTTCGATGCCCACGACGAGTTTTCTCCCGCCGCCCCGGAGCCCGCGCTCCGGCCCCGACTGGCCCGCCCGGCTAAGGCGGTCGCGGCGCGTCCTCGTCGCCGCTGACTTCGACGGCACCCTGGCTCCGATCGCGCCCACCCCCGAGGCGGCGGCGCTGCTGCCGGGGATGAAGGCGGCGCTGGAGGCGTTGGCGCGGCGGACGGATTTCCGGGTGGCGATCGTGAGCGGGCGGGCGTTGCGCGATCTGCAATCCCTGTGTCCGGCCGCCGGTTGCTGGTTTGTGGGCGGCCACGGCAACGAGCCCGGCGCCGGGGTCGAAATCGGCTCCGGCCTGGAGCGGCAGCGCCGCCAGCAGGCCCGGCTCGAGCTCGAGCGGCTGGCGCCCGAGGTGCGGCAGCGGCTGGCGCAATGGCCGGGATCCCGGGTCGAGGTCAAGCCCTACTCGCTGGCGCTGCACTACCGGCAGGCGCCGGAGTGGGCCGGCGCGATCCAGGAGTATTTTTCCGAGGTGACCCAATCCCCGTCCGGGGCCTCGCTACGGGTGATGCAAGGGCGGCTGGTGGTGGAACTGCTGCCCGCCGATGCGCTCACCAAGGGTCACGCGGTACAGCGGCTCCGCTCACGCCTGGGGTGCGATATGGCCTTTTATTTTGGCGACGATACCACCGACGAGGACGTGTTCCGGTTACACGACGAGCACATTGTCGGCATCAAAATAGCCCATGGCGAGGGGGGCGGTCCGACCGCCGCCGAGTTTGCCCTCCCTTCGCCTTATGGCGTCCTGGAGGCACTTCGGGCCATAGGGGCCGCAAAACCGGCTCCGGAAAAGAAAACCCTCGGTTTTTTGGCTGTTCAGTCGTAGGCTTATGGTGCATACTGTTTGACCGATTCGGAGTGCCTCTCATGCGCGTCCTGCTGATCTATCCCAAACGTGATCCAGAGTCGCGGGTCCGAACCCAGTTCAGCATGGAGCGGATCCACGAGCTGACCTTCTGGCCGCTGCGCGGGAAGAGCTACGGGCTGCAGTTTAACGGTCTCGAAGCCCTGGCTTCTCTCACCCCCGATTGGGTGGATCTCACCGTCATCAACGAGAATCTCAAGTCCATTGACCTCGAGGCCGATGTGGACATGGTCGCCATCACCGTAATGGTGACCAACGCCACCCGCGCCTACCAGATCGCCGACCACTTCCGACGGCGCAAGATCAAGGTAGTCATGGGGGGATATCACCCCTTCATGATTCCCCAGAACAGCCTGGTGCACGCCGACGCCATCTGCACCACCGAAGCCGAGTACGTCTGGGAGGACATTCTTAAAGATTGCCGCGACGGCAAGCTCAAGCAGATTTACCAGCAGGCCGAGAAGACCGACATGAGCAAGGCGCTGCACCTGAACCGGGTCAAGCGCTGGGAGTGGCTGCACCAGATCTCGCTGACGCTGCAAGCCAGCCGCGGCTGCCCGTTCAGCTGCGATTTCTGCTCGATCGTGCAGATGCTGGGGCACGACATGCGGTACAAGACGCCGGAGAACCTGTGCCGCGAGCTTGAGGTCATCTTCAAGCACGACATCATGGGCCGGATCTTCTACCGCCCCATCTTCTTCGTGGACGACAACATCTTCGGCCATCCGCGCACGCTCAAGGAGCTGCTGCGGGCGATCATCAAGCTGCGGGCGCGCTATCCCAAGTTCAAGCCGGTGTTCGGCTCGCAGATGACGATCAACGTCTATAAGGATAAAGAGGCATTGAGCTTGCTCGAGGAAGCCGGCTTCTACAACATCTTCATGGGCCTGGAGAGCCAGGACCCCGAGACCCTGCGCAGCTACAACAAGCTGCACAACATCGCCTTCAAGTACGATGACGCCATCCAGACCATGCGCGAGCACGGCATGGAGGTCATCGCCAGCTTCATCTTCGGCACCGACAGCGACACCCCGGCATCGTTCGACGCCGCCTTCGACTTCTTCGACCGCTGCAACGTGCTGTATCCGTACTTCAACATCCTCACCCCCACCGCCAACCAGTGGAAGCGGTTCCTGGCGGAGGGCCGCATTCTGACGGTGAAAGCCAAGCTGTACGACGCGCATCACACCGTGTTTGTTCCCATGAAGATGACGCCGCGGCAATTGCAGGAAGGGTTCATGAACCTGGTGTCGCGCACCTTCGATTACACCAACCTGACCAAGCGCATGCTCGGCATTTACGTCAACGGGCCGCAGCGCGAGGTGAAGCTGGCGCTGCCGCTGCCGGTGGAGAAGCTGATGTACCACAAGCTGCACTTCACCCTGGGGCGGCGCGGCGACGGCGACAGCCAGCGCTTCCTGGAGGATCTGAAGCCGCACATCTTCGCCGGCAAGATACCCATCGCGTCGGTGCTGCTGCAGATTGACCAGCACGACTGGGCGGTGCGCAACCGCGAGACCCTGGCCGAGCACCGCTACAGCCTGGACGTGCCCGCCTGGCAGGACCGTCCCCGGGAGGCCACCGTGAATGCGGGCACCGGTCTGGCCTCGGAGATCGCGGCGCACGTGCGTTGATTGGGCATACTTGAGGTATGTCCGCTACTCCTTCCAAGATGCTGCCGCTGGGCACGCCCGCGCCGGAGTTCGCTCTCCCGGAGGTGACCCGGGGGACGACGCTGCGCTCTTCCGAATTGCCGGCGGGCCAGCCGCTGCTGGTGATGTTTATCTGCCGGCACTGCCCGTTCGTGGTGCATGTGCAGCGCGAGCTGGCGAGACTGGGACGAGACTATGCCGGCCGCGCGGCCATCGTCGCCATCGGCGCCAACGACGCCAGCGCGTATCCCGCGGACGCGCCGCCGAGCTTGGCGGAGATGGCGGCCGAGCAGGGCTTCGTGTTTCCGTTCTGCTACGACGAGACGCAGGAGGTGGCGCGGGCCTATGGGGCCGCCTGCACGCCGGATTTCTTTCTGTTCGACACCGAGCGGAAGCTGGCCTACCGGGGGCAGCTCGACGATAGCCGCCCGGGCAACGGCAAGCCGGTGACCGGGAGCGACCTGCGCGCCGCGCTGGATGCGCTGCTGGCGGGGCAGCGGCCGGATGCTGCCCAGCACGCCAGCATCGGCTGCAATATCAAGTGGAAGGCATAGCAGCCCGTGGTGCAACGCCTCAGACCGGTGGCGGAGACGTGCGAGACCCGCGCCCAGAGCGGGTCTCGTGTACTGGACCGGAGGTCAAAATTCATTGCACCACGGGCTGATAGGGGCCGTTGGCCTGGCGCCGCCAGGTTGCGCCGTCGCCGGGCGACTCCAACCACACGCCCGCGCTGCCGAAGGCGAGGACAATTGGTGGCGCCGGAAACGCGAAGGCAAACACCAAGTCACCCGGCTTGAGGAGGTAGCGCGTGGTCCAGTGGTAGCCGCCATCGGCTGAGTTGGCGATCATTTCATTGCCGCCGCTCACCCACAGCGCCGTGGTGCGAGGCGAAACCAAGCCGGCCCGCCGCCACGGGTTTGACGCGCGTAGAAACAACACGCGTCCCGAGAGAAGGGGACGCGATTCATAGTATTCGGCTCGAGGCGTCAAGACCCCGGGGGACGACTTCGAGAGGATTCGCTGCATTGCGCATGTGCACGCCATGTGGGCGCGGAGGCCGCAGGTTCATATGACAGCGCGTGGTGCCGCTGAAATTCATCATGAGCAACATTGGTTAATGCAGATTTAATGCGCGATCGGAGTTGCTGCATGCGACAATTTTTTCTGACCGACGCGGCTCACGATCGCGTCCGTTGCAGCTAGTAAAAACCAATGAGGAAAACGATGATGCAGAAGAAGAACCTGGTGCTGGCGCTAGCGCTGGCAATTGGGTTGGTGTGGATGGCTCCCCAAGCGTGGAGCCAGGCGCAGGTCACGGGAGCGATTCAGGGCGTGGTTACCGATCCGTCGGGCGCGGCCCTGCCAAACGCCGGGGTGACACTCAAAAATGTGGTCACCGGGGCCGCGCAAAATGGAACGTCCGACTCGCGCGGCGAGATTCGCTTTTCGCTGTTGCCGCCGAGCACCTATATCCTGACGGTGACGGCGAAGGGTTTTGAAACGGCGAGCGTGCCGGTAACGGTATCCGTCGGCCAGGTCACCACCTCGAACGTCAAGATGACGTTGGGCTCAAGCGCCACGACCGTGGAAGTGACCGGGCAGGCGCCGCCGCTGATCCAGACCGAAAACGCCAATACCTCCTCAACGCTGACCTCGCAGCAGGTCAAGGATCTGCCCGTACCGGGCAGCGACATCAATTATCTGGCGTTGTTGAGCCCAGGCGCGATTCAGGTGGGTGGCAGCAGCTTCCCCTCGGTACAGGGGCTGCCGACCACCTCGAACCTGATCACGGTCAACGGCATGGAGGACATCGATCCCTGGAACAACAGCACCAACGGCGGAGCGAGCAACCTGCTGCTGGGGTTGAACGAAGTGCAGGAATCCACCGTCACGAGCAACGGCTTCAATGGTTCGTACGGCACACTGGCCGGCTCGAACGTCAACATGGTGACGAAGTCGGGCGGCAACAACTTCCACGGCAACCTGGTGTGGGATTGGACCGGGCGGGCGATGGAGTCGAACGACTTTTTCCACAACGCGGTGGTGAACAAGACCACAGGGGCGCCGGACCCGACGCCGCGGCCGTTCACCAACGCCAACCAGTGGGCGGGCAGCTTCGGCGGCCCGATCCTGCACAATAAGCTGTTCTTTTTCGTTGACAATGAAGGTCTGGCGCTGGTGCTGCCGGGTTCATCGTCTCCGGTGTACGTGCCGACGCAAGCGTTCCAGACGGCGACCATCGCGAATCTGGCGGCGGTGGGGCAGAACGCGGAAGTGCCCTTCTACCAGAGCATGTTCAAGCTCTGGAGCAGCGCGCCGGGCGCGGCGAACGCGCAGCCGGTAACCGGTGGGGGCTGCGGCACCGTGGTGCTGGCCGGGGCGGCGCCTTGTGTGGCCTCGTTCCTTTCGGACCAGACCAACACCTCGCACGAAATCATCACCACCTTCCGGGTGGACTATAACCTGAGCTCGGCCGACCATGCCTACTTCCACTACCTGCTGGACCGCGGCGTGCAGAACACGGGTGTCGATCCGATTAATCCGGCGTTCAACGCGATCAGCGTCCAGCCATCGTTCAACGCGCAGTTTGCCGAGACGCACACCTTTGGCGGATCGGCGGTGAACCAGTTCCAGGCCGCGGCGCAACACTACCAGGCCATCTTCGGGCCCTCCAACATCGCTGCCGCCCTGGCGGTATTTCCAACCACCATCAGCTTTGCCGACGGCAGCTTCACCAATCTGGGTGGTTCGGATAACAGCTACCCGGCGGGGCGCAACGTGACCCGCTACCAGTTCTCGGACGACTACTCGCACTTGTGGGGCAATCACTCCTTCCAGACGGGTTTTTACTTCTCGCGCTACGACGCGACCGACTTCCAATTCGGCTCCGGCACCAGCGGGTTGATCACAGCGCAGACCATTGACGGTTTCTATAATGGCGGCTACGATCCGACCCCGGGAGACAAGTCGGACTTCAGCACCTATCAACAGTCGTACCCGGTGGCCCTGGAACAGCCGCTGGCGATGTACCGGCTTGGCGTGTACGCGCAGGATGAGTGGCACGTAACCGACAACCTTTCGCTGAGCCTGGCGCTGCGCCTGGATCACCCCTCGAACCCGGTCTGCGTGGACAAGTGCTTCGCCGACACCGCCGGGTTCTTGACCATCAACCATGGGGCGAGCGTGCCCTACAACGCCAGTATCCAGGCCGGGCTGCGCACGGGACTGCCGGCCTTGCAGGCGCTTGAGACCCAGCCTCGTTTCGGGTTCTCTTGGCAGCCATGGGGCGCGGCGGGCAAGACCGCAATCCGCGGCGGCTTCGGCATGTTCGGGGATAACTTCCCGCTGAGCACGATCACCGGGTTCGCGACCAACGTGCCCCAGGATCCGAGCTTCGCGGCCACGGGCAACGCTTCGACTGGGTACGTGATTGCGCCCGGGCTGTCGAACAGTCTGCAGGCGGCGACCAACGCCAGCTACAAGGCGTTGGAGTCCGGCTTCTCGAACGGCGCGACGCTGGCGCAGATTCAGGCCGCGGTTCCCGGCTTCACGCTGCCGAACCTGACCAGCTCGGATGCGAAGATCATCAATCCCACCTACTACAAATGGAATCTGGACGTGCAGCGGCAGCTCTGGAGCCACGCCGCGATTGACTTGGCATACGACGGCAACCACGGCGTACACGAGTTGATCAGCAACGCCAACGTCAATGCCTACTCCTCGAATTTCGCCGGCCTGCCGACTGCGCCGCTCGATCCGCGCTTCCTGACGGTCACGGATTACCAGAGCGACGGGATCTCCAACTACAACGGCATGACGGCCAGCTTCAACGACCGTTTCAAGAGCGGCGTGCTGCAACTCAACTACACCTGGAGCCATGCGCTGGACGATGCCTTCGGCACGGGCGGCACGCGGACGACCATTTACCCCAACAATCCGCGGCTCGCCTACGGTCCGTCGGATGTCGACTACCGCAATTACGCCAGCGCCACCTATCTGTGGAATGCGCCGTTCGACCAGTGGTTCGGCGGACCGCACGCACTGACGGGTGGCTGGGAAGTGAGCGGCAGCCTGATCGCGCGCACCGGCGGTCCGATGTACGTCTATAACACCACCAGCCTGTCGGCGACCGGATTTGGCTCGATTGGATCCGGCGGCCGGGTGTTGGCGAATTACAACGGCGGCGTGGCGGCGGGCTCCTGCCAGTCGCCGGCCACCCCGTGCTTCACGGCCACGGGGCCGAATCCGGAATTCACCAAGGCCACGACCGGCTATAGCACGACCCAGGGAAGGGACATGTTCCGTGGCCCAGGCTACTGGAACACGAACCTGACGCTCTCCAAGCACTTCAATGTGCCGTTCTGGGAGCGGGCCAACTTCGAGTTGGCGGGCGAGGCCTACAACCTGTTCAACCATCCGAACTTCGCCAACCCGGGGAATAACCTCAGCAGCGCGAACTCGTTTGGGATCATTACCGGCATGGTCAACCCCAGCAGCTCACCGCTGGGTTCGAATGGTGCCGATACTTCGGTGCGTATTATCCAGCTGCACTTCGCACTGACCTTCTAATCTCCAACTTCAATCGGGGAGGCCGTCCATGTTTTATTCACTTCGAATTCCAACCATGGGCGGCCTCGCCGTCTTTGTCGCGGCCGGCGCCCTCACGCTGACCGCCTCGCTTGCGGCCCAGCAAGGAGCCGTCACACCCACCCTGGCGGCGCTGCGCGCGCAGCGCGAGGCCACCGAGAAGCAACTGGAACAAATCGCCATCATTGACCGCAAGGTCATGATTCCGATGGCCGACGGCAAGCTGATGGCGGCGGACATCTACCGTCCCAAAAACGCCGCGGGCAAGGTGCCGATCATCTTCGTCCGCACCCCCTATAACTTCAACTTCTGGGACGTGAAGAACGGGACCTACCGCGACATGCGCGCCGAGCTCGAGGCCGTGCGCCGCGGCTACGCCTACGTCGAGATCAACGAGCGCGGGCACTATTTCTCGCAGGGCAACTACGACATCCTGGGGCCGCCGCTGAGCGACGGCTCCAACGAGATTCAGTGGATGTCGTCCCAGCCCTGGTCGAGCGGCAAGATCGGCACCACCGGGTGTTCCTCGACCGCCGAATGGCAGTTGGGCGTCGTCGCCCAGAACGATCCCGGCCTGGCCACCTTCAACGTGCAGGGCTTCGGCGCCGGCGTGGGCCGGGTGGGTCCCTATTATGAGCAGGGCAACTGGTACCGCGGCGGCGCGGTCCAGATGCTCTTCATTGATTGGCTTTACGGCGAGCAGAACCAGGTGCGGCCAATGTTCGCGCCCGGGACCAGCCAGGCGCAGTTGATCGAAGCCTCCAAGATGTTCGACTTGGCGCCGCAGATGCCGCCGGTGGACTGGAACACCGCGCTGTGGCATCTGCCCGAGGCCGACATCATCAAAGCCGTGGGCGGCCCACCCGGTATTTTCGATACGCACATGCCGGTCGCCACCGGCGGCGATATGATTGCCCGCACGCCCAATGATCCGGCCTGGTATAAGGGTGGACTGTGGAACGACGGTATGGCGGTCAAGAAGCCGGGTCTGTGGTACATGAGCTGGTTCGACGTTTCGGTTTCGCCGAACCTGGCGGCCTACAATTTTGTGCGGCGAACGGCGCCAGCCGGGATCGGTGACGAGCAGTACGCCATCATCGCTCCGGTGCTGCACTGTCAATACACCCGCGCCACGGCCGATACCCACATCGGCGACCTGGACGTCGGCGACGCGCGGCTCGACTACGACAACATCATGTACTCGTGGTTCGACCACTTCCTCAAGGGCGAGAACAACGGCTTCCTGCAGAAGCAGCCCAAGGTGCAGTACTACGTGATGGGCGAGAACAAGTGGAAGGGATCGCCTTCCTGGCCGCCGCCGGGCGCGAGCGCCAAGACGTTCTACTTCAATAGCGGCGGCAGGGCCAACACGGTACATGGCGATGGCACGCTGGCCGCCGCGCCGCCGTCGGCCGATCAGGCGGACCGGTTCGACTACGACCCGGCCCGTCCGGTGACCACGTTCGGCGGCGGGGGGTGTTGCGAGGGGAACGCGGTCAAGTTCGGTTCGTTTGATCAAGACGCGCACGAGAGCCGCAACGACATCCTGGTCTACAACTCCGAACCGTTTACCCGAGGAACCGAGGCCAGCGGGCCGATTACCGTCACGCTGTACGTCTCCTCCAGCGCCAAGGATACCGACTTCACCTTCAAGGTGATGGACGTCTACCCCGACGGACGCGCCTTCAACATCACCGAGAACATCCAGCGCATGCGCTACCGCGACGGCTACAACAAGCCACCGGTCTGGATGCGGCCGGGCCAGGTTTATAAGGTGACGTTCCAGCCGATCGACACCAGCTACTACTTCGCGCCCGGACACCGGCTGCGCCTCGCCATTTCGAGCAGCAACTTTCCCCGCTTCGACCGCAACCTTAATACCGGCGGCAACAACTACGACGAGGCGCAAGGGGTGATCGCCCACA
>DATNAC010000073.1:0-14979 GCA_035573035.1 Terriglobales bacterium
TCAGCAATAACTGGGCGGAGAACTCGATGCGGCCGCTGGCGCTGGGCCGGAAGAACTGGATCCACCTGGGGAGCGCGCTGGCCGGGCCGCCCATCGCCGCCATCCTCTCGGTGGTTGAGACCTGCCGCCGCCTCGATCTGCGGCTGCGCACCTATCTGGCCGAGGTACTGCCCGGCCTCGACCGCCGCCCTCGCTCCGCTGTCCCCTCTCTCACGCCCATCGCCTGGGCCGCCGCCCGCTGACCTGGGTTCGCTGGACGGATACGGTCAAATTCTGCTTGTTTGGGCTGGCCATAGGAGCTCTCCACCGCTGCCCGTACGATACGTATAGGAAGTCCTCAAGTGATTCTCAAGGCCCGGCCGCAGCTAGTCGATGTTGCCCGGAAGCCAGCCTGGGTGGGCGCGGAGGCGGTCCCAGCCTTCGAGGCAAAGGCGCGACCAGGTTTCGAGCGGAGGTCCGCCCGGGGCGAGAAGTTCCTCTACCGGGGCGAAGCGGCCGCCCGCAATTTTGCTTTCGCGGGCGCGCACGGCGGGCGCGGCGAGTTCGCGAATGTGGACCAAGCCGACGTGAACGGTGCCGACTTCGACCGAATCGTCGTTGATCAGTCCCACCAAGCGATCCGCCACGACCGGCGTCTCGATGGCGACCTCCTCATCCAACTCGCGCTGCAGGGCGGCCTGGTAGCCGTCCCAGCCGGCCGCGACGAACATACCCTCGTCGCTATGGCGGATATGGCCGCCCAGGCCCACCGAGTGCAGCGCCACCAGGCGGGACTCGGTGGACTGCTTGCCGCGGCGGTAGACGAAGACCTCGGAGCCGGTGGTGAGGATAACGTAGGGGATGATCTGCTTCCAGGCGGGATCCTGCTCGGCGCGGGAACGCGGCAGATAGCGGCTGTTGCGAGGGTCGTGGATGAACTGAAAATAGGCGCCGCCGCCGACCTCCAAGCCCTGGAAGGCGCCGTGGGGAAACAAAGCGGCGGTGGGAACCGCCAGAACGAGTTCATCGGAAGCGGGCATAGGTCGAGCTGGGGTGGCAGTTGCGTCAGCCTTCGAGCAAGAGATCCAAATTGGCGACCGGCAAAAAATTTCGGAAGTCGCGGTCGCGCGTGATCAACATCAACCTTCCGTCGAGGCAGTGCTGGGCAATCAGGGCATCGGCCAAGCGGGCCTTGAAGCCGCGATCGAGCACCTTGGATCGCAAGACGCCGGCGCGTTGCCAGAATCCATCGGCGAGCGGCGCAGGCGGTAACTCAAGCAGGAGTGCGGCCACGGCGTCGGGCAGGCCGGAGTCACTGAACAGCTCCGCCAGAACGACGGGGAGCATGATCACGCAGTGGTCGGAAAGCGCTGATTTGAGGAGCCGTGTATCGATCTCGTCGCCGCCGTGAAAATAGGCGATCCAGGTGCTGGTGTCGGCCGCGATCATCGGTCGTGGCGCAGCTCCGCGGCCGTTCGTATAAAGCGAACCTTGCCGCGCAAACGCAGCAGCCCTTCGTAGGCGTGGCTGGCGGCAAGAAACTGTAACCCCGCTCGCACTGTTTGGGTGACCCCGGATCCAGTGGCGAGTTGCGCCTTGGCGAGCAACTCCGGCGGGACCTCGATTGTGATTTTGCGCAAATTCTCACCCATAGCGACATCATACCATACTCGACACCAGTGTTCCGTATGGGGCAGGGCGCCGCGGCGGTTCGCGCTACACTACAACTCGCCATGGTGATTGGGCTGACAGGCACGAACGGGTCGGGGAAGACCACGCTGGCGGAGCACCTGAAATCCGCCGGCTTTGCCTACCTTTCGCTCTCCGACGAGCTGCGGGCGGAACTCAAGGTGAAGGGGCTGGAGCCGACGCGGGAGCACCTGATCGAGTGCGGCAATGGGCTGCGGCGGCAGTTTGGGCGGGACGTGCTGGCGGTGCGGACGCGGGCGCGGATCGCGGACGAGCGCAACTACGTGGTGGACTCAATCCGGCATCCGGACGAAGTGCGGGCACTGCGCCAGCTTCCCGGCTTCCTGCTGCTGCACGTGGAGGCGCCGATCGAGGTACGGTACGAGCGGGCGCGGGCCAGGGGCGACGCGCGCACGCCGGCCAGCTTTGAACAGTTCGTGGAACTCGAGCAGCGCGAGATGGCGGGGGTGGACCCGGAGGCGCAAAACCTGCCCGGCTGCGCGGCGCTGGCGGACGCGGTGTTGGTGAATAACGGCACGGTGAGCGAGTTGACGGCGCGGGCGGAAGAGGTGATCCGGGGCTGGCTGGAGAGTCAGGCGGGCACCGACGGGCGGCCGGGGTGGGACGAGTACTTCATGCGCATTGCGCGTATCGTCGCTTTGCGCAGCAACTGCCTCAAGCGCAAGGTGGCCTCGATTATCGTGCGCGACCGGCGCATCATCTCCACCGGCTACAACGGCACCCCGCGCGGGGTGCGGAACTGCAACCAGGGCGGCTGCCCGCGCTGCAGCTCGCTGGCGGTGAGCGGGACGCGGCTGGACGAGTGCGTGTGCTCGCACGGCGAGGAGAACGCCATCGTGCAGGCGGCTTATCATGGCATCGCCATCAAGGGCGCAACGCTGTACACGACACTTTCGCCCTGTTTGCAGTGCACCAAGATGATCATCAACGCCGGCATCGTCGAGGTGGTGTTCAACGCGCACTATCCGCTGAGCGGGACCAGCCTGCGGATTCTGGAAGAAGCCGGGGTCAAGCTGCGGCAGATCGAACTGGATTAGGGCAATCGCGCAGTGGCTTGGAGGGCCGAGGCCAGAGGCGGCGCGCCGACCGTATACAATATCCTTCCAATTGGGCAAGGTCGGAGGTATAGTCACAGGCGAAATGGCCATGACACGGCACGCGCTCTTCGCCTCCCTTACCCGCCCCCTCCTGATCCCCCTGGTCCTCAGCCTGCTCGGGCCGGGCGCGAGCGCGCAGCGCGAGCGCCAGGGTCACTCGCTGGGGTCGGTAAGCGTGCAAGGCAATCTGATAGTCGTGACGCTCAAACCAGGCGCCTTGGGCACCGAGAATTTTTTCAATCTCGACCAGCGCACCTTGCGCTTCACGCCTTCCGCCGGAGGCTATACCGTACAGAACCTCCCGCTGCAGTGGGACGCCGATTATGGCGACCAAGCCACCGCCGCCCAGGTCGCGCTGCACAACTTCGCCTTCCCCTTCTCCGGCCGCGACTGGAACGAATTCTCGGTTGGCAGCAATGGCTCGATCTCGTTTGGCGCTCCCGCCGGCCGCCGCGGAGCCGCCGGCGGACGCGGAAGCGGCCGCGGGCCGGCCACCTTTGCCGGACGGGGAGGAGGCCGCGGCGGCGTGGTCTTGCAGCGCTACGATCTGCTGCAGACAGCCGACCAGACGTTGGTCAACACCCAGACCGCGATCTGCGTTCTGCTCCGCGTCCGTTGGGGACCGGGCAAACACTATGTCAAGGAACTGGGCGATCGCGCCGTGATCACATGGGACGTGAGTGAGCCTTACGCGGGCATTCAGGATTGGTCCTGGTATCCCACGGTGAACCGTTTCCAGGCGGTGCTGCACAAGGACGGCATGATCGAAATGTCGTATAACCACATATCGGTCAAGGATGCCATCGTGGGTCTCTATCCCGAGGTCAATGCGGGGGAGGAGTCGCCTCTGACCACGCTCGCCGCCACTGCGCCGGCGTCGGCACCCGCCAACCTCGCCCTCAAGGACGTCAAGCTTTCCAGCCGTGACGGTGTCTATCTGCAGGCAACGTTCGAGACCAGTGGGCCCATACCACCGGCGGGGGATGCCGGCCTGGCGGGCAGCGGCTACCATCTTTATCTTCGCGGCCGCGGCGCTACGGAGGAAACCGAGTGGAGTGTCACCGGGAGCGCGGGCCGCGGTTTTGGCGGCGGCGGCCGGGGAGGCGCTCCCGCCTATCGCTATTTGGCCAGCGGCCCGGGAGTAGCGCCGGCGGTCGAGACGACAGACCATTCCCTTACCCTGCGCGGACTCTTGCCCGCCGGCATCACCGCCGGCAGCACCATCGAGGTACGCGCCACCACCACCAGCGCCGGCGCCAACGGCGGTGCGGCCAGCGTGGCCGCGCAGCTCCCGGCACACACCGTCAAGCTAACGGGCGTGGCCAGTCCCCAGGTTGATTTTGCCGCGATGACCCAACCCTCGGGCCCATATCCGGTCGTCTTTGAGAGCTTCCACTATCTGCGGCCCACCACGCCGGAAGACCTGGCTTGCACCGTCATACCCGTGCTGGGCGACCACTACGACGACCTGGCCTACTATTCCGACTTCCGCGTCGATAACCCCGAAGCCGGCACCCCGAGCAACGGGCCGCGCGGCGGCGGACCCGAGGGCGGAGCCGTCACCGGCCTCGGCGGTAACGATTCCACCCAAACCCGGCTCGATAATTACTGCACCAAGGGCCGGTTTCAGTGGGGTTTTGTCGAGCCGGTCGATGCCGACGCCAATCAGATGTCGGCGCGGCCCCCGGCCGACGTCATGGACGCCAATATCCACAACATCATGGCGTACGCAACGCAGATTGGAGAAATCTCACCCGACGGCCAGATGCCCACCTATCAGTACGCCATGTCGCAGATCGGCCACGAAATGGAGCACCGCTGGTCCGCGTTCGCCCGCGCCAAGGTCGGCGACAAGATCATTCAGCTTGGCCCCACGCATTGGGCGCGCGGGTTGCAGGCGATCGTACCCTACCCCTACGAGCGCCCGAGCGAGGCTTCGGCCATGGGGGGCGGCGTCTGGCAGGACAATTTCGACGGCACCTACACACAGCTTGACGACGATTACTACGTTCCGCCCACCGGATACTCCTACCTCGATCTCTACCTGATGGGTCTGATCTCCCCGGCCGAGGTGCCCGACTTCTTCCTGCTCACCAACATGGTGCCCGAGGGGCGGGATGCCAACGGCCATCCGATCTTTAAGGCGGATCGCACCAAGATCACGATTCAGGATGTGATTGCCGCCGAGGGGCCCCGTTCGCCGGATGTGGCCCACTCGCAGCGGCAATTCAACACGGGCATGGTCGTCATTGTAGAGTCCGGCAAAAAACCCACGCCCGGGCTGGTTGCGGATGTGAACGCGATTCGGTTGAAGTGGATGCAATACTTCGACCGCGTTACCGGAGGCCGCGCCACGATGACCGCCAACCCACGCTAGAAGTGAGTCCGCAGACGCCTCAATGGATGGGGTCGGGGGCGACGCCCGCAGTGGTGATCGTTACCGGGAGGATGTGACCGGCGGCGTCGAATTTCATCTGGTCAATGCACACCACGCGGTGGTTGGGGTCGGTCTCGCCCAGGGGGCGGCGGTGGTAGATGATGTACCAGCGGTCCGAGCTTGGGGCGTGCAGCACGGTGTGATGGCCGGTGCCGGTGGCTACGGCGGGATCCTGCTGCAGAATTTTGGCGATGGGGTGGAAGGGGCCGGTGACGGAGTCGGCGATGGCATAGGCGACGGCGTAGTCGGGGCCGGTCCAGCCGCCTTCGGACCACATGAAGTAATAGCGGCCGTCCTTGCGCATCATGAATGGCCCCTCGACGTAGCCGGGTGGGGTGATTTCCTTGAAGGTGGTGCCGTCGGGGAAGGGGACGAAGCCGGTGAAGCCGGCGTTGAGGCGGGCGATGTTGCAGTGGCGCCAGCCGCCGTAGATCAGGTAGAAGGACCCGTCGACATCCTGGAACACGAACGGGTCAATGGGCTGGGCGCCGTTGTGGAACTGGCCGACCAGGGGCTTGCCCAAATAGTCTTTGAATGGTCCGCCGGGGTGGCGGGAGCGGGCGAGGCCGATGCCGCCGACCTGGCGATCATTCTGGATGTCGTTGGCGCCAAAGAAGATGTAGTACCAACCATCGTTCTCGACCACCGATGGGGCCCAGACAGCACGTTTGGCCCAGGCGACATTGCGGATATCGAGGACATGGGCGTGCTTGGTCCAGCTCACCAAGTCCTTGGAAGAGAAGGCATCGAGAAACGTCTGGCCGCGGTAGGGGGCGGAGTAGGTGGGATAGATCCAGTACCGATGCTGGAAGATGCGGGCCTCGGGGTCGGCGTACCAGCCGGGCAGGATGGGGTTGCCGGAGAGGCGGGGCTTGGGGGCGCCGCCGGCAGCGACCAGCAGCCCTGCGAAAATGGCAGTGAAAATCGAGAGGGTGAGGCGGGCAGCGGGGCGCATCCAACCCAGATATTACGCTGATCACCCCCGAATGGGGGTGGCCCCCCGGGGGCTGGCGCTTTCGTGTAAGCTAAAGGCGCGCAAGGCCCTCAGGAGGGTGGCGCAGGAGAAACGATTGAAGAGTATTTTTGTGGGGAACTTGTCGTTCGGGGCGACCGAGGAGGAGCTTCGCAACCTGTTTCAGAATTATGGTTCGGTCTCACGCGTGAGCATCATGATGGATCGCGAGACCGGCCGTTCGCGCGGCTTTGCCTTTGTGGAAATGAACAACGACGAAGAGGCGGAGTCGGCGATCTCGGGAACCAACGGCAGCAGCTTGGGCGGGCGCACGCTCAATGTGAACGAAGCGCGTCCGCGGCCGGAGCGTCCGGCGGGCGGCGGATATGGCGGCGGCGGCCGGGGACCCGGCGGTCCGGGCGGCGGGCGGGGCGGCAATAACCGCGACGATTACCGCGGCCACGTGCGGCAGCCGCGCGAGCCGCGCTGGTAAGCCGGCCAACTACGACAACCAAACCGGAGCCTGGCAGCGAGTGGTGCCATGAATTTTGACCTCCGGTCCAGCACACGAGACCCGCTCTGGGCGCGGGTCTCGCACGTCTCCGCCACCCGTCTGAGGCGTTGCACCACGGGCTGCCGGGTCGCCGCGCCGCGTTCTGTAGAGCGCGGGTGGCGTCGGCGGTCCTCTCCGCCTTGTTGTGCCGCCGATCTTTCGCTAGCGGGAGAGGCGGTTCAGGGCCGCCACGGCGGACCGGCGGCGGGTTGCTCCGCGCGCAAAAAATTTGCATCTTTTCTGGAGATGATTCTTGACCTGCGGGTCGAAACTCTTTAGTCTTTAGTGTTGCTGGCAAATACTGGTTGCGTTTGAGGGGAACGGCGACACCTGAATTCCGGTTTTATCTGTCGTTGCAGTTGGCTCTTCATTTTCCCTTAATACCGTTCGGCCGCCAAGCAGGCGCGCCCGGTACCCTCCCGCCCCGGTAGAGACAGCAGACGCGCGCACGTGACCGCCCCTGGCGGCGGGCGCCGCGGATCGCACGGCAGTACCCTGGGCTCGCAACATGAGACAACATTGGCGAATTACGCTCATTGCGCTGGTGCTAATCGGGTTTGGATGCTGGAAGCTGCTCGGCATGGGCGAAAACGTCGGCTACTCGCCGGAGCAGCCGATTCCGTTCAGCCACAAGCTGCACGCCGGGGATAACCACATTCCCTGCCAGTACTGCCACGCCGGCGTGGACCGCTCGCGGTTGGCCCCGATTCCGCCGCTGAACGTCTGCATGGGCTGCCATGCGGTGGTGGCCAGCAACACCGCTCCCATCAAGATGGTGGCGGCTTCGTACGCGGCGATGAAGCCGATCGAGTTCGTCCGGGTCTACGACCTGCCGCAGTTCGTGTACTTCCAACACCGCTGGCACATCGCGGCCGGCATCGCCTGCCAGACTTGCCATGGGCAGGTGCAGAGCATGGATCAGGTGACGGAAGTGAAGCAGTGGACGATGGCCCAGTGCCTGAACTGCCACCGCAACAACGACTACCTGCCCGGACCCAACGACAAGTACCACCGCGATCCGGCCACGTTCCACGACCGTACGGCCAACGCGCCCCAGGATTGCAACGTTTGCCACAACTAGTCCCGGGCGGCGCCGGCGCCGCCCCGTTGAGATTTGGACGAGTACGCTCATGAGCAAAAAACGATACTGGACCACCCTGGAGGATCTGCGGCAGGACCCGGCCGTGGAGAAGCTGCGCCAGGAGGAGTTCGCCTCCAAGCCGCAAGAGTACTTTGACGCTCAGGGTAAGGGCGGGCTCAAGTTCGGCCGCCGCGACTTCATGAAGTGGTCTACCGGGGCGCTGGCCCTGGCCGCCACCGCTTGCGAGCGCAAGCCGGTTCAGAAGATCATTCCCTACGCGCAGCAACCGCCGGAGATCATCCCCGGGGTGCCGGTGTATTACGCCTCGACCTGCACCGAGTGCCGCGCCGGCTGCGGCATCGTGTTGACGACGCACGAAGGCCGCCCCACCAAGGTGGAGGGCAACCCGCTGCACCCCATCAACCAGGGTACGGTGTGCGCCCGCGGTCAGGCGTCGCTCTTCAACCTCTATGATCCCGACCGGCTGCGGACGCCGGTGGCATTGCGGCGCGTCCACAGCCTCGAAGGCTTGGTTGGCAAGGCATCCCAACCGAAGTACAACCTTTATTTTCCGACCAACCTGTGGACCGAAGGCTGGGACCTGCGCAACAACCTGCACCCGATCAAGCGCGAGATGAAGGCGCTGAGCTGGGCGGAGGCGGACAAGCAGGCCGCCGGGCTGCTGGGCGCGGCCGGCAACCGCGCCGTGCTGCTGACCGGAACGATTCACGGTCCGGCGCGCACCGCGCTGGTGGCCGATTTCCTGGCCACCTATCCCGCCCGCCACGTGGTCTATGATTCGATCAACCCCGACGCCCTGGTGGCGGCGCAGCAGGCGGCCTACGGCGCGCCGGCGGGGGCGCCCCAGGCGGCCCTGGGAGCGGCGGCCGCGGTGACCACGCCGCGCTACTTCTACGACCGGGCGGAAATGGTGGTCACGTTCGGAGAAGACCCGATCGGCGCGGGCATTTCGCGCCAGGAGTACTCCTACGGTTTTGGCCGGCAGCGCAAGATCCGCAACAACACCATGTCGCGGGTGGTGGTATTCGAGCCGGCGATGAGCCTGATCGGCATCAACGCCGACAGCCGCTATCTGGTGCCGCCCTCGCAATTGCTGCCGCTGGCGCTGGCGCTGGCGCACCAAGTCGTGGTCATCAACAAGCAGTCGCGCTTTGCGGGCGACGCCGGGGTGGCCAAGGCGCTGGCGGCGTTCGAGCCCAGCGGGGTGGAAAAGGCCGCGGGGGTGCAGCCCGGCGTGATCGCGGCGCTGGCTGCCGAGTTGTGGCAGCAGCGCGGCAAGAGCATCATCCGCGGCGGCGGCATGGCCGGCGCCACCGAGGATCAAGTGCTGCTGGAGACCGTCGCGGCCTTCCTGAACTCGGCGCTGGAGAACGAAGGCGCCACCGTGGACGGCAGCGGCAGCCCCAGCTTGCAAGCCCAGGGCAGCAACGCCGCCATGTTGCGCCTGGTGGACGACATGAACGCGGGCAAGGTGGACACGCTGGTGGTTTACGGTTCCAACCCCGCCTACTCGCTGCCCGCTTCGGCCGGCTTTTTCCCGGCCCTGGCCAAGGTGCCGCACGTGGTGGTGATCGCCGACCGGCTGGATGAGACCGCGCAACTCGCCGACCTGGTGCTGCCCGCGCTGCACGGATGCGAGAGCTGGGGCGATGCCGAGCCGCAAGTGGGGCTGTACAGCCTGGTACAGCCGACCATCGAGCCGCTGTTCGGCGGCCGCGGTTTTGAAGACACGCTGATTCACTGGGGCTACCTCAGCCCGGCGGGCGCGGCGCGCTTTAAGGCGCTGCCGCCGCCTCCGGCGCCGGTTCCACCGCCGGCCCCGGCGGCGCCGGCCGTTCCGGGTGCTGCCGCTCCCGCGGCCACCGCCGCCACCGCCGCCGCCGTGACCACGGCGGGAGCCAAGCCGGCGGCGGGCGCCGCCGCTCCGGCCGCCGGGGCGGCCAAAACCACCGCCGCTGCCGCCGCGCCGCCTCCGGCCGCGCCGCCGGCGCCGAGTGGGCCGATGAGCTTCCACGACTACCTGCAGGCGCACTGGCGCGATCAGATCTACGCCAAGAACAACCTGGCGGGCAGCTTCGACGACTTCTGGACGGGCGTGCTGCAGGCCGGTGTCTTCGATCCCAACCCGAAGCGGTCGCAGCCGGGCGCGGCGCGCACCTTCAAGGCCTCCGCGCTGGGGGTTCCCGCGGCGACGGCGACGGCGGCGGCGAACGGCGAGCTCGAGCTGGCGCTGGCGGTCAGCCCCATGCTGGGCGACGGCTGGTGGGCGAACAACGCGCTGTTGCAGGAGATCCCCGATCCGGTCTCCAAGAATTGCTGGGATAACCACTTCACCATCGCCCCCTCCACCGCCAAGCGGCTGGGGCTGGAGCCGAACGACCAGCGCGAGTACGCCATCGCCGAAGTGACGGTGGGCGGGCAGACGCTGCAGGCCCCGGTCTTTGTGCAAGTGGGAGTCAACCCCAACGTGGCCACCATCGCGGTGGGCTACGGCCGCGCCTCGGTGGGCGAGATCGGCACCGACATCGGCGCCAACGCCTATGCCATTGCCCAAGCCGCGCAGGGCGGCATCGTTTACTCCGGCGCCAAGGTGACGCTAAAGAAGGTGGGCGAAGGCTACCTGCTAGCCTCGCCCCAGGGCAACAACTACATCGACTTCAACGACGACAACGTCACGCCCGAGATGGAGTTTGCCCCGGGCACCCAGCGCGGGCCGCGCATTATCCGCGAGGCGACGCTGGTGCAGTTGCAGGCCAACCCGCGGGCGGGCAACCCCGAGCAGGAAGAGCAGACCAGCATTTGGGATAACGGCGGACCCACCGAGCATCCCTTCAAGAACTACCGCTGGGGCATGACGATCGACATGAACGCCTGCATCGGCTGCAACGCCTGCGTGGCGGCATGTTACGCCGAGAACAACGTGCCGGTGGTGGGCAAGGACCAGGTGTGGCGCGGGCGCGAAATGGCCTGGATCCGCATTGACCGCTACTTCAGCGGGGACGAGAACAACCCCGAGGTCACCAACCAGCCCATGCTCTGCCAGCAGTGCTCCAACGCCGGCTGCGAGAGCGTGTGCCCGGTGATTGCGACCATTACCGACGCCGAAGGCATCAACGTCCAGATCTACAACCGCTGCGTCGGCACCCGTTTCTGCTCGAACAACTGCATTTACAAGGTGCGGCGGTTCAACTTCTTCAATTACGGCAAGGTGCGCGCCTCTCCCCTGGAGCTGGCGCTCAACCCCATGGTCACGGTGCGCAGCAAGGGCGTGATGGAGAAGTGCAACTTCTGCACGCAGCGGGTGCATGACGGGCATTACCGCGCCAAGGAGCGGGGCCTGCCGGTGCGCGACGGCGACATCAAGACGGCGTGCCAGCAGACCTGCCCGACCGAGGCCATCCACTTCGGCAACACGCTGGACGCCGAATCGGAGATGATGCGCGCGCGCGGGCCGCGCGGCTACCAAGCGCTGGGGGAGATGAATTTCGAGCCCTCGATCCAGTACCTCACCAGAATCCGCAACCTGGGCGGCGCGGCCGCGCCGGCGGCGGCCAGCCTGGCCCCGGCTCCGGCCGCGGAACAGGCCGAGGGAACCCGGTAACGCCATGAGCGACAACATCAATCGCCACCCGCCGCAAGAGCGGCATCCCATGGCCCTCACGGCCGAGCCGTCGATTTACCGCGGCGACCTGACCCTGACCCAGGTCAACAAGGACATCACCGCCGCCATCTTCCGCCGGCCCAACGCCTGGTGGTGGGCGGGCATGGCGATCGCCCTGGGCTGCCTGGGCCTGGGCTCGATCGTGGTGTGGGTGCAGCTGCACGTCGGCATGGGCGTGCTCGGCCTGAAGCGGCCGGGGATGTGGGGCACATACATTGTCGACTTCGTGTTCTGGGTGGGTATCGCCCACGCCGGCACGCTGATCTCGGCCATTCTGTTCCTGTTCCGGCAACGCTGGCGCACGGCCATCAATCGATCCGCCGAAGCCATGACCATCTTCGCGGTCATGTGCGCCGGCCTGTTCCCGCTGCTGCACATCGGCCGCACGCTGATCGCCTACTGGCTGATCCCGTACCCCAACACGCGGCATCTGTGGGTCAACTTCCGCTCGCCGCTGATCTGGGATGTGTTCGCGGTCTCGACCTACACCATCACCTCGCTGCTGTTCTGGTACCAGGGCATGATCCCCGACCTGGCCACCATCCGCGACATGCACCCCAAGCCGCTGGCGCGCAAGGTGTACGGCATCTTCTCGCAGCGCTGGAAGGGAAGCGCCAAGGACTGGCACCATTACGAAGCCGCCTACGGCCTGTTTGCCGCGATCTGCACCCCGCTGGTGCTGTCGGTGCATAGCGTGGTTTCGAGCGACTTCGCGGTCTCCTCCATTCCGGGCTGGCACGACACCATCTTTCCGCCCTACTTCGTCGCGGGCGCCATCTTCAGCGGCTTCGCCATGGTGATCACGGTGCTGACGGTGGTGCGCAAGGCCTTCGAGCTCGAGGACTACATCACCATCGACCACATGGAACTGATGGCCAAGATCATCCTGGCCACCTCCATGATCGTGAGCTATGGCTACCTGGTGGAAGTCTTCATGGCCTGGTACAGCGAAAACCCGGTCGAAAACCACATTTACATCTGGATCCGGTTCTTCGGGCCCTACGCCTGGGCGGGCTGGACCATCGTCTTCTGCAACTGCATCGCGCCGCTGATCTTCTGGTTCCGCTTCGCGCGCCGCAACCTGGTGATCCTGTTCATCGCCAGCATCATCATCAACATCGGCATGTGGTTCGAGCGCTACGTGATCATCGTGACCTCGCTGGCGCAGGATTTCCTGCCGAGCAACTGGCGCTACTTCGCGCCCACCAAGTGGGACATCGGAACGTTCATCGGCTCGCTGGGCCTGTTCTTCATGTTGTTCATGCTGTTTGCCCGGTTCGTGCCCGTCATCGCCATCTCGGAAGTGAAGTCGGTGCTTCGGGAGCCGGTGGGCGAGCGGGTCATTCTGGAGGAAAGCCGTGCCTAACCGTTATCGACCGCCGGCCGTCCTGGCCCTCTTCCTCGATCCGCAGCACCTGGTGGATGCGGTCAAGGGGATGCGGGAAAAGGGCTATCGCGGCCTGGACGCCTACACTCCCTATCCGGTCCACGGGCTGCCGGAGGCGCTGGGGCTGAAGATCAGCTGGATGCCGCGGGTGACCAAGTCCGCCTTTTTCATCGGGGCGGGCCTGGGCTTCACCTTCGAGGCCTGGACCATGGCCTGGGCCTGGCCGTTGAACATCGCCGGCAAGCCCTTCATCTCGGTGCCGGCGTATATGCCGGTGACCTTCGAGAGCGGCATTCTGATCGCCGGCATTTCCACTTTCATCGCCGTGCTGGTCTCCGGCAAACTGCGCCCGGCGCCGATGTTCCACAATCTGGACGCCAGCCTGACCAACGACCGATTCGGCCTGTACGTGCCGGTGCGGCCGTATGAGGCGGGCACGGTGCAGGAGATGCTCAAGGGCATGGGCGCCCTGGAGGTACGCGACCTTGCCTAAGATCCTGCAACGTTCCACCCCACTGGCGCTGTGCCTGGGACTCGCGCTGGGCGCGCTCTCCCTGGCGGCTTGCGCCGGGCCGGGCAAGACTTCCCAGACCGAGCTCGAATGGCAGCCGGACATGTACAAGCAGCCCTACGTGCAGGGCCTGGGCACCGACAACGTGGACCCGAACCTGCCCGCCATGCGCGTGCCGCCCGCGGGCACGGTGCCGGTGGACTGGGTGCCGTTTCCGCAGCCGGTGGACGTGACCGGCATGGACCAACTGGTCAACCCGCTCCCGGTCACGCCGGCGGTGCTGGCCAAGGGGCAGCAGCTGTTCGACAACTACTGCATCGTCTGCCACGGCGCCAAAGCCGACGGCTTGGGCTACATCGTGCCCAAGATGACGCAGCCGCCGCCGCT
Organism: Terriglobales bacterium; assembly: GCA_035573035.1. Taxonomy (GTDB): domain Bacteria; phylum Acidobacteriota; class Terriglobia; order Terriglobales; family SCQP01; genus SCQP01. Next base: position 13,777 of record DATNAC010000073.1, read on the forward strand.
GATCGCGGGCGCGCCGCTGCAGTTCACCGATGGCCGCATCTTCTCGATCATCACCGGCGGCCAGGGCAACATGCCCTCCTACCAGACCGAGCTCGACCCGGCGCAGCGCTGGGCCATCATCCACTATGTCCGGGTGTTGCAGCGGGCCGCCAACCCCAGCCCCGCCGATATGGCGCGGGCGCAGCGGCAGGGCATGGACTTCTCCAAGGATCTGCCGCCGGCGGAAGGGCCCAACGGGCCGATTCCGGGCGAACAGGCCATCCCGCAGCCCACCACCCCTCATTAAGCCGGAAACGATTCACCACGAAACAGCGACGACTTCTATGAGTTCACACGAGGCGACCATCGCAATCCCCAACCCCGGCCCGGCGGTCTTTCCCAGCCGCGTGCGCAGCCTGCTGCTCGCCTCCACCGCGATCGGGGTGATCGTGTTCGTGGCGGCGCTGCTGCTGGATCCGCAACGGGCCTGGTACAGCTTCCTCACCAACTACTTTTTCTTCCTGGCCCTGGGCGTGGGCGGGACCTTCCTGGTCGCGCTGGAGTACATCACCAGCGCCACCTGGACGGTGGTCTTCCGGCGCATCCCCGAAGCCGCCTCGACCTACGTGCCGGCCGCCTTCGTGCTCGGCATCCTGCTGCTGATCGGCGTGCCCCACATCTATCCCTGGGCGGCGGCGGGCTGGACCGGTTTCGCCACCAGCAGCAAGCGCTTTTACTTCTCCATGCCCTTCTACAGCGCGCGCACGCTGATCGCGCTGGGCATCTGGGTGGTGTTTGGGGCGTGGTTCCTGCGCAACTCGACCGCGCAGGACAAGAACCCGGGCGCGCTGCTGCCGCGCAAGACCTTCGGCAAGCCGCCCACCCTCCGCGGCCGCGTCTCCGCCGGCTTCCTGGTGTTTTTCGGCTACAGCTTCACCTGGTGCTTTGTGGACTGGATCATGTCGCTGGAGCCGCGCTGGTTCAGCAACATGTGGGGCGTATACGGCTTCGCCGGGCTCTTCGAAGCCAGCCTGGCCATGGTGCTGCTGTTCACCGTGCTCTTCCGCCGCTACCACATGTTCGACGGCGCGGTGAAGGACTACCACTATGTGGACCTGGCCCGCATCGTGCACGCCTTCAGCATCTTCATGGTGTACATCGGCTTCGCCCAGTACCTGCTGATCTGGTACGCCAACTTCCGCGAAGAGACGATCTACTTCCACG
>DATNAC010000074.1:0-2410 GCA_035573035.1 Terriglobales bacterium
CGTCAACTCGCTCACCCCGCCGAAGACGAACAGCGTGATCACATGCACCGGCAACCCGTGCGCCCGAGCCACCAGGCTGTGGGCGAGCTCGTGCAGCACCACCGAGACGAAGAACAGCACCGTCGTAACCGCGGCCGCGGCCACCACCGTCACGTGGGACCAACCCGGATTGAAGGCGCGGAAATACTCCCCCAGGGTCAGCCCGATGAGCGCGAGAATGATCACCCAACTGACGTGGAACTGAATCTCGATGCCGGCCACGGTGGCCAGGCGGTGGTTGGGGCTGCGATGCGATGGCATGGCGACCAGACCTTCTAGTCTATTATCCGCTACCATAAGGCTCTTGCCCGTCATGCTGGCCGCCTCCACCCATCACGAACACCATTTCACCGGCAGCGCCATGGTGCGCGATCTGGTGATCGGCATGTCGGATGGCCTCACGGTGCCGTTCGCCTTGGCGGCGGGGCTGTCGGGGGCCGCGGTTTCAACCCACATTGTGGTGACCGCCGGGCTCGCCGAGATCGCCGCCGGATCCATTGCTATGGGGCTGGGGGGCTATTTGGCCGCGCGCGGGGACGCCGAACACTACGCCCAGGAGCTGGCTCGCGAGGAGCGCGAGATCATCGAGCGCCCCGACGACGAACGCCAGGAAGTGGCGGAGGTGTTCATGCAATACGGCATGACCGAGTCCGAGAGCGTGCCCTTGGTGGAAGCGCTGGCGCAACGCCCCGAGGCCTGGCGCGACTTCATGATGCGCTTCGAGCTGGGGCTGGAGGCGCCCGAGCCGGGACGCGCGCTCGCCAGCGCCGGCACCATCGCCGCCGCCTACATCGCCGGCGGACTCATCCCTCTCGGTCCCTACTTCGCGCCGGTGGCGGTGCACACCGCTCTGCTCGCCTCGATCGCGGTCACCGGGGCGGCGCTGGTGGTGTTCGGCTATGTGAAGGGTAAATTCACCGGCGCTGCCCCGGTGCGCTCCGCCGTGCAGACCGCGCTCATCGGCGGAGTAGCCGCCGCCGCCGCCTTTCTGATCGCCCGCGCCATCTCGTAATCGCATCCAAAAAGGGATGAGCGACAAAAAAGAAGAGCGGCAGGAAGAGCGGGAAGACGCGCTGCTTGACAGCTCCAGCGCCCAGGAGAGTGGAGCCGGGCGGCAGCAGGGGCGGTCGCGCAGCGAACACAGCCAAGCCGGCGGCCGGCAAGCACACCAGCCGCAGGGGCAGCAAGGCAGGAACGCCGCAGGTTCTGACAACCCGGACGAAGCCCTACCCGAGGGACCCATTCCCCACCAACAGCCGATCCACAACCGCGACCCGCGGCTGCCCCACACCGCCACCCGGGGTGCGGGCAGCGAACAGGACGAGGAGATTCGGAAACCGGGCCAAGCGGCCTAATGCGTTCCGTTATGCGGAGCCATGAGATGGGCGAGGTCCGCCGCATCCAGCGCCCGGGCATAAACCACAATCTCGTCCAGAATTCCCAGGAACTGTCCCGATTCCGAGTCCGTTCCGCCGGCTACGAGATCCGCGGCCATCGGAGCGGCGCCGGGTGGTGGTTGGGCGGCTTCAGTTCGGCCGTTGACCATCAGCGCGACGGAGTCGGAGCGGCCCACAATCGCAATGTGGTACCAAGTCCCGGGTACCACGGCGGTGGTGGATCGCAGCGAGAACGGGCCCGCGGGCGAACAAGGGCCCGCCCCGCGGAAGCAGACCTCAAAATGGCCCTGCTGGTTCACTGATAGGCGCCATCCTTGGCGGCCATCCTCCGTCACTTTTTGCAGAATCCCCACCCCGCCGCTCGCCCGTACGGTTTTGACCCAAGCGGCGATGGTAAAGCCTTGGCGCCAAGCCCGGCCCAACCCAGCGGCATGTCCAAAGTTGACCGTGGCGCCATGTTGGGAGAAGGCAAAGCCTTCGCCGATACGGGCGGGCGCATACGCGACCGTCGGGCTAGCCCGGCCCGGATTGCCGCCCCAGGCATCGCTGGCGCTGCCGTCGCCCGGCCACCACGCCGCGAGCCCCGAGAGCGGCGGCGTGGTGCCTTTTGCGGAAACATCGAACACCGCGATGGCGCTGCGTTCCGAGAGCGCGACGTACACCCGCCGCCGGTCCGAGCTGAGCGCCACACTGCTGCTGGCCTCCGGCAGCACCTCCACCACGGCGCGCCGCGCTGTGTCGACCACCGATACCTCCCCGTCGCCTACCCAGGCGCGCGCGCCACCGTCCAGGAACCCGAGCGCGCGCCCGGTCTGGGGACCACCCACCTTCAGCGTCCACAACGGCGTGCGGCGGCGTGCATCAAAAACGTAAATATAGCCGTCCCCGGAGCTGCTCCAGAGTTGTTGCCCATTGGGGGTCAACACCAGCGGCCCACCGGAATAGCGGGCGGGCGCGCCGGCCAATCCGGCGAA
>DATNAC010000075.1:0-2219 GCA_035573035.1 Terriglobales bacterium
GCCGCCATCACCGCAGTAGCGCCCGTTATCGCCCGGCACCCAGGCGCTCTGGGCCGCCTGCAGCATGGGAATGCCATGATCCTGAGCGCCAGCCAGCACATCGCCGCCGCTGTTGGGCACCACCGCAAAGTGGGGGTAAAACGTCATGGTGCTGAGCGTGGCGTTCAGCGAAACAAAAGAAGGATTGGCGGCCGCGGGCGCCGCGGCCAAGAACACGCCGCCGTCATCGGTGACATAGAGGGCCGAACCATCGGCGGCGGCCGCCAAACCGTGCTGGTCGGCCCACAAGGCCGGCCCGACCGAGGCCCAGGTGGCGCCGCCGTCGAGGGATTGCCATAGACGAACGCCCGTGGTGTAGAGCACGTGCGTACCGGGAATGACGACGATGCCGCAGCGGTACCAGTCCGGCCCATCGCCTCCGGGAGTACCGCTAAGAGCGGTCCAGGTGGCGCCGCCGTCCGCCGATTTGTACAGGTACCCGGCGCCGGTAAACGTATTTTGGGCGATGGCGGCGTACAACGTCGTCCCGGTCGAATCCTCCGCCAGGGCGACCCTCAAGGCATTCGAGGGTAAAGCGCCGGAGCCGGTGCCGCTGGCGGCGGCCCACGTCAGGCCTCCGTCGGTGGATTTCACGATCGGCGCCGGGGTGGCGTTCGTACTCCCCAAACCCGCATAGACCACGTTCGGTTGGACGCGATCGAACAGAACGGTGGCATTGACTCCGGAAATGACCGGCTTCCAGGTGGCGCCCCCGTCGCCGCTGCGGTAGACGCCGGCGGTGTTTCCCGCCAGTACCACGTTGCTGTTGCCGGGCTGGACGGCGATCGCATTAAAGTCCGCGGCGGTATCGCCACTGGTGAACGGCGTCCGAATCAGCTGCCAGTTGGAGCCGCCGTCGGTGGACTTCAGCAACCCCTGCCCGAAGTAGCTATCCACGGAAAAGTCGGGTTCGCCGGTTCCTGCCCAAACAATTTGCGGGTTGTTGGGGTCCACCGTCACCGCGCCGATCACCAGAGAAGCCTGGGTATCGGTCAGAGGCTGCCATTGCGCACCCGCGTCGGTAGACTTCCAGAGTCCGCCGCCGGCGGTGCCAAGATAGAGCGTGCCCGGATTGGCGGGATCGATGGCCAGCGAGGTCGCTCGTCCGGAGTAAACGTTACTGCCGACCCGCACCGGCCCCGGCGCAACCGATGTCCAGCTAAGTTGGTCGAATGGGCCCGAGGGGGCGGCGGTTTTGTTGTTGGCCCGCAGGGCCAGCCGCCGCCGGGACTCGATGTAGGCGGCGTAGTATTTGTCGCGCGCAAGACCATGGCTGGTGCGCCGGGAACCCATGAACCAGAAATGGCGCTGATACTGGTCCGATGCGGCAGCCACGGTGGGCGGGCGTTCGACTTCGGCGCCGTGCGGTGGCGCTCCAAGATTCGGCGCGACGGGATTGGCTCGCGAAGTCTGCGCGCTGGCGCCCACCCAGACGGTAGCGAACAGCACCAGACAGGCGAGGCTTGCGAGTTTCGACGGCGACATAAGAGCCTTGCGGTGGGCGAGGGCGGCGGCGCAGCAGGCGGCGGCGATCAGGAGGAGGCGAATAAGTCGCATGGCAGTCTCCAGGGCCGAAAACGACACCGGATATTCATGCGGAGGGCCGGGCGCGAAAGGGACACGGGGCGCGCGATACGGATCGACTGCGGTACAGCGGACGTGGGTGATCACTGAGAGGAGTCACCCGGGAACCACAAAGGTGGTATTTTGGACGGGACAAGAGTGAGGAGCGGGCGAACTCTGGCGGACAGAAGCGACATCACGGTACTGCTCCAGGCGGCTGGCAACGGCGATACAGGCGCTGCGGATGAGTTAATTCCCCTGGTTTACAGCGAGCTGCGCCGTCTGGCGGCGGCCTATATGCGGCGGGAGCGGAGCGATCACACGCTGCAGACCACCGCCCTGGTACATGAGGCGTATCTGCGGCTGGTGGGGCAGGGGCAGCAGTCCTATATGAACCGGGCCCAGTTTTTTGGCTTTGCCGCGCGGTTGATGCGGCAAATCCTGGTGGACCATGCGCGCGCACGTCTGGCGGATAAGCGCGGCGGGGGCGCGGTGCACGTGGAATTGGACGAAGCGCCGGAGCTGGGCACCTCCCCACGGTTTCTGCTTGGCCTGGATCAGGCCCTGTCGCGTCTCGCGATGCAGGGTCCGCGACAGGCGCAAATCGTCGAGATGCG
>DATNAC010000076.1:0-3319 GCA_035573035.1 Terriglobales bacterium
TTGTGGGGTCCCCGGCCCGGTCGAGCGTCAAGCGGGTCGAGTGGCGAAGCCACTCGGGGCCCCGCGCCAATCAATAGACGGCGAGGGAGCGTACACAAACGTACGTGACCGAGCCGGATACGGCGAGCCACGCAGAAATGCCGCGGCGCGCCTCCTATCGCCCCGCCCCACTCCATCTACACTATGGTCATGCCCTCCCGCGATGATGCCTGGCCCGAGCTCCTGTACCCATCCTGGAAGCCGACCTGCTACACGCTCCACATGTGGCTGCAAATCGCCGGCAAAGTGCGGCTGGCGCTGGGTCCGCACCTGAACCACTTCTGGGAGGCGACCTATTACGTCACCCCGCGGGGGCTGACCTCGGGAGCCATTCCGCAACCGGGAGGGGTGGGGATCTTTTCGTTTGAATTTGATTTCGTGGCGGATCAGTTGCGGATCGAAACCAGTGCAGGGGAGAAGAAAGTTTTGTCGTTGCGGCCGTGCAAGGTGGCGGACTTCGAGGCCGAGGTGCTGGGGGCGCTGGCGGGGCTGGGGATTGAAGCCCGCATCTGGCCGATGCCGGTCGAGGTGCCCAACCCGGTGCGCTTTGACCTCGATCACGACAACGGCAGCTACGACGCCGGCGCGGTGCGGCGCTGGTGGCGGATCCTTGTGGCCTGCCAGCGGGTGTTTGCCCGAGTGCGGGGAGAGTTTCAGGGCAAGGCCAGTCCGGTGCATGTGTTCTGGGGGAGCATGGATCTTGCCTACACGCGCTTTTCGGGTCGTCCGGCGCCGCCGCGTCCCGAGGCTCCGGCGATGATGCAGGAGGCCTACTCATGCGAGTGCGCCAGCGCGGGGTTTTGGCCGGGGGATGATCGTTTCTCCGAGGCGGCCTTCTACGCCTACGCCGTGCCGGAGCCGGGCGGGTACGCGGGGCGGCTCCCGCATCCGAAGGCGTTTTACCACAAAGAGATGGGCGAATTTCTGCTGCGCTACGACGACATCCGCGCGGCCAGGGACCCGGAGATGGAACTGCTGGGGTTTTTGCGCCAGTCGTTTGCGGCTGCGGCCGAACTGGGCAAGTGGGGAGCGTTAGCGGTTGGGGGTTAGAGGCTGAAATTCGGCCATGGTGAGCCAGTGGTCGGGGTCGAGGGTGACGGCGGCGGGGGCGGATGCTTCCGGAATGCGCAGGCTGCTGTGTGGGCCCTTCAGCATGAGGACGCCCGGGGCGGCGTCGCCGTTGACGGCGATTTCCACCGGCATCTGGAAGTATTGGCCCTGGTCGGCGGCTTGATCCACGGTAACCGTCAGGGCGTGGGCGGCGGGGTCATAGCGCCACGCATAGCTGGCGTGCAGGATACCGCCGCGATGCAGCCATTCGGAAAAGTACCAACTGAGGTCGTGGCCGTAGGCGGGGCATTCGCTGTCCTGTTTGCACGCGTCTTCCATGGCGTGCTGGAAGTCGACCGACGAAGCGTTGTGGTTGCGGAAGCGCTGGTAGTAGAGGCGGATGCCGTCCCAGAACGTCCCGGTGCCGAGCACGCCGCGCAGCATGTGCAGCACCTGCGCGCCGCCCTGATAAATCTGCGCGTTGTTGGCGATCACCTGGCTGATGTCCTGCAGGTTGTTGTGCACCAGGGTGGATGTGGGGTGCTGGGTGGCGTAGCGGCGGGCCTCGGCGGCGCTGTGCTCGACGCCTTCGATGAAGGCGTCGTGGCCGTCCTGATGCTCGGTGTAGAGCAGGGCGAAGTAGGTGGCGAAGCCCTCGCTCAGCCACACGTCGTCCCAGTCCTTTTCCGTCACCGAGTCGCCGAACCACTGGTGGGCCATCTCGTGGGCGATGAGCTGGCGTCCGGGACCCGACGCCGGATAGCCGTAGAAGATGTCCGACGCCAGTTCCATGCCGCCCCCCACGCCGTTGGCCTCCACCTGGGCCAGCTTCTCGTAGGAATAGGGGCCGATGTGATCCACATAGAACTCGAGGATGGGCTGCGTGTAGCGGCTGAAGGCGTCGAAACCGGCGGCACGCTCCTGGGGAAAGACCCAGGCCGAGAGCGCGATGTGGTGGAAGTCTCCGAAGTAATCCACCGCCATGGGGGCGACGGCCAGCGAGAACTGCCAGGTGCAAATAGGCGTGTCTTCGCGCCACACGGTGCGGCGCAGCCCGCCGGGCAGATCGGTGGACTCGGTCTTCAGGCCGTTCGAGAGCACCTGGTACTGCCGCGGTGCGGTGACGGAAATCTCCTTGGTCGCCTTCATCGAGGGGTGGTCCACCACCGCCAGCCAGTTGCGCGCCAGGTCCGGCCACTCGTTGGTAAAGAACTCACGATCGCCGTAACGGTTGTTGCCGATCAGCAGGCCGTTGGCCGGCCGGCCGTGGTACACCGCGGTGAACTCGGCCTCCTGGCCTGCCATGCCGGGCTGCGCCAGCGTCACCAGCAACCGGTCATGACTCTGCTCAAACTTCAGCCCCTTGCCGTCCGCCGCCGTGACCGCCGTGACCTGCATGCCGGTCCCCGCCGCCGGCGCCGGCGCCGTCTTCGGCGCGCCGTAAGGCGGCCGTGGCAGGCAGGGATTGGAGCGGTCCGCCGGCTCCGCTTCCGCCCGGTACTGGCACAGATCGAGCGCCACCTGTCGCACCCCGCCCTGGGTGAAGCGCACGGTGACGGTGTCACGCACCGCCACCTGGTCGTTGGCGTCGCCGAGTTGAACTTCGAAGCTGTAGTGCGTGATGAGGTAGCCCACCGGCCGGGTATAGCTGTCCGCGCGCACCAGCGGCGCAACGGCAAGCAGGGTAACGGCGGCGAGGCTCCAAACGGTGGGCAGACGCATGTCGCCACCATAACACTATGGATACCTCCGGGCGTATCATAAGCCCATGCAGGTGACCTGCGTGTTCGAAGAGGCGGCCGAGGGGGGCTACCTCGCGCACGTGGAGGAGATTCCGGGCGCCAACAGCCAGGGGGAGACGCTCGACGAGGCGAGGGAGAACTTGCGCGACGCCATCACCCTCCTGCTGGAAGCGAACCGGGATTTGGCGGAAAAGTCGCTGCATCAACGTCGGGCGCGAGCCCTCCGCGAGACCTGGACGGTCGGGCAGGAGTGAAGCGGCGGGAGCTGCTGAGGAAAATCGAGCTAGCGGGATGCGTGCTGGTGCGTGAAGGAGCGCGGCATTCGATCTACCTCAATCCGGCCAATCAGCGAACCAGCAGCTCAAAGAGCGGCTGGCCGCGAAGATCCTCGATGATCTCGGCGTATCCGAGGCCGGCTGACCCCCTAACCCCTAAATCCTAAATCCTGACCCGACCCCTGACCCCTAAATCCTGACCCCTAAATCCTG
>DATNAC010000077.1:0-36096 GCA_035573035.1 Terriglobales bacterium
TGCCCTGCAGCGGAGCGATGGCGCCGCCGAGCACGTGGTAGAGGCCGTTGAACTGGCGCGACTTCTCGACCGCGAGGATGTTGTGCGGCTCTTCCACCACGCACACCAGCGCCGCATTGCGGCTGGGGTTCGCGCAATAATGGCAGGGATCGGTGTCGGTGATGTTGTTGCAGACCGAGCAGAAGCCGAGCCGGTCCTTGACCCCGAGCACCGCCTCGGCCAACTCCTGGGCCTGCTCGCGCTGGGCGCGCATGAGATGGAAGGCGATGCGCTGGGCGGATTTCTGCCCGATGCCGGGAAGCTGGCGCAGGGCGTCAATCAAACGAGTCAGGGGCGGGGCGAGATCCATGACTAGAACAGCCCCGGGGGCATGCCGCCCAGCAAGCCGCCCATCATGGCGCCCATCTCGCCCTTGAGCTTCTCGTCCATGCGGCGCCCGGCCTCGTTGACGGCGGCGCGGATGAGGTCGGGGAGCATGTCGGGATCGTTCTTGACCACCTCGGGGTCGAGCCGGACCTCGAGCACTTGTTTTTCGCCGTTGATCTTGACCCAAACCATGCCGGCGCCGGCGGTGGCCTCTTCGGTGGCCTGGGCCATTTTCTGGCGCAGCTCATCGTAGCGGCGCTTGGCCTCCGCCATGGCGGTTTGCATCTGTTGAAAATCGAAGTTCATGAGGAGGAAGGTACGAATGTGCGCAAGACGTGATGGGGAATGGAATCCTTGATTTGGCGCAGCAAGGGATGCTGTTCGGCGCGTTCGGCGGGGCTGCCGGGCGGCGCGGCCGCGGCCGGAGCGGTCTCCGGCGCCGCGTCGGCGCGGGAGGAGACGATCACTTCCAGGGAGCGCTGCAGCCCCGCCAGGCAGGCGGCGGCCAGCGCCTTGCGGGTGGCCGGCTGGTTGGCCAGCGTGGCCGCGCCGGCGCTCGCGCCGCCGAAAACAAGCTCGAGCTGATGGTCGCGGAAGATCCACTGGGCCTTATCCACGATGCTGAGCAGCGCGGCCTTGCCCTGACGCTCGAGCGCGGCGCGCACGGCGGCTTGGGGCGCAGCGGGCGCGGGCGGCTCGGGCGCGGGAGGAGCTTGCGACGGCGCCGGGGCGGCCGCCACGGCGCTGAACTCCGGAATCCCGGCGGGCGCGGCAAGTTTTGGCGGTTGCGCCAGCTTGGGCGGCTCAGGCAGCCGCGGCGGCTCGGCCAGACGCGGGGCGGCGGGCGCGCCCTTGGGGCCGGACGGCGCGGGAGCGCCGGGGGTGCCCTCGCCGGTGAGCGAGGCCAGCACCTCTTCCACGCTGCTCAGCCGGCGCGCGTGCAGCATCTTGATCAGCGCCAGCTCGAAGTGCAGGCGTTCCTGCTGCCCGTGGCGCAGGTCGTTGGAGCAGCGCAGCAGGATCTGCAAAAAGCGGGCCAGTTCCTCCTCGCGGAAGCGGCTGGCCAGCGTTTGGGCCGAGGCGCGCTCGGATTCGGTGACTTCGAGCAGCTCGCCGCCGGCTTGGGCCACCAGCAGGTTGCGCACCGCCTGGGTGAGCTGCCAGCACAACTGGGCCGGGCTGACGCTGGTGGCGAGCAGGGCATCGGCCTGCTCGAGCACATTCCGCGCGGAGTCGGAGGCGACGGCCTCGAGCAGCGCGCGGATATGGGCGGTGGAGACGCGGCCGAGCAGCGCGCGCACCGACTCCGCCGACAAGCGGTTGTCGCCCTCGGCGGCATGGGTGATGGCCTGGTCGAGCAGCGAGAGCGCGTCGCGCACCGAGCCTTCGCCGGCTTCGGCGATCAGCCCCAGGGCTTCCTGGTCGGTGGGCACCCGCTCCTGCTCGCAGATGCGGGTCAGGTGTTCGAGGATCTGCGAAAACGGCACCGCGCGGAAGCCGAAGTGCTGGCAGCGCGAGCGGATGGTGGCGGGCAGCGCCTCGGGCTCGGTGGTGGCGAGCACGAAGACCGCCCACTCGGGCGGCTCCTCCAGCGTCTTGAGCAGGGCATTGAAGGCGTCGCCGGTGAGCTGGTGGGCCTCGTCGAGGATGAAGAACTTGTAGCGGTCGCGCGCCGGACGGTAGCGCACGCGCTCGCGCAGGGCGCGGATCTCGTCGATGCCGCGGTTGGAGGCGGCGTCAATCTCGATCACGTCCACCGCGCTGCCGTCCTTGATCTCGCGGCAGGAGTCGCACTCGCCGCAGGGCGTGGCGGTGGGGCCTTGGGCGGCGCGGCAGTTCAGCGCCTTGGCCAGGATGCGCGCCACGGTGGTCTTGCCGATGCCGCGGTGCCCGGAGAAGATGAAGCCGTGGGCGATGCGTCCGCTCTCGATGGCGTTGCGCAGGGTGCGGACAATCGGGGCTTGGCCGATGACCTCGTCAAACCCCTGGGGCCGATAGCGGCGTGCGATCACCTGGCTCATGGATGGGAGGGGAGAAAAAGCGTCAGACCTCGGGGATCGCGCTGCACAGCCTGATCCCGCTACCGTTGCTTCCTTCCGGACCTGGCGGGGTTCGCGGGCAGGGCTTGCGCGCGGCCCGAAGCCTGACGAACCATTTTAGCATTGCGGCGCGCGCGCTCTTTGCTATCCGCGAAAGCGGAGCGGGGAAGGGGCCCCCGCGCAGCGCGTTCGATGTCGGCGAGCCGGGCGGCGAAGCCGGGGGCCCGGCGCATAAAAGCAAACGTCCGGCCCGAAGCCTGACAGGTCATTTTTGCATTGCGGCGCCGCGGAAGCCGGGCGCGCGCGCGCATCAAGTACAATCGTTCTCTTAAACCATGCAGCCAACCGTGCGCGCCAAGATCACCGCGGTGGGGACCTATGTGCCGCCCCGCCTGCTCACCAACGCCGATCTGGAGAAGTTGGTGGAAACCTCCCACGACTGGATCGTGACGCGCACGGGCATCTCCGAGCGCCACCGGGTCGAGCCCGGGATGGCCACCAGCGACATGGCGGTGGAGGCGGCGCGGGAGTGCCTGGCGCACCGCGGGCTGGAACCCAAGGACGTGGAAGCCATTCTGGTGGCGACCGTCACCCCCGACATGCTGTTCCCCTCGACCGCCTGCCTGGTGCAGCATAAGCTCGGCGCGCCGCAATGCTGGGGTTTCGACGTGCTGGCGGCGTGCAGCGGCTTCCTCTACGCGCTCGCCACCGGGGCCAGCCTGATCGCCGCCGGCACCCATCAGCGCGTGCTGGTGATCGGCGCCGACACCATGACCAGCATCATCGATTACACCGACCGCGCCACCTGCGTGCTCTTCGGCGACGGCGCGGGCGCGGTGCTGCTGGAGCCGGCGGCTCCGGGCGAGGATGCCGGCCTGATTGATTACCACCACCAGATCGAGGGCATGGGGGGCGGCAGCCTGTACATGCCGGCGGGCGGCAGCCACCGTCCCGCCAGCCACGAGACGGTGGACAAGCGCGAACACTTCGTCCATCAGGAAGGCCAGGCGGTGTTCAAGTACGCCGTCCTCAAAATGTACGAGATCTGCCGGACGGTGCTGGAGCGCAACGGCGTCACTGCCGCCGACCTGGACTGCTTCATCCCGCACCAAGCCAACCTGCGCATCATCCAGTCCACCGGCGAGCGCCTGGGGCTCGATCCCAAGCGGGTGATTGTCAACATCGGCAAGTACGGCAACACCACCGCCGCGACCATTCCGCTGGCCATGCAGGACGCGCAGAAGCAAGGGCTGCTGCATCCCGGGGCGCTGGCGCTGCTGGCGGCGGTGGGGGCGGGCTACACCTGCGGCGCGCAGTTGCTGCGCTGGGCGATCTGAGCAGCGGTCACAATATAGAGTGTGGTTTCGTCACCGCTCGTAGCCCGGGTTGAACGCGCCTCCAAGCAGTACGGCGAGGGGGCGGGCGCCACGCTGGCGCTGCGCGACGTCAGCCTGACGATCGCGGCGGGCGAGTTCGTGGCGGTGATGGGCCGCAGCGGCTGCGGCAAGACCACGCTGCTCAACCTGCTGGGCGCGATGGACACGCCCACCCGCGGCCAGGTCTGGCTCGAAGGCCAGGAAACCAGCCGGCTTGACGACGCCGCGCTGACCGCGCTGCGCCGGCGGCGCGTGGGGTTCGTGTTCCAGGCCTTCCATCTGCTGCCCACGCTCTCGGTGGAGGAGAACATCGAGCTGCCGCTGCTGCTCGCCGGCATGGGGAACGGCCGGCGGGAGCGTGTGCGGGCCATGGTCGAGCGGGTGGAACTCTCGGCGAAGCTCGGGGCCTTCCCCGGGCAGCTTTCGGGGGGCGAGATGCAGCGGGTGGCGATTGCGCGCGCTCTGGTGCACGAGCCCGCGCTGCTGATCGCCGATGAGCCCACCGGCAACCTCGACAGCCAGACCGCGGGTGTGATTCTCGATCTGCTGGCCGGCTTGCAGCGCGAGCGCGGGGCGGCGGTGATCATGGCCACGCACAGCCCGGAAGCGGCGGAGCGCGCCTCGCGGATGATCCGGCTGCGCGACGGCTGCGTCGTGGAGGAGGGCTGAGCCGTGTTCGCCGCGCTCATCTGGCGGCCGCTGCGCCGCGACCTGGGGCGCACGCTGCTGAGCCTGCTGGCGATTGCCCTCGGCGTGGCGGTGGTGATCGCGATTCGGATGGCGAACCGGAGCGCCGTGCTCTCGTTCCAGCAAACGACGCAGAACCTGGCCGGCGGCGCCGACCTGCTGATAACCGGTCCGGCGCCGCTGCCGGCGGAGTTGCTCGCGCGGCTGATTCCGCTGAGCGGCGAGGCGGAGTGCCTGCCCTATCTCGACCGGTGGGCGTACGATCCGCAGCATCAGGACACACTCGAGATTCTGGGCACGGACCTGCTGGCGGCGAGCGACGCGGCCACCGGTCCGGCGCGTGCGGGCCCGGGAAGCGGGCAGTTGCCTAAAGGACTGCTGTTGCCCTCCGGGTATGCGGCGGAGCATGGGCTGCGCGAGGGGGACCACCTCGCGCTGGTGATTGGCGGGCGGCGCGTGGAGCTCGCGGTGGCGGGGGAGGCGCCGGGCAGTTTGGCGGTGCTGGATCTGCCCGAGGCGCTGGCGGCGTTCGAGCCCCAGGCGGCGCCGTCCTTCGATGGCCTGCGCGTGCGGCTCGCGCCCGGCGGGAACGAGGCGGAGGTGAGCGCGGCGCTACAGAAGTTGATCCCGGCCGGCGACCAGATCGCGCCGCCGCAGGCGCGCGATCGGCAGAGCGGCCGCATGCTGGCCGCTTTTCGCGCCAACCTGGCGGCGCTATCGTACGTTTCGCTGCTGGTCGGCATCTTCCTCATTTACAACACTGTTTCGATCTCGGTGGTGCGGCGGCGGGCCGCAATCGCCACGGTGCGGGCGCTGGGCGCGGCCCGGGGTGCGGTGCTGCGGCTGTTTCTGGCCGAGGGCGCCGTGTTGGCGCTGCTCGGGGGAGTTGCCGGGCTTGGCTTGGGCTGGCTGCTGGCGGATGGCGCGCTCACTCTAATCGGCCGCACGGTCGAGAGCTTGTACGGCGGCGGGCGCCCGGCGCCGGCGCGGCTGCTGCCGGGCGACGTGCTGTGGGGGTTGGCGCTGGCGCTGGCGGCGGGCTTGTTGGCGGCGTGGGCGCCGGCGCGCCAGGCGGCCGGGGTGGCGCCGGCGCAGGCGCTGCGGCCGGGAAGCGCGGAAACCGAAGTACGCACGCACACACGCCGGAGCTTGGCGGGCGCCGCGGGCTTGGCGCTGGCTGCGGCGGTGCTGGCGCAAGTGCCGGCGGTGCGCGGCATTCCCTGGGCCGGCTTCGGCTGCGCGCTGGCCGCGGTACTGGCGTGGGCGTGCCTGACGCCGCCGGCGCTCGGCGCGCTTTTGCCGCGTTGGCGCGAGCGTTTCTTGCGCGGTGGGCGTTTCGCCGCGGGTATGGCCGCGGGTGGGCTGGCGGGCGCGCTGCGCCGCAGCTCGATCCTGACGGTGGCGCTGGCCACGGCGGTTGGGGTGATGCTGGGTGTGGCGATCATGGTGGGAAGCTTCCGCCAAACGGTGCAGGTCTGGCTTGGCCAGCAGCTCCAGGCGGATGTGTTCGTCCGCGCCGCCGACTGGAACCGCGACCGGCCCGCGCCGCTTGCGCCGGCGCTGGTGGCTGCTGCGGGCTCGGTCCCGGGCGAAGGCGCGCTCGAGGCCAGCCACACCCAGGCCTGGGAGTACCAGGGCGAGCCGATTACGCTCAACACACACGCCGGGCAGCCGGCGGGGATGCAACTGTACCGGTTTCTCGCCGGTGGTCCGGGCTCGGCGATCGTTTCCGAACCTTTGGCGCGGCGCCATCACTGGAAACCCGGAAGCACGATGGAGCTCGTCACGCCGCATGGACAGGCGCGGCTGCGGATCTCCGGAATCTTCTATGACTACGCCAGCGACCGCGGTTTGCTGGTGCTCGACCCCGCAACGTTTGCCCAGTACTTTGGCGCCCCGGCGCCCACTGAACTCGGGCTGTACGCGGCGCCGGGCGTTTCGACCGCGGATTTACGGCACAACCTGAGCCTGGCGTTGGCGCGCGCGAACTTGCTGGCCGGGCTGGACATCAACAACAACGCGGCGCTGCGCGGCGAAGCGATGCGGGTCTTCGACCAGACCTTCCGCATCACCGACGCGCTTGAGATCATCACCTTGCTGGTGGCGATCCTGGGCGTGGCCAACACGCTGCTGGCGGTGGTGCTCGAGCGCGAGCGCGAGTTCGCCATCCTGCGTTTTTTGGGGGCCGACCGGCCGCGGCTGCGGGCGATCCTGCTGGCGGAGTCGGGCCTGATCGCCACGCTGGCGCTGGGGTTGGGTTGGGCGATGGGCCTGACGCTGGCCGAGATCCTGGTGCGGGTGATCCTGGTGCAATCGTTCGGCTGGACCATTCAGTTTCACTATCCGTATGGGTATCTCGCCGCGGCCTCGGCGGCGGTGTGGCTGGCGACGCTGGCCGCCGGCTGGCTGCCGGCGCGCGCGGCGCAGCGGCAGAACCCGCTGGCGGCGGTGGTGGCGGAATGAAGCCGCTCTTCGTGCTGCTCGTGTTTTTGCTAGCGCCGGCATACCGGGCCGCCGCGCCGCACTATGCCTGGCACTTTCCCGCGGACGATGGCGCGCACCCCGCCTACGCCAACGAGTGGTGGTACTTCACCGGCAACCTGGCTGGAAGCGGCGGCCATCGGTATGGCTTCGAGCTCACGTTCTTTCGGATCTCGCCGGCACCGGGCACGGCTCTCGACCATCAGCTGTTTTTCACGCACTTCGCCATCAGCGATCTGAGCGGGCGGACGTACTTTGCGCACGAGCGTGCCCGCCGCGGCGACTGGCGGCAGGCAGGGGTCCAGTTGTTGCCCGCCGGCCTCCGCCTTTGGAACGAGAACTGGCAGGCTGATTTTGACGCCTCCGGGCCGGTGCGCTTGCAGGCTTCCTGGGGCGGGCACGCGCTCGACCTTCGGCTCCGCGCCGGCGCCCGCCGGCTGAATGGCGTTGGCGGCTATAGCCAGAAGGGCAGCCTCCCCGGGCAGGCCTCGGAGTACTACTCGTTTCCTCATATCGAGGTGCGGGGCACCGTCAATCAGGCGGCGGTTACCGGCCTGGCCTGGATGGACCACGAGTTCGCGAGCAACCAGTTGGCCGCCGACCAACAGGGCTGGGATTGGATGGGGCTGCACCTGCCCGGCGACGACCTGATGCTCTTCAACCTGCGCGATACGAACGGGGCCCGCGACCCGCACTCGGCGGGCACGCTCATGCCGGCGGCCGGCACGCCGCAGCCGCTGGCCGCCGCGGACTTCACGATGACGCCGCGGCGCTGGTGGCAGGGCTATCCCGTTTCCTGGCGGGTGATTGTGCCTTCGCGACAGCTCGATGTGACCGTAAGCGCGGCGCTGGACGACCAGGAGTTCCACGCCCCGGCCAGCGGAGTGCGGTACTGGGAGGGGGCGGTCACGGTTTCAGGCAGGTGCGGCGGCAAGTCCTGTAGCGGTGAAGGCTACCTGGAGCTCACCGGCTACGGCCTTCGGTTTGATCTACTGGGGGATAGTCCGGCCGCCCATGAACCGCGGGAGAGGGTTGGAATGCCGCCGCGATCTAGGGGACGATTGAAGCCGATTCGATTCGATCGGGGAGGAAATGCGAAAGCTGCTCGATTGGATAACACGCAGCGCAGTCATTGAGGAGTTGGAAAACGCGGCGGCCTCTCTCGCCGCGGATTTCAAGGCAGAGCCGGGCATGCAGTATGCATGGATCTACGATCATGCACGATTCAGATATCGCGATGCCTTGGCCTCGATTGATCGGTCGGAGCAGAAGGGTCTCGGCGTTCTGAAGGCCTCAAGCGCCGTTGCGGTGGGGGTGTGGGCAGTGCTCTCGTTCGTATTCGCACAGAGGCACAGCTTGCCAGGGGGCTATTCACGATGGTTCGTCGTGTCGGCATTCGGCGCACTATTCATCGCAGCCATAACCGCGACATTTTCAGTGATTCCGCTGACTCGAGTGACCGTACCTCCAGAGATCTCGGCCGTAAGGCTTACCAATGTCAGCAGCGGGCAGGACGAAACGATTGGACGATTTGCACTGTTGATGTCCGGTGCAGCGGATGCGGCACTTTATCGCGCAACCCAAAAAGCGCGTTGCGTTCTGTTCAGTACGTGGGTTCTCATTGCGGCCACCGCACTGCTGCTTATTTCTTTGATGTCTTCGGCTCGCGGTCTTCTTCAGCAAGGATCGGGCGGATCTTCAGCGACGCGATCAACCGCCGCCGGTCGGCACGCAGTAGCCGCGCAAGCTCCTCTGGCGATGGAGAAGCCGGTTTTCCCTGCGATGAAGCAGAGCCCGCCGCGGGACGCTCAGCCGGTAAGCCCTTCGGTGCCGATCTCACCGCGGCATCATCCGTCATAGCCAAAGCGTGGCACAGTCCGGGCGCATTGGCAACCGGGGGCATTTTGACGGCACTTGTCCTATGATCTTGGCTAGGCGCCACGTATGTCGAACTCCCCCGCCATTCAACTTGACGGCATCGCGAAGTCCTATGGCACAGTGCGAGCCGTGCGGAATTTGAGTCTGACCGTGCCTGCGGGCGCGGTGTATGGCTTCCTCGGGCCCAACGGCAGCGGCAAGACCACCAGCATCCGGATGATGGTCAACATCCTGGTGCCGGACGGCGGCACGGTGCGGATCCAGGGACAGCCGGTGGGGCCGCACACCAAGGACCTGATCGGCTACCTGCCCGAGGAGCGCGGGCTGTACGCCAAGATGAAGGTGCGGGAGCTGATCGAGTTTTTCGCCGAGCTCAAGAAGGTTCCGCCGGCGGTGGCCAAGCCGCGCGTGATGCAGTGGCTGGAGCGTGTGGAGCTGGGCGCCTGGGCGGACAAGAAGGTCAACGAGCTCTCCAAGGGCATGCAGCAGAAGATCCAGTTCGTGGTGGCGGTGATCGCCGATCCGCCCATCCTCATCCTGGACGAGTTCTCGAGCGGGCTCGACCCGATCAACGCCAACCTCCTGAAGGACGTGTTGCTGGAACTGCGGGCTCAGGGCAAGACCATCCTGTTCTCGACGCACCGCATGGAGGAGGCGGAGCGGCTCTGCGACCATGTCTGCCTGATTGACCATGGGCAGAAGGTGCTCGACGGGCGGTTGGACGCGATCCGGTCGGCGGCGGGCAAGTCCACCATCCGGGTGGACTACCGCGGCGATGCGGCGCTGCTGCGGCGCGCCCCCGGCGTCTCCCAGGTGGACGACTACGGCAATTACGCCGAACTCCGGCTCGGCCCGGAGGCGCAGAACGCCGCGGGCGCGACCGCCATCCTGCGCGCGCTGGCGCCGCAGCTCGACATCACACGGTTCGAACTGTTGGAGCCGACCTTGAACCAGATCTTTCTCGATACCGTGGGCGCGGCGCAAGCGTCGAAAGCGGCGGCCACGCCGGCGGGAGTTTAACCATGTCTATTAAGCTCTTCTGTATCGTCAAGCGCGAGTTGCTCTCCCGCGTCCGCACCAAGGGGTTCCTGGTATTCACGCTGTTGATCCCGCTGGTGGCGGCGGGGTTCCTGTTCATGGAGTACAAGATCGTGCAGGCGAGCAAGAACGTCTCCAGCACGGTGGCGGTGGTGGATCTGTCGCAGAAGATTTATCCCGAGCTGGGGCGCCAACAGGGCGACGATGCGGCGCTGCTGCACTTCACCGAGGCGCCGGCCACGGCGGCGACGCTGCCGCGGGTGGAGCGGCAACTGCGCGCCCAGGTGCTCGACAAGCAGATTGACGGCTACCTGGTGGTACCGGCCGATGTGCTCACCACCCGCGCCGCCGACTACCACGTGCTGAACGCGGCCGCCATCACCAACAAGCTGGAGAGCGCATTGCGCCAGGCGGTGAACCGGGCCCGCATGGAGGCGGCCGGGATCTCGCCCGATCAGGTCGCGGCCCTGACCGGCGACTTCAACCTCAACGAGATCCGGGTCAGCAAGACCGGCGACCAGGCCGACAGCGGGCAGACCATGGGCGTGGCCATCGCGCTGACCATGGTGCTGTACGTCTTCCTGCTGATGTACGGCGTGGTGGTGATGAAGAGCGTGACCGAGGAGAAGACCACGCGTATCTCCGAGGTGCTGCTCTCCTCGGTGGATGCCTTCTCGCTGATGCTGGGCAAGATCCTGGGCGTGATCGCCACCGCGCTGGCGCAGTTGGTGATCTGGGGCGTGTGCCTGGGGCTGGTGAGCGTCTATGGCCTGGGCATGGCCAAGGCGGCGGGGACCGACCTCTCCAAGTACATCCCGCACGTATCGCCCTGGCTGTACGTGTGCTTTGTGATCTTCTTCCTGCTCGGCTTCCTGGAGTACGCCAGCGTCTACGCCGCGATCGGCGCGGTGGTGTCGAGCGATCAGGAGGCGCAGCAGACGCAGATGCCGCTGGCGATGCTGCTGGTGGCGGCGATCTACCTGTCGTTCCTGGTGATGCAGAACCCGAGCAGCCTGCTCAGCGTGGTGCTGTCGCTGATTCCGTTCTTCGCGCCGGTGTTGATGGTCACGCGGGTGGCGGTGTCGTCGCCGCCGGTGTGGCAGGTGGCGCTCTCCATGGCGCTGTGCCTGGGCACCTTCCTGGGGCTGACCCAGGTGACAGCGAAGATTTACCGCGTGGGCATCCTGATGACCGGCAAGCGTCCCAACCTCCCCGAGCTGCTGCGCTGGCTGAAGTACGCATGACCGACAGTGAATGGATGCGGGAGGCGATTCGGCTGGCGGAAGCGGCCGAGTTGGCGGGCGAGGTGCCGGTGGGCGCGGTGGTGCTGGGGCCGGAAGGCGAGCTGCTCGGCCGGGGCTACAACCGCAACCGTCTGGATCTCGACCCGAGCGCGCATGCCGAGATCGTGGCGCTGCGCGAGGCGGGCTGGAAAGCGGGCAACTACCGTCTGGTCGGCTGCAGCGTCTACGCCACGATTGAGCCGTGTGCGATGTGCGTGGGAGCCTTGATCCAGGCGCGCGTCGCGCGTTTGGTCTACGGGGCCGACGACCCCAAGGCGGGAGCACTGCATGCGGTGCCCTCGCTGGCCCAGCATCCGGCGTTGAACCACCGGTTCGAGGTGGTGGCCGGCGTGGAGGCCGAGGTTTGCGGGGCGCTGGTGCGACGTTTTTTCCAGACCAAGCGCGGTTGAACCGCGACTAGGCTCGCATTTTGACGTGGGGCCCGCTTCGGTCAGGTGACGGGGCGTGGCGCTGGCGCCGTTCGCGCTCGATGCCAATGATGGCGATCAGGAAAATGGTGGCAGCGAAGGCGCCGAAGGAGACGAAATAGGTCGCCGTCGGGATATCCTCCGCTCAATCATTTCGTCGAATCGACACGGCTCCATCGGACGCCTGCGGAGGGCGACGGCTGCTACAATGAAGTTCCGGGCGAACGCGGGTCTTGGTTTGGACAATACCCCCGCAGCCCATTCTAAAAGGCAGGGAGAGGTGGCCGAGTGGTTGAAGGCGCGCGCCTCGAAAGCGTGTGTACCTTAACGGGTACCGGGGGTTCGAATCCCTCCCTCTCCGCCAACTCAGAACAGAACTGCGAACGCCGGGCGTAGCCGATTTTACGCCCGAGCCGGCGGCGAGCGTTCGGAGTAGATCGCCCTTTGGCCCCATGATGCGGACTTCGCCATCCGCGACCTCGACACGCTGTGCTTCGCTGGCCGACCGATGGGAGGCCAAGGCTCGATCGGAATGTAAGGATCATCGGGCAAAATGCCCAGGTTGGCGCGCGCTCGAGACATCCCGACACGATCGCGCCGCGAGCCTCCGGGATGAATGGCCTATCTCTATCCGTTGGCATCCTTCCTCCTCCCGGTCGTCTCGCGGCGTTGGCGGCTGGCGCTCTTGGCGTTGATAAGGTTGGCGTTTCCGCCGAAACGTATGGCAGGTCCATTCCGATGGATGACAGACAACTCAATAACTCCAATCCACTGCGCGCGCCGGATGGCGTGCCTTTTCCCTTGCCGTCCTTCCAATGGCCTCTATGAACGCTCACCTGACCCAGACGGAACTATTATGGCTATTGAGACCATATGGTAATCTATACCATTATCGGTTGCCGAGATGAAGGCCGAACTGCTCTTCCACCAGCGCATCGATTACGACGACGGTGCGATCGTGGAGATGGTGCTATGGCGCGTTCCGTCGCCGGTGCCACCGTCCGTCCATGGACTGAAATATTCGTTGTTCTACGGTCGTACAGGCGTTCGCGAGGTGGGGTACGACAACGAACGTGGCAAAGGCGATCATCGGCATTTTGAGGGCGTGGAGACCGCCTATGAGTTCACCAGCGTCGAGCAGCTATTGAGTCCCGCGTAATATAGTGTCGTCCGGGTTGCGGATTTTGTCAGGCCCGGCTTGGGGCCGGGCCTGATATATGCTCGCCAGGGTGACGCAATAATACGCGGGACTCAATAGTGGCCAATTTTTGGTCCGACGTGCGGACCTTGCGAGGTGGCAAATGAGCAATGTGAAGATCACGGTCGGCGGCGCGATGGAGGAAGAAGCTTCACGGCGGTTCGTAAATGCTTGGCACCGCGCTGAGCGCGGAGAGACCTTCCACGAGCGCCATCTCGCGTTCGATAGTTGGGACGCTCTCGCGCGTGTCATGACAGGCAAGCGGATGGAGCTGCTGCACTACGTCCGCCGGCACAAGGTGAGCAGTGTGCGCGCGCTAGCGAAGGCGCTGGGTCGCGACTACAGCAATGTCCACGCGGACGTCCAGGCTCTCACAGCGGCAGGACTTCTCGACACCGCTGATGGCGGCGTGCAGGCTGATTATGATGTTATTGAAACCAAGATCGCGATTTGAGATCACAAGCCATGAGTGGCATTACGAGCGGGGTATCGACACGACGGCGAACTCGTGAAGAAATCATTGAGCTGTTTCACGCCTGTGCGGCGAAACTCAACAGGACGCCGGGAAGGGCGGAATTCGAGAGGACGTGCGGCGTCTCCGAAACCGATATCCGGCGTCATTTCTGGAAATCCGGTTACACCGAGTTGGCAGAAGCCGCCGGCCTCCCGCCGAATACGCTCACACAGCGGTTTGAAGACGATCAGGTCTTCGAGGATCATGCGAAGATCTGCCGGCATATCGGCCGGATTCCTAACGAGACGCGGCTTCGAGGAGCAACGAGGGAACTGGGCACGAAGACGTGGTCAGTGAAGTCCAGATTTGCCGGTGGAACCGCCGAATTCCAGGAACGCTTTCGCCAATGGCTGGCGGCCCAGCCGGCCGAACTTCAGGAAATCGCCAATTTTGACGGGTGGCTCACCCCAAGAACTCTGAATGGGGTCGTCGGGAATTTGCCGGTTGTGCGAGCGGAACCCTGGTTTCACCCATTCCTCCCGGCATCGCTGCGATATTTGGACGTACTCGCTCGTGGTGATCGCCCGCCGTTCGATCCGAGCGACCAATCGCTACCCACCATCTTTGAACGACGAACCGCAGACGCGTTTCGCTACCCTGGTTTCGAGATTTCTCAATTTGGAAATAGGTGAGGGATGACAAAAGCGCCTGCGGGACCGACCGGACCGTTCAGCCCCACTCCCACGCATTCCGAGCTGGGCGGACGCCCGAGCCGGCGGCCCGGGCCCGACTCGCAGCCAGCGTGCGAGAATGTTGCCATGAAGGGCAGCTCTCACCTGGCCGGCTATGCCATCCTCACCTGATGCGGCCGCTTGCATCGTGCGCGCACCCGTGTCCGGCGATCACGAACGCATGGCGGAGCTCGCGGCGCAACTCGGTTATCCCTGCACGGGAAGTGAACTGGCCGCCCGGCTGGAGGGGATGAACGACCCCGGCAGCTATGCGGTGTTCGTCGCCGAGACGTCCGCCGGGATCGCGGGCTGGATCGGGCTTTACATTTTCCGTTCGGTCGAAACCGAGCCAATCGCCGAGATCAGCGGGCTGGTGGTGGACGAACAGCAACGCTCCCGCGGCATCGGACGCCTGTTGATCGCCGCCGCCGAGGCTTGGGCGCGCGCCCAGGGCAGCGCGACGCTTTCGGTGCGGACCAACGTCACCCGCGCCCGGGCCCACCACTTCTACGAGACCTACGGGTTCGAGAACGTCAAGACCCAAAGGACCTATCGCAAGCGGCTTAGCGCCTGACGCCAACCCATGGACGCCGCCGTCAAACTCAGCACCGCTACCGCCGCGTCGCCGGCGCTGCGCAAGGAGCTGAACCTCTTCGATGCGGTGGCGCTGGTCGTCGGGACCATTATTGGATCGGGCATCTTCCTCATCCCCAGCTCGATCGCCACCCAACTGCATGCCCTCTGGGCGGTGCTGCTGGTCTGGGGCGTGGGCGGGCTGCTGACGGTCTGTGGCGCGCTTTCGCTGGCCGAGCTGGGCGCGATGTACCCCGCGGCCGGCGGCATCTGCACCTACCTGCGCCAGGCCTATGGCCCCGTGCCGGCGTTTCTTTACGCCTGGTCGCTGCTCCTGATGATCCACACGGGGAGCATCGCGGCGGTTTCGATCGGCTTTGGTCTCTATGCCGGTCAAGTCTTCGCGCTCGGCCCGGTGGCGCAGAAGGCGGTGTGCATCGGCTGCATCCTCGGCCTGACCGCGATCAACTACCTCGGTATCCGGAGCGGCAAGTGGGTGCAGAACCTGATTGTCGTGGCCAAGGTCGGCGGGCTGGCGGGCATGATGCTACTGTTGTTCGCCACCGGCACGCGTCCCATCCACTTGCTGGCTCCGGCAAGCGGCGGCGGGCACGCCTTTACCGCCGCCGGCTTCGGCGTCGCTCTTGTCGCGGTGCTGTTCGCCTACGAGGGCTGGCACGTGATCTCCTTCGCCGCCGCCGAAATGAAGCAGCCGAAGCGGGTGCTGCCCCACAGTCTGCTGCTGGGCAGCACGCTTGTCCTGGCGATTTATATCGTGGCCAACCTGGCCTACTACCACGTCATGACGCCCGCACAGATCCAGGCCAGCCCGGCCGTCGCCGCCCAGGCGGTGGGGATCGCCTCGGGACCCTGGGCGGCGAAGGCGCTATCGCTGCTAATCCTGGCCTCGCTGCTGGGCTGCATCAACGGGCTGGTGCTCACCGGCGGGCGGGTGTACTACGCCATGGCGGTCGAGGGTCTTTTCCCGCACGGCTTCGGGCGGATGAGCGCACAGCACCGCACGCCGGCGGCGGCCTTGCTGGCGCAGGGTGTGTGGGCGTCGCTGCTGGCCGCTTCGGGCAGCTACGAGTCGCTCTTCACCGATGTCATCTTCACCGGATGGATCTTCTACGGCCTCTCCGCCGCCGCGGTAATCGTGCTGCGCCGCCGCCAGCCCGAGAGGGAACGCCCGTTTGCGGTGCCATGGTACCCCTGGGTGCCGCTGCTGTTCTGTGTCGCCGTGGTGGGCCTCACCGTGACCACCATCGTGGCGCGCCCGCTGGGCGCCCTGTTCGGCCTCGCCTTGATTGCAAGCGGCCTACCCGTCTACTACGCTTTCATCAAGCCGCGCTCCGCGCCGACGCCGTCGTAAGCGGAGCGCGTGCTCTACTCCAAGGTCGCTTCGCCGCCCTTCAGTTGGGCGCCGGCTTCTCGATATGGGCAATGACCAAAGCCTTGGCGGGCAGCAGAGCGATGCGCTCGTTCCGCTGCAAGCCAAGCTGTGCGGCAAGCGCCTTCTGCATCGAACGGGCATTGGCGCTCCAACGATTCCGTGCGGGAGATCGCGAAGTATGCCCGGCATGCCCTACTCGCTGCGCAGCGCTTCCAGCGGGTCGATGCGGGCGGCGCGGCGGGCGGGGAGGGCGCAGGCCAGCGCCGCCACCGCGAGGAAGAGGCCGCCATAGCCGAGCAGGATCGCCGGGTCGGCGGCGCCCACGCCGAAGAGCAGCGAGGCGGCGGCATGCGCCAATAGCATCGCCGCGCCCGCCCCCGCCGTCAGGCCGATCAGCACCGGCGCCAGGCCGTCGCGCAGCACCAGGGTGAACACGCGGCCCGCGCTCGCGCCCAGGGCCATGCGGATGCCCAGCTCGCGCCAGCGCTGGCGCACGCTGTAGGCCGCCACCCCGTAGACGCCGATCGCCGCCAGCAGCATGGCGAACTCGGCGAGCAGTTGCAGCAGCCCCGCGCCCATCCGTTCGGCCCACAACGATTGCTCGATCGCCACCGTGGCGGGCTGGGCGGCGGTCACCGCCAGTTGCGGCTCGAGGGATTGCACCGCCTGGGTCATCTCGCGCAGCAACTCCGCCTGCTGCGCGGCCGCGGGCGTGCCTTGCCCGGCGCCGCGCACCGCGAGTCCCAGGGCGGTGGCTGGATTCTGCGCCAAGGGAATGTAGGCGAAGGCGACCGCGTCTTCCGCCATGGACTCATACTTGCTGTCCCGCGCCACCCCGATCACCTCGGTAGGGCCATCGTCGTCGTGAAAAAGGACGCGCTTGCCAATCGGGTCCTGGCCCGGCCAGGACCTCTGGGCAAAAGTCTGGTTGACGATCATCACCTTGGGGGCGTGAATGCTGTCGTTGGGAGAGAAGTCCCGGCCTTCGAGCAGGGGAATGCCCATCGTCTGGAAAAACGATGCGGGCGCGATCGCCTCCACCTCGGCCAGACGGAGGGCTTGCGTGCGCAGGGATTGGCCCTCCAACTGGTACGTATGCGAGATGGATCGCGCCGCCATGGGCGTGCCGGAGGCGAGCGTCGCCGCGGCCACGCCCGGCAGGCGCCGCACCCGATCCAGCAACTCCCGGTCGAAGGTCAGCAACTCCTCGGGCGCTCCCGGCCGAGCCAGGTTGAAGCCGGTGTTCGACATGTCAAAGCGCAGCGTGACCAAGTGGCTGGCGTCGAAGCCCGGCGCGGTGGTGCGCAGGTGGCGCAGGCTGGCCAAAAACAGCCCGGCCAGAATCAGCGCAACTATCGAAAAGCCGGCTTCGCCGGCCAGCAACGCCCCGCGCAAACCCGCGCGCCGTCCGCCGCCGCCGGCCGCGCTTCCGGTGTTGGACGACTTGAAGTGCGCGGCGAGATCCAGCCGGGCCGACATCATCACCGGCGCCAGCCCAAAGAGCAGGCTGGCCAGCAGCGCCAATCCGACGGTGAACGCCACCATGGCAAGGTTCCAGCTCAAATGAATGGGTGCTTGTTGCAGCGCCAGGGGACGATGGCTCCAGAGCTCGCGCTGGCCGACCCAGGCCACGGCCAATCCGGCCGCGCCCGCCAAGCCTCCCAGGCACAACGATTCGGCGAGCAACTGCCGCGCCAGCCGCCAGCGCGAGGCGCCCAGCGCGCGCCGCACCGCCATCTCCCGCCGCCGCGTCCAGGCGCGGGCCAGCAGCAGGTTGGCCACGTTGGCGCAGGCGATGAGCAGCACCATCCCCACCACCGCCAGCATCACGGTGAAGGCCAAGTCGTAGGTGGATCGCTGGTTGGGGTTGATGCCGCTGGACAGCAGGGGGAGCACGGTGGCGGTGAGCGGCTGATCGGCCTCGGGATACTGCTGCGCCAGCCGCGCCGCGGTCACGCGCACGGCGGCGGCGGCTTGGTCGAGGCTCACGCCCGGCCGCAGCCGCCCCACCATGTTGAAGTACTGCGCGTTGCGCGCGTTGTAATACCGGTCAATGGCGCTGGGCAGCAGGGCCGCATGCATGGTGACCGGCGCCCAGAAATCGGCGGCCGCCAGCGTCTCGGTGCCGTTGAAGTCCGGGGGAGCTACCCCGATCACGGTGAAGCCGGAGCCGTTGATCGAGATCCGGGCGCCGAGCACCGCGGGGTTACCCCCAAAGCGGCTCACGAAGTACCGGTAGTTGAGTACCGCCAACGCGCCCGTCCCGTCGGCGGGCGTATCGGCGGCGTGGAAGACCCGCCCCATCGCCGGCGCCACCCCCAGCACGTCGAAAAAGTTGCCGCTCACCACCCCGGCGGTGGCCTGCTCGGCGCGGCCGCCGTAGACCATCGCCACCGGCGCCTGCCGGATCTCGTAGGTGCCGCTGAACGTCTGGGGATTGCGGGCATAGTCGAGGGCGTCGAGATGCGAGACCCCAATGTAGCCGAGGCCCGGGATGGAGGGCGCCTGGGTGTAGATCGAAACCAGGCGCTCGGGCTGCCGCACGGCGATGCGGTGCTGCATCACCGCGCTCCAGGCCGTGAAGATGGCCGTATTGGCCCCGATGGCGAGCGCCAACGAAGCCACCGCCACCAAACCCAGGAAGGGGTTGGTCCGCAGTGCGCGGGCCCCCTGCCTGACATCGCTGCCCCATGCCGTCAGCCAGTCCATGGCTGCATTGTACCCGCCCCGGCGCCGGTTTCTGATAGCGCGTCGCGCCACCGCCTCCGCCGCGGTTGGCGCCCGCCAGGGAATACCCGCATGACGGTGCGCGGCAACCTGCCTAGAAGTGGTCTCATAATGCCGCAGCAGGCCGCCTGGGGCGAGCTGGATGCGGCTTTTTCTGGGGAAAAAGCCGCACACGATCCATTCGCGTAAAGTTTGGCACCAATTATGAGACCACTTCTAGCGGCCGGGTCCATTCAATCCACTACTGACTCACACGCCCAGTCAGTCGAAAAACTCCTAGCCCCCTATGCTAGGGTAGGGGGGACCCCCTCTAGGTAGGGGGGGTTCCCACGCCCCGGCGCTCAGCCGGGAATGGGTGTTGCGCATGAGCCGTTCCGCACCCACTTCGCCCCACGACGCCACGTTCGCGGAAGTTTACCGGACCTTGCGCGGGCTGGCCGACGCCTACATGCACCGCTTTGCCGATTCGCCCACCTTGCAAGCCACGGCGCTGGTGCATGAAGCGTATCTCAAGATGGCGCATGATTCCCGGGACTACACCGATCAGGCGCACTTTATCCGTACCGCGGCCATGGCCATGCGGCAGATCCTGGTGGACCATGCCCGGGCCCGGCAGTCCCAGAAGCGCGGGAGCGGCGAGGACCATCTCACCCTCGAGGGCGTCGACCTGGCGCAGCCGGCGGGGGTGGACGTACTGGTGTTGCACGACGCGCTGCACCGGCTTGAGGTCATGGACGCGCAACAAGCGCAAATTGTCGAACTGCGCTGCTTTATCGGGCTGAGCGTGGTCGAGACGGCGCAGAATCTGCAAATTTCCGAGGCCACGGTGAAGCGCGACTGGGCGATGGCGCGCGCCTGGCTGCGGCGCGAACTCGAGGCCAAGTGACTCCGGACGAGTGGGCGCGGCTGAAGCTCTGGTTTGGCGAAGCTCTCAACGCCGAGGGGGCGGCGCGGGAGGACGTACTCGTCCGTGTCCGCCAGGAAGCGCCGGAGTTGGCGGCCGAGTTGGGGTCGCTGCTCGCCGCCCATGAGGATCCGGGGCCTGAAACCTTCGAGCTGGCGCCGCTGCCGGCCTCATGGAAGGAACGGTTTTCCGACGGGGTGCCGGCGGGTCTCGAGATCGGGCGCTATCGCGTGGTGCGCGAGCTGGGGCGCGGGGGGGCGGGGCTGGTGCTGCTGGCCGAGCGCGGCGACGACGAGTTCCACCGTCCGGTGGCGCTGAAGCTGCTGCGCTTCCGTCAGGCGGAGGAAGCCAACCGGCTGCGGCTGGAGCGGGGCTCGCTCGCCCGCATGCAGCATGGCAACATCGCGACCCTGCTGGACTGGGGCACCACGGATGACGGGGCGGCCTGGCTGGCCACCGAGTTCGTGGCGGGCGAGTCCATCGACGCCTACTGCCGCCAACGCGGTCTGAGCCAGGACGCCATCCTCGAGCTGTTCGCACAGGTGGGCGCGGCGGTCGAGTACGCGCATGGCCAGGCGGTGGTGCACCGCGACCTCAAGCCCGGCAATATCCTGGTGAACCGCCATGGGGTGGTGAAGCTGTTGGATTTCGGCATTTCGCAGATGACTGACGCGGCGGCGGACGCCTCGGACCTGCGCCGGTACACTCCGCGCTACGCCAGTCCGGAACAGCTGCGTGGCGAACCAGCCACCGCCGCCAGCGATGTGTACTCGCTGGGGGTTGTCCTGGGCCAGTTGCTCACCGGCGAGCTCCCCCCAGACACATGCGCCGTGCCGGCGCCGCTGGACGCGATCCTGAACCACGCGATGGATACCGATCCGGCGCGACGCTACGCCACGGTGGGCGCGATGTTGCATGACCTGGAGCGGTACCGCCGCCATCTGCCGCCGCGGGAGGCAGCGAGCTCCTGGCCGCAGCGAACGTGGTTGCTGTATCGGCGACACCGGCGGACT
This sequence comes from Terriglobales bacterium, assembly GCA_035573035.1. Lineage (GTDB taxonomy): Bacteria > Acidobacteriota > Terriglobia > Terriglobales > SCQP01 > SCQP01. The sequence continues at coordinate 20,570 of DATNAC010000077.1, forward strand.
CTGGTGTTCGCGGCCGTGGTGGCGGCCATTGCGGGGCCGGCGTTGGGATGGTGGCGGCGGAGCCGCCCCGGCGAGCCGGGGCCGTCGCGGCCGATGCCGGCGATCAACTTCGCCGCGCAGCCGGTCGGCCAGGCGGGGACTACCTTGCCGCTGCGCGTCGTGTGGCGCCAAGGAACGCGGATACAGTCCGTTGCGGTGGTCACGCAGGGAGTGCGCAACCTAGATTTCACCAGCCCCGACGCTTCGGCGTGCGCCGGTACTTTCGCCGCCGGGTCGAGCTGCGAGATGCATATCCGGTTTGCCCCGACGGTCGAGGGGGTGCGCTACGGCGCCGTGGTGTTCTACGACAGCCAGGGCCGCGAAACGAACACGCAGTTCATCCTGGGTGGCGGCCAAGGGCAAGAGAGCTGGGTGCCGGCGCCGATGCCGTTGCGCACCATTCCCGGCCTCAACTATCCCCGCGGGTTGAGCACGGACGGCCAGGGCAACGCCTATTTTGTGGAAGCCTACGCCAACACCGTGGATGAAATTCCGGCCGACGGCTCCCAGCTGCGCGTACTGGCGCGGATGCCGCTGCGGCTGCAGGGGGGGGCCACCGCGGTCGACGGGGCGGGAACCGTCTACTTCAGCTCGGCGGCGGGCCACGCGATCTATCGACTCGAGAACGGAATCCCGAACCGGATTGCCAGTGTTCCTTCCGAGACCCTCCTGGACAACAACCTGAGCGTGGATGGTGCCGGAAACCTGTACACCAGCGGCGATACCGGCAACATATATATGGTTGCAGCCGGCACGCGCCAGGTGGTGCAGCTCTATCCGGCAGGCCGGGGCCACCGCTTTGTGGGTATGGAAAGCGACTACCAAGGCAATTTGTTCTGCGCCGACTACATCACCAACGCACTGTATGAGCTGCCGGTGGGAAGCGCCGCACTGGTGCCCATCGTCAAGCCCGATGGGCGGCTGTACCAGCCGCACGCCATTCTCGTGTTGGCCAACGGAGACATGCTGGTTGGCAATGACTTGGCCAACTCCCATGTGCTGCGTTACGAATTTGGGAGCGATCGCGCCGTCCGCTTGCCGGCAGTCGGCAATCAGAGCCTGGCGCTCTACGGCGAGTCCCGTCTCTTCACGGTGATCGACAATCGCGAAGTCGCCGTGTATCCGCTCCGGCCGGCCGAAAAATAACTGCCGCCTTTTTCCGCTTTCCTGATCCGCCGCGAGCGGAATTCCCGTTCCTTCTTATGTAAGCGCCAGTGCCCCCGGACCGGCGTGTCACACGGTCACGTGTGTCTCGGGGCGCCGCGCGAAAGGAACAACCCCCATGCGCCCCAGCTTCTCCCCGCGCCGCCTCCGCCTGCTTGTCCTGACCGTGGCCGTTTTCTGCGGCCTCTCCGTCCTGCCCGCGCTCGGGCAGTCGGGACAGCTTGACACCGGTTTCGGCGGCACCGGAAACGGCATGGTGGTGTTCAACAACTTGAACAACGGGGCGAGCAACTGCAATACCATGCAGGCCTACGACGTCGCGGTTCAGCCCGGCGATCAGAAGTTGCTGGTTCCGGTCGCCCTGTGCGGACCAGCGGCGCTCCTGCGGCTTAATCCCGACGGCTCGCTGGACAACTCCTTCGGTCTCCATGGTGTGGCCAGTTTCAACATCGCCGTTCCGGGCACTAACCTGAGCTTGATTGTGGGGCACGTCGTCCTGCAGCCGGACGGCAAGATACTGGCTACGGCAACCGGCCGGGTACCTGGACAGAATTCGCAGTATCTGGCGCTGATTCGCCTGAACCCGGACGGCAGCTTGGACACGACGTTTGGCGACAGCTCGGGCGGCGCGCAACTCGGCTATACCCTCTTTCTGGGCGGCGGCTTCATCAATACCGCCAATCTGGTGCTCCAGCCCGACGGGAATATTGTCGTGGGCGGAAGCGACAGCAACGGCAACGCCGCCAATTGGTTCGTCTCCCGCTATACCGCCAGCGGCATCCTGGACGTGAGCTTTGGTACGGCGGGGGTCACGGAGATCAACCGCCCCGGCTGCAGCCGGACCAACTGCAACGACTATGGGGAGAGCGTGGCGCTGCAGCCCGCCGACGGCAAGATCGTGATCACGGGTTCGGTATCGGGACCCAGCGGCAGCAGCATCGACACCGGGGTAGCGCGCCTGAACACCGATGGCTCGCTCGATACCTCCTTTGGCACGAACGGCATCGCGATCTTCCAACCCGGGGCTAGCCCGAACCCCAATTTGCTCTACCCCCCGGTTGGGGACACCAGCCTTCTGAACGACAGCCCGTACAAGATCGCGGTTCAGCCCAACGGCGAGATTATCGTGGCGGGGGCGGTGGGCGACTTCATTAGCGCCCAGTTTACGAACCCGAACCGCCTACTGATGCTTTTGGGGATCACCGCCAACGGCACGCTCGACAGCAACTTCGGCAGCGGCGGCATCGTGCTTTCCGACTATCCTGGCGGTGGTAACACTCTCGGGTCCCCCACTTGGGGCACCGATATGGTGCTGCTGCCGGACGGGCGCATCGCCGTATCCGCAATGATGCGCGGCGCCTTCAGCGTCGTCTTGTACCAGTCCAACGGCAGCCTCGATACCAATTTCGGGACGAGCGCCACCCCCGGCTTTGGTCAACTGGTGCGGAACTACGGCTCCTACAACTATCCGGTTGGGCTCGCGATTCAGGCCAACGGGGACTTCGTGATGGCGGGCGGCGTCAACATCACCACACCCAGCGGCGCCTTGGTGGCCCGTTACGGCGCGGCCGAACCTCCTCCGCCCCCCTCCGTCACGGTTACGGGGCTGGTCGCCAACGACAAAACTTACGATGGCACAACCGCCGCCACTATCGGGGGGACTCCTGCCTTGGCGGGCGTGAGCGCCGGTGACAGCGCCAACGTCAGTGTTACCTGCGCCGCCACCGGCACCTTCGCGCAAGCCGATGCGGGCAGTGGGATCGCGGTCACGCTCGCCGCTCCCGGTTGCGCGCTAAGCGGCTCCGCGGCGGGGAACTACACCCTCACGCAGCCTGCCCTGAGCGCTGCAATCGCGCCGGCGGCGCAAACCATCACGTTTCCGACCCTGGCCTCCACCGCGACGGTGGATAGCACCGTGGCGCTCGGCGCTACATCCAGCAGCGGGAATGTTTCCTACAGCCTTAGCGGTGTTCCGGCGCTGCTCGACGGCGGCAGCATCACCTTCACCAACATCGGGAACGTCACGATTACGGTGAGCGCGGCGGCCAGCACCGATTACCTGGCCGCCGGGCCGGTCTCGCAGTCGGTCACCGTGAATCCCGCCGCCAATAGCGACACCGCTCCGGTGACCGCTGTCGGCAGCAGCACCACCCAGGCCGCGGTGATCAACATTACGACCGCGGGTACGCTCCAGAACATCAGCGTGGTGACGCAGGGCGCGCCGAACCTGGACTTCACCGCCGGGACCTCGTCCAGTCCGGAGGCCTGCGTCAGCGGCCAGTTCTATGCGGCCGGACAGTCCTGCGTGGTGAGCTACACCTTCCGCCCCACCAGCCCGGGCGAACGCCTCGGCGGCATCGTGCTGAAAGACAGTGGCGGCACAGTTCTGGGTACGAGCTATCTGGGCGGCTTGGCGCAGGCGCCGCTCGGTCTGTTCACCTCGCTGAACCCCACCTGGAGCGTGGCGGGCTTCAACGGCCCCTCGGGCATCAGCACCGATGGCTTCGGCAATGTGTATATCGCCGATGCTTTCAACAATGAACTCAAGACGATTCCCTACTCGGGCGGTTCCGCCACCGCGCTGGCCAGCGTCGGCTTCGATAGTGGATCAAGCACCGCCGGCGCCACCGCCGTGGACGGTGCGGGAAATCTCTACGTGTTGAGCGGACCCCAAAACGCCCTCTACCAGATGGTGAACGGCAGCTTGGTGAAGATCGCCACCGTGACCTCCGGTGACGACAACCTCGAGGTGGATGGCTCCGGTAACCTGTACGCAAGCAACAAAAACACGGCCGCGATGTATAAGATTGCCGCCGGCACCCACGCGGTCACGACCATTTTCAACGGCCTCGGCGGGGCGCGCTTCGTCGGCATGGCCGTGGATCCGGCCGGTGACCTGTTCGCCGCCGATATCAAGAACAATGCTCTGTATGAGCTGCCGGTCGCCAATCAACTGCCGGGAGGAAGCGGAGCGTTGATACCACTCGTGCGCCAGGACGGCAACCTGAGCAGCCCCCAGGGGATCGCTCTGGATGCGGCCGGGAACATCTACGTGGACGGTTCGCATGGGACGCTACTGCGCTACGCCGCCGGCACGCTGAGCGAGACCACCCTTCCGGCGCCCGCTACCGGCAGCCTCGCCTTGGACGGACAAGGCAACATTTATGCCGCCAATGGCGCCAACGTGGTCAAGTACGCGCGCATCACAGGCCCCACCGACCAACTGCCCACGACCGCCTATGGCGCGACCAGTTCGGTGTCCGCGTCCGGGTTGGTGGAGTTCGAAAACGACGGCAACGCGCCGCTGGTGATCTCCGGCTACTCCGCCGGGACCAATTTCGGTACGTCCGGCGCCGGCAACACGTGTGCCGTGGGTAATCTCGATGCGGGCAAGACCTGCTTTATCGGGGCCTCGTTTGCTCCCGTGGCGACCGGCTCGTTGTCCGGCGCCCTGGTCCTGACCGACAACAACCTCAACCAGCCGAATGCACTCCAGTCTGTCGGTTTGGACGGCACGTCCACCCCGGCGGCACTGACCATCACTGCCTCGAGCAGTAGCTTGACCTACGGGAGCGCCGTACCGGCGATCACGCCAACCTTTAGCGGCTTCGTGAACGGCGACACCGCCGCCAGCTTGGCCACGGCTCCGGTTTGCACGACCGGCGCGACCTCCGCCAGCAACGTGGGGAGCTACGCCACAACTTGCACCGGTGCGGTGGACTCCAACTATACGATCAGCTACCTCAACGGCGCCATCGCGATCGCTCCCGCCACCCTGGTGCTCACCTTCCCCGCCTTGGCATCGCCGGTCGCGGTGAATGCCACCGCTACCCTGAATGCGGCGGCCAGCGACGGAGAAACGGTTACGTACACCCTTTCCGGTGCGGCCGCTGCGATCGGAGGCAACAACCTCACTTACACCAACGCCGGCTTGGTGACGATCATCGCGAGTGTGGCCGGTGCGAGCTCGGGGAATTACGTCGGCGGAGCCCCAATTTCGCAGACCGTTCAAGTCAATCCCTACCCGAGTTCCTACACCGCCGCGGAGACGGCGGCCGGCCAGGCCACCGCGCCTCAGGTGGCTTATGTGAACTTCTCCGCGGGCGGCACGCTGGCCAGCGTCGGGGTGGTCACCCAAGGCGCGACCGGGCTGGACTTTAATCCCGGCGGGAACGACACCTGCGTGGCGGGTCAGGTTTACACGGCCGGCCAGGCCTGCGAGGTCGACTTCACTTTCCGCCCCAAGAGCCCGGGTGAGCGTGAAGGCGCGATTGTGCTGAAGGACGCAAGCGGCAACATCCTGGGCACCAGCTTTTTGGGCGGGCTCGGCGACGGCCCGCTGGGGCTGTTCACCTCACCCACCCCCACCTGGACGGTCTCGGCCAACGTACCGCGCGGACTGAGCTTCGACGGCGCGGGCGATGCCTATTGGAACGACTCGCACAGCTTCCAACTGCTGGAGGTGCCGGCTGGCACCTCGACCGTGATCCCGCTAGGCTCCACAACCAGCGGCTTCGCCGCGGGCGCCACGGCCATCGATGGCGCCGGTAATGTGTATATGAGCGCGAGCCACCAGGTCAGCGGCGGCACCGTCATCGGCGACCTCTACGAAATGGTGAATGGCAGCGGCAGCTTGGGCCGCATCCTGACGAACTTGCCCGCGGTGGGCAATAACCTGGTCGTCGATGGAAGCGGCAACTTGTACCTCAGTGTCGCCAACGGCGCCATTCTGGAAATCGCGGCTGGGACGCACGCCGTGACGACCGTATATCCGGGCGCGGGGGAGAATTTTATCGGCATGGCGATCGACCCCGCCGGCGATCTCTTCACCGCCAATTTCAACAACAACACGTTGTACGAATTGCCGGCGGGCGCAAGCCCTCGTGCGCTGCACCAACTGGTGAGCAATGACGGCCACATGAACAAGCCGCATTCGGTTGCCCTCGATGCGGCGGGCAACGTCTATGTCGGCAACTTCGGTGGCGGCGACCCACGCATTCTGCGCTACGCCGCCGGCACCTGGCAGGAAACCACGCTGCCCGCCGCCGGCCGCACCGCGCTCGCGGTCGATGGCCAGGGCGACATCTACGCCGCCCCCGACGATCAACACATCACCAAGTACTCGCGTTCGACGCCGCCCGCGGTGGCTTTCCCGGCGACCCAATACGGCGCCAGCAGCGTAGCCCCGGCGGTCGAGTTTGAAAATGCCGGCAATGCCGATTTGCTGATCACCGGCTACGCCGCGAGCAGCAGTTTCGGCGCCAACGGTTCCGGCAATACTTGCGCCACCGGCACTATGGATCCGGGTGCGACCTGTTTCATCGCCGCAACCTTCGTCCCGGCGGCCACCGGCGCGCTGACCGGCACGTTAACCATCACCGACAACAACCTCAACCAGTCCGGCACGCGGCAGAGTGTGGGCCTGAACGGCACGGGCACGCCCGCGCCGCTGGCCATCACCGCCGCCAGCGCCAGCATGACCTACGGCGGCGCGGTGCCGGCGCTCACGGCGGCCTACTCCGGGCTCGTCAACGGCGACACCGCCGCGGCAGTCACGGGCCAGACCTGCTCGACCACAGCGACCTCCACGTCGCCGGTGGGCAGCTACCCGAGCACCTGCACCGGCGGCACGGCGGCCAACTACACCATTACCTACGCCCCCGGCACGGTTACGGTCGGAGCGGCCGCGCTGACGGTGACCGCTTCGAGTGCATCCATCACCTATGGCGGCGCGGTACCCGCGATCACGGCCAGCTATGCGGGATTCGTGAACGGTGAGACGCCGGCCCTCGTCGGCGGTCTGACCTGCTCGACCACGGCGACGGCTTCCTCGCCGGTGGGCAACTACCCGAGCAGTTGCGCGGGCGGCACCGCGGCCAACTACACCATCACCTATGTGCCGGGCACTGTCGCTGTGGGCGGGGCGCACCTGACGGTAACCGCGTCGAGCGCGAGCATGACCTACGGCGGCGCGGCTCCGGCGGTCACCGCGGGCTACGCCGGGTTTGTGAACGGCGACTCGGCCGCGGTGATCAGCGGTCTGACCTGCTCGACCACGGCGACCTCGGCCTCGCCGGTGGGTAGCTATCCGAGCAATTGCGCGGGCGGCACGGCCACGAATTACACCATCAGCTACATGCCGGGTACGGTCACGGTAGGCGCGGCAGCGCTGACGGTGACGGCATCGAGCGCGAGCATGACCTACGGCGGCGCGGCTCCGGCGGTCACCGCGGGCTACGCCGGGTTTGTGAACGGCGACTCGGCCGCGGTGATCAGCGGCCAGGCTTGTTCGACAACCGCGACCTCCGCCTCGCCGGTGGGCAGCTACCCGAGCAGTTGCGCGGGCGGCACCGCGGCCAACTACACCATCACCTATGTGCCGGGCACGGTAGCGGTGGGTGCGGCAACGCTGACGATTACGGCGTCGAGCGCCACGATGACCTATGGCGGCGCGGCGCCGGTGGTCTCGGCCGGCTACACGGGCTTTGCCAACGGCGACTCCTCAGCCAGCCTGGGTTCGGCTCTGGTCTGCTCGACAACAGCGACCAGCGGTAGCCCGGTGGGCCGTTATCCGGCGACCTGCTCCGGTGCGGCGGATGCGAATTATGCCATCAGCTACGCCCCTGGCGCCGTGACGGTGCAACCCGCGCCGTTGACGATTGTCGGCTTGAGCTATACACGGTCCTACAACACGCCCAATCCGGCGTTCGCGGCGACGTTTGCCGGGATCGTCAACCAGGATGCCATCGGCGCAACGTTCGCGACAGCGGCGGGCCTGACCTCCGCTCCCGGCACCTACGACATCGCGATCACCCCAACCGGGGCGGCGCTGTCGAATTATACGGTGACGGTCCACGACGGCTCGCTGACCGTGGACTCGGCGCCGCAGGCGATCACCTTCCCCGCCGTTGGCGACCAGATCTACAACGGCACCGCATTCACGGTGACTCTACAGGCGGTGGCTTCTTCCGGACTGCCGGTTACGTACGCGGTGAGCGGCCCGGCAGTGTTGAGTGGCAATCAGTTGACCATTCAAGGCCCCGGTTCGGTTACGGTGACCGCCTCGCAGGCGGGCAATGGCGGCTATCTGCCGGCGCCTGACGCCACGCAGACCTTCCAGACGCGTCTCGGATTCGGGTTTGGTTTCTACGCCACCGACACCGGCTGCGCCAGCATGTCGCTGAATGGCAACGTCCGGGTGGACAGCTATGATTCCTCGCTGGGCGCATTCCCCGCCGGACAGCAGCCCTCCGGCGGCAATGTCGGGACCAATGGCACCTTGACGTTGGACGGACGGGTTGCGGTTCTGGGGGCGTTGTTCGATCCGCATGCGAACCAGGATGAAAACTGCGACCACTCGGGCCAGGCGGCGCTGGTGGTGCATGGACACGACGCCTCGGTGAGCGGCGGCATCGTACAACTGCCGTCGGCACTGGCGTATCCGACGCCGGCGGCCCCCGCGGTGGCGCCTCCGAGCACGCCGCAATTCCTGGCGGATCGGTGCGACCGCTTCGCCGGCTGTACCCAGGTGGGCGATCACCATGTGGCGCTGGCGCCGGGAACCTACGGCGACCTGACCGTGGATGACAACCTCACAGTTGACCTGTCCGCGGGTACCTACAACCTCCACAGCCTGCACCTGCAGCCGGGCGCGGTTCTGAACCTGGTGAGCGGTCCGGTGATCGTGAACCTGGCCGGCCCGCGGGGCGAGGACGGGGACGCGCTCGACCTCAAAGCGGGAACCATCCGGAACAACGGCCGTCCCGCCGATCTGGCGATCCTCTACGGCGGCCGCGCCGATGTGGAACTGGGCGGCAACAACGGCCACCAGGATCGCTGCGATAGCGACCATGACCGCGACGACTCCGGGTGCACTGCCCCGGCGGCTTTGGCGGCGGTGGTGTATGCCCCGAACGCACGCGTGCGGCTTGGGAGCGGGCTGGTATTTGCGGGCGCCATCGTCGGGGGAACGATCGACGCCGACGGCAGTATCACCCTGCACTACGACCGCTCGCTGGCGGCCACGGCGGCGTTCGGCGGGGGCACACCGCCCCCGCCGGACACCGACCGCGATCACGACGGCGACAACGATCACCGCGGAGATGGCGGCTATCGCTGATCGCGGGGTCCGGCGTCGTGCCTCGAAAAGAGGTATCATCGCCGCCAGGAGGATCGCATGCGCCTCTATGCCGGCGTGGGCGCGCTACTCGCGGCCGCACTTAGCCTGGCGGCGGCTCCGCGCTGGGCCGCGCCGGATGTTGCCATGTGCAGCGCCCTTGCGGCGCAAGTTCGATCCAACCCCGTCATTGCGGGCGGCGGCGACGCGCTTGCCACACTATCCAAGGGCAGTCAGCCCTACATCCAGCTCGCGGGACCGGGAGAAATACCGGCGGGTTTGGGATCGGATGCGTTTACCGCTTCCTTCGGCAAACTCTACCGCCCTTCCGAGCGGCTGGCCGCCGTCTTGCCGCGGCAACTTATGGGAAGGCGAGACGTCTATGCGCTCCCAGCAACGCCGCTGCATATGCTGGAAACGACCGAAGGGACGGCCAACTGCGCGGGCTTTCTCTTCTTCGCATGGACGCGGGGCGGACGGGCGGATCTACTCCCGGGATTGCCGGCCAAGGCGGTGCACGATGGCGACAACCTCATCTGTGACGGATTCCACGATGATGGGTGGCTGGCGCGCGTCGGCGGACGAGCGGCGTTCTTGGATGTGACCTCGATGACCGGCTTCGAAGATTGGCAGGTCACACCCTGGCGGGCGGACAGCCATTCCTGGGGAGCGGCCTGCGAGATGGAGGCAAGGTTCGCAATCACGTATGCGGTGGAAGCCACGTATGGCGGCAGCTCGCAGATGTCCTCAGCACAGCGGGCATCCCCTGCCGGCAATCGAAGCCCGGCCTCCGAGCGACCAACGGAAGCGACCCAGGCAACAAGTGGCCGTGCCACCGTCCCGGCGGGCAGCGCGGTGGCCGCCGCTTCGCTGCGCCGCGTAGCCCCCGAGGTGGTGTCGCGATACGAAGCGGCCAAGGATCCCTCTACCCTGACGTTTGGAAAGCCGGTGCAGGGCGCCGACCTGGCTGCCATCCGGGCATTGCGGGAGCGGCTGCCCGACAACATTGGTGCTGGCATTGAGTTTCCGGGGTTTGCCCTCGAGGCGACCAATCTCGCCGACATTGCCAGCTATCCCCTGCTCCTCGACGGTCACGCCTACTTGATGGTGGTCGGCCACCCCCACTGGGGCTGGCGCAGCGCGCCCGGTACCTACGTCATCTTGTATGCGGCGAATGCGGCTCCCTTGCAGGCCGCGGCCGCGGCGTATGTCACTTCCGCCCGCGGCCCCCTGCGGTTGGTGAACGCCCGGCCGTGGGAGGTGCGCTGAGAGAGGGTCGGCAGGATTCCGGCAACGCGCCGAGCTTGGACGGCGTCATGAGCCGGGCTGTTCCCGACTCCCTGCGTTCGTGCATCGCCATAACGTAATCAAACTGACATGCCGCGGCCGCGTCCGCGATCGGAGAATAGGTCAGCGAAGGAGGCTTTCCGCAGTCTTATGCTGATCCGCACCTCTCCCACCCGGCGGCGCGTTTTCGCGTCCGCAGCCGCAACCAGTGCCGTGCTGGCGATCGCCGCCGCGGTCGTCGGCCTGACCGCGGCGCGGCCCGCCCACCCCGGGCTCCTCGACCGCATGCGTTTTTACCCCGGCAATTTGGTGGTCAGCCGCAGCGTCTATGACAATCGCGCCGCCAACGTCAGCATCGGTGAGGCGCTGCCCCCCGGCTGCGCCGCCACCGCGGTGGGCTGTTCCTCGCCCGATGCGGCCACCAACGACGGCACCTATCCCTTCGTATTCAACAATGCCGGAGTGGACGGCAGCTTCGGCATCGCCTCGCGCCTCTATCTCGACCAGCTCACCCCGTTTGGTTGGCGCATCGGGACACTGGAGTTGCCCAAAAGCCGGCGGCCCGGCGCCGACCCGGACGGCGGTCAGTTGGTGACCAGCTTCAGCTCCAAGTCCGAGGGCGCGCTCAACCTCTCCACCAGCGGCCGCTTCCTGACGCTGATGGGCTACGACGCGGCGGTGAACGCGGTCGATATTTCGAATTCCAACACTCCCGGGGCGGTGGATCCGACCAACCCCGTGGGCGCGAACGCCTATCGCGCCGCCGCGGTGGTTGACGCCGAAGGCAATGTGGACCTGGTGCGCACCAACGCCTATAGCGGCAACAACGGCCGCGCCGCGGTGCTCGACGACGCCGATCACCGCGACGTGATCTACACGGCCGGCAATGCCGGCAATGGCAGCAACCCCCAGCCTACGGGCGTGGTGCTCGGCGCGGGGGCGCAGATCTTTCCCTGGCTGCGGTCGCCCGAGCGGGTGCAAACCCCGGGCGCGCCCACGCCAACCGCCAGCTTCTCGGTCACCTTGCTGGGCGACAAGGCGGACAAGATCGGCAAGGATGATAATTTTCGCGGTCTCCGCCTCTACAACCACGTTCTCTACATGACCAAAGGCAGCGGCAGCAATGGCGTCAACACCGTCTACTTCGTGGATCCCACCGGGAGCGCCTGCCCCGATGGCGTGGGGCTGCCGGCGGCGGGCGCGGCACTGCCGGGAGCGCTGGGCTATAACCCGGCCACTCTGGCATCGGACGGCCTGCCGAGTAATATGTGCATCCTCAAAGGCTTCAACACCGCGCTGGCCAAGAAGACGACGAATGCGTTCCCCTTCGGGATTTGGTTCGCCAACCCGACGACGCTCTATGTCGCGGACGAGGGCGATGGCTTCAACGGCGACAACACCCTCTACGGGCACGCGGCGGCGCAGACCCAGGCCGGATTGCAAAAGTGGGTATTCTCCGGCGGGCAGTGGAACCTGGCGTATGTGCTGCAGCAGGGGTTGGATCTGGGCATTCCCTATAACGTTGCCGGTTATCCCACCGGCGACAACTCCGGCATCGGCGGGACCGGACTGCCCTGGGCGCCGGCCACCGACGGCCTGCGCAATCTGACGGGGCGTGTCAATCCTGACGGAACGGTCACGCTCTGGGCGATTACTTCCACCGTGAGCGGTTCGGGCGACCAGGGCGCCGATCCCAACCGGCTGGTGGTGATCAACGATCCGCTCGCCGCCACCACGCCGGTCGCGAACGAGCGCTTTTACACCCTCGAAACCGCTGGCTTCGCCGAAGTGCTGCGCGGGGTCTCGCTCACCCCGGGCACGGGCGCGAGCGATCACGATCACAACGGCGACCGGCATTAACCAACTTACGTATCCCTGGGGGAAACAGCGAGCCGGAGTGGTGCCAACCACTCCGGCTGCTGGCCGTACCGGGGCCTCGCCATGGCCCTAGAAGTGGTCTCATAATTGGTGCCAAACTCTACGCGAATGGATCGTGTGCGGCTTTTTCCCCAGAAAAAGCCGCATCCAGCTCGCCCCAGGCGGCCTGCTGCGGCATGATGAGACCACTTCTAGTGTAGTGCGTCACACAAAATGACGTTTAATTTCGGGCGAAAGCGTGCGACTTTTCTTGGGGAAAAGTCGCATACGGGGCATTGGCATAATGCCAGCTATTTGTGACGCACTACACTAGGTCGGCGGTGAACTTGTCCCCCATCTGGGTCGTTTTCGTGATGTAATCAAAAGATGCGTAGTTTTTCCTGTTGGGGAGTGGCGGCGTTGGCCGCTGCTTGCGGTTTGGCGGCGCAGACGCCCGCCAAGCCTTCCGCGGCTACCAAACCGGCCGCCCAAACCAAGGCGGCTCCGGCTGCGGCCTCGACCGATCCCGTAGTGATCTCGGTCGGCACGCAGCAGATCCGAGCCAGCCAGTTCGATGAGCTGATCAAGCAGGCCCCGGCCGAAAATCAGGCGGCGATGCAGGCCAACAAACGCGCCGTGGCGGACGAGCTGGCCAAGATGCTGGCGCTCTCCGAGGAGGGTCACCGCCAGGGTTTGGACCAGGGATCCGCTTTCAAAATGCAAATGCTGGTGGCGCGCGATACCGCGCTCTCCAACTCGGTGGTGGATAAGCTGCGAACCACGGCCACGCCCAGCGATGCCGACATCAAGGCCTATTACGACGCCCACACCAAGGACTTCGCGCAGACCAAGGTGCGCCACATTCTGGTGGGCGACTCGGAAACCCCGGGCGGCCCCAACCCGCGCACCCAGGCCGAAGCCTTGACCAAAGTCAACCAGCTCTCAGCCAAGCTGAAGGCGGGGGGCGACTTTGCCGCAATCGCCAAGACCGACTCCGACGACCCGGGCTCCAAGGACAAGGGTGGCGAGTTGGGCGAGATTTCGCCGGGGGAGACCGTTCCCGAGTTTGAGACCGCTGTCAACACGCTGCCGGTGGGCAAGGTCAGCGACCCGATCCACACCCGCTTCGGCTACCACATCGTCGAGGTGGAAGCCCGCACCACGATGCCGTTTGACCAAGCCAAACCATTGATCGAACAGGAGTTGGGTGGCAAGGCGCTGAGCGATGCCATTGACCGTATCACCGCCGCGGCGCATCCTGTGGTGAGTGAGAGCTACTTCGGCCCGGCCAAGCCGGCCACGCCTCCTCCGGGGACGCCGCACAAATAGCGGCGCATCCGGCAGACGCTCGCAACGGCGGCCCTCGTGGCCGCCGTTGGCATTTTTGGAGAACGAACTGGTCCGAAGGCCGGTCTTTACGAGATGAAGGCGGATGAAACGGAAATAGCGGCCCAGCCGGTTCTAGCGGCCGCGGCGGATGCGGACTCCGCCTGGGAGGCGGTAGTGTGGCCGCAGGCGCGGCTGCTCTACCGCGTCGCCTACTCCGTGCTCCGCCACCCCCAAGACGCCGAGGATGCGGTGCAGGAAACCTTACAGCGCGCCTGGAAGTATCGCCACCGCCTGGATCAGGTGGAGGATCCGGCGGCGTGGCTGGCGCGCATCGCCTTCCGGGTGGCGGTGGCGCGTAGGGTCAAGCCGGCCACGCTGGTGGCCATCGAGGACCTGCCCGAGGGCTTCGAGTTGCGTGCGCACGGCGCCGCCGCGGATGAGACCTTGGCCCGGAGCCAGATGAAAGCCATGGCGACCCAGCTGATTCAGCATCTGCCCGCCAAGCTGCGGCAACCGCTGGTCCTCTCCACCGTGGCCGAGCTGAGCGCGCGCCAGATTGGCGCCATGCTGGGCATCCCCGAGGCCTCGGTGCGCACCCGCTGCCTGCGCGCCCGGCGCTTGCTGCGCGAGAAGCTGGAAGCCGCCCTGCGCGGCCGCGGAGGCCAGGCATGAAGCCGGAGATGGATCCCCTCCTCGACGAGGTGCTGGCGGAGTACAGCGCGGTCGAGCCCGCACCCGGGCAAGTGGCGGCCTGGATGCAGGCCGCGCGGACAGCATCGCGGCGTGATCGTGTTCGGCGCTCCCTCCGGCCGCGCGCCGCCTGGTTCGCGATGGCGGCGGCGCTGCTGCTGGCGGTGGCGCTGACCGCGGCCCTGCTCTATCGCCGCGCCCGCGTGCAGCAGCGCCTGCGCCTGGCGCAGCACGAACACACCGTGTTGGTGCCGATGGGCGGCGCGGGCGCGCCCCCGCTTTCCGCGCGGGACAAACAGCTCATCCAACTGATGCAAACCAACCCGTCGGCGCTGGCCAACCAGAAGCCCGACGCCCCGCCGGCCAAAACCCCACATCGTTAGTAGCGCTAGCCAAGCGCGCGCGTCCGGTGCCCTTCGGGGGCAGTCGTGTTCCCGTACGGCACAAAAAAATATAAGTGTTGTTATGTTTTGCTGTTGACATGTACATCACCCATGGACCATGATCCACGAGTCAAGCCGTGTCTGGATTGGTCATATAGGAGGACAAATGTCATTGGCTCTGCATCGGGGAGTGCGGTGGCTTGTGGTGGCCATCGCAGTTTGGGGCTTAGGTCTGATGGCGCCGCGCAGCGCCGCCGCGCAGGCGGCGAACGTCGGCACCGTGGTGGGTCAAATCACCGACGCGCAAGGCGCCGCCATGGCGGGCGCGGTGGTGGTGCTGACCAACAATGCCACCAGCGGCTCGCAAGCCACGGTGGCCAACTCGGCTGGCCGCTACGTCTTTTCCAACGTCAATCCCGGCGTCTACACGCTGACCGTCAAAAAAGAAGGCTTCAAGGAGGCGGCGGTCAAGAATCAAGCGGTGGATGTCGGCAAACAGGTCACGCTCAACGTGCCCATGCAGGTGGGCACGGCTACGCAAACGGTCGAAGTCACCGCCACCGGCGCCGAGTTGCAAACCATGAACTCCACCGTCGGCAGCTCCATCAGCGGGGACGCCATCATCAAGCTGCCCAACCTGGGGCGCGACGCCAACGCGCTCA